>RPRC01000194.1 GCA_003857395.1 Geobacter sp.
CATTGAAACTCTCCGACCTGACGACACTCCCCGAAACAGAGTTTCGAAGCATGATTGAAAGTTCCGTCGTTAAAGGCGAGTATTACGGCATCTTCACCCAGCGACTCGCCAGCGGCGACCTCCGGGATGTGGAGTTATTTTCCTCACCGATTCGCCTTAAAGATCGCCAATTCTATTTCAACATCGTCCACGACATTACCGAAAGGAAAAGGACGGAAACAGCCCTACGAGATAGCGAGGCCCGTTACCGCTCCCTGGTTGAAGCAACCACTGACTGGATTTGGGAGACGAATAGTCATGACATCCTGACCTACTCAAGTCAGAAAGTGAAATCTTTGCTGGGATATGAACCGGAGGAGGTTCTCGGCAGAAAACCCTTCGACCTGCTATCCGAGGAAGACCTGGAGCGCATTACCACCCTCTTAGCCGATGCTAAACAAAAGGAGATGCCTTTTTCCGAGATTGAATGCAGCTACCGGCATAAAGACGGGAGGACTGTCGTGCTGGAATCGAGTGGGATGCCAATCTTCGATCAAAACGGCAACTATTCAGGTTTTCGAGGATATGAGCGTAATATTACGGACAGGAAGCATCTGGAAGAACAGCTTATCCAGGCCCAGAAGATGGAAGCCGTCGGGCAATTGGCAGGAGGTATTTCCCATGATTTCAACAATATCCTCACGGCAATTACCGGATTCGTCTTCATCCTGCAGATGAAACTGGAAGATCAAGAACTGAAAAAATATGTTGACCAGATCAGACTGGCAGCTGAACGCGCTGGCGGGCTCACAGACAGTCTCCTGGCCTTCAGCAGGAAGCAGCTGATCTGCCTGAAGCCCCTAAATCTCAATACCATTATTCTTGATACAGAAAAGCTCCTTTCCCGCCTGATACGTGAAGACGTGGAAATCCGGACAGACCTCTGCAAGGAAGACATGGTGGTACTGGGCGATGAAACAAAATTCGAACAGATAATCATCAATCTGGCCACAAACGCCCGGGACGCCATGCCCGGAGGCGGGATTCTCAATATCCGAACCGCCTACTGCACGAGGGATGGAAAAATCGAGTCGTCGGTCCTCTCCGGCAAATCCTCAAGCTACGTCCATCTCACCGTTTCCGACACCGGTCTCGGCATCGACAAGAAAACGCAGGACAGAATTTTCGAACCTTTCTTTACCACGAAAGAAGTGGGTAAAGGAACAGGTCTAGGCCTCTCCATCGTCTACGGCCTTGTCAAGCAGCTCAACGGCTATATACACATCCAGAGCGAAGCTAATATTGGCACCTCCGTAAATATCTATTTTCCTCTTATCCAGGAAGAACCGGAAAAGTCGGCATATGTGCAACTCAGCGCGCCTAAAGGAAGAGGGGAGACACTCCTCGTTGCGGAAGATGACCCGGACGTAAGAGGTTTCATCAAGACCGTCCTGGAGGAATTCGGTTATACCGTGATTGAGGCTGTGGACGGAATGGATGCGGTTATGAAATACCATCAAAACAGTGATCGTATCAAAATGGCGATCTTCGACATAATCATGCCGAAAAAGAACGGCAGGGATGCATATCTTGAGATCCGAAAGACCTATCCGGATCTCAAGGCGATCTTCGTGAGCGGCTATACCGGTGAATTTCTTACCGAGGAGGGAATACTCAAGGAAGGACTCCACTTCCTTCCCAAACCGGTGGTGCCCTGGAGCCTGCTGGAAAAAGTGCAGGAAGTTTTAGGGGCTGCCCGATAGGTCAAGAGCAGAGGGGAGAACTCTACGTTCGACAGACGCCTAGGGTCTGATTTCAATGGGAGTGCCGTTCGGGACAAATGACCATATCTCGTCTATCTCGGAATTTGTCACCGCAATACACCCCCGTGTCCAGTCTGTCACGGTGTGCAGCTCTCCGACATCCTCATAATTTCTGGGCAGGCCATGGATCATGATATCTCTACCCGGAGCTACTCCTTTTCTCTGAGCCCTGTTAAGGTCGTTCGTATTAGGATAGGAAATGTGGATGGAGCGGTAAAACCTGCTGTTCGGGTTCCGTCTGTCCAGCACATATTCGCCCTCCGGTGTTTTACCGTCCCCCTGGCGGGTCTTGGAGCCAACCGGATTTCTTCCAATGGCTACTCGATACTTCCTCAGTATCTCACCGTCTTTCACCAGCAGCAACAGCCGCTTTTTTTTGAGAACAACAACCTTGTCGGCGCGAATGATGCTGGCTGGGGCCAACTCCGGCAGGCTGCAAAGAAAAACCATCAGAACACAAACAATCTTCTTGATCATTTCCTATCACTATTCATTCAAAATATTTGATACCGCTGCAAGCGATTTCCGTGACCGGCGCTCTCTTCCAAACTGCTCCAGCCACCCCTCCCAGGGGCAGTCGGAGTACCTCGCAGGGAGAAGTCTCCGGCAAACGGATCATTCCAGTCAATCTACCCTTCGGTCGCCGAGATGTTGACTCTTCCCTGTCAGTATTTTGTGTTTCTTTTGGCAGAATTAGGGCAAATACCTTCTTTTTCATTTTTCGAGGTACTATCAGCAAGAAGAATGCCCGCCATAACCAGAAATCGCTCAAACGTGATTTCTGAGCATCAGCTCCATGGGATGGGGTGAGAGATAGGTCTGTTTTTGCAGGTATTCCTGGTCGTATTTCCTGACATAATGTTTCAAGAGCGTTACCGGAACGATCAAGGGAACGAGTCCGCGGTGGTAGCTGTTAATGACCTCCAACAACTCCACCTTTTCTTCCGGCGTAAGCTGCTGTTTGAAATAACCCATGATGTGGGAAAGAACATTGCTGTTCTTTTTTACCGTCGCCTGCAGTGACAGCGCCCGCATCAGCAAGTTCTGATAGCGGTCCAGAAGTTCCGCCCACGCCAGCGATTTCCCCTCCGCAACCAGTCGGCCCATTTCCCGATAGATCTCCGGCGAATGAGCCATGAGTTGTAGCTTTCTCCTGGAATGGAATTCCACAAGGGCACCCATGCCCCGTTTCTCCAGCAGAAAATCTTTCCATTCGCGCAAAGCGAACACCCTCTCAATGAAATTCTCGCGGATGTTCATATCGTAGAGGCGTCCCTCTTCTTCAACCGGCAGAAGCGGAAAGTGTCGCACAAATGCCTCGGCAAAGAGCCCCCGGCCGGTCTTTACCGGCATCCCGCCACCATAAACCTTCACCCGAAAAAGCCCCGAACTGGGCGAATTCTTCTTGAAGATAAAACCACACAGATCCTGGTTCTCCAAATCCTTTACAGTTCGCAGGCAGTATTCATGCATCCGCTCCGTAAGATCGATCCCTGTCCGACTGGTGACCAGTCGCGGCGCCGCCGGGTTCCCTTCAAGCCGCATGGCCTCACGAGGAACCGGCAGACCACATCCAACCTCAGGACAAACCGGAACAAAATGAAAAAAACATCCAAGGGTGTCGGTGATATAGTGATCGTGTTTGTGACCACCATCATAGCGGACCAGTTCCCCTAGGAGACAGGAACTGACGCCAAGTGCGATGAAATTCGACATGGAAACCTCCTCTGGTGCGCGCTAAGGACACTATCTGCCAAAAGCAGAACCACTCTCCCGACACGATTCCGATAAAATGGACAAGAAGCCTTCTACTACATCCAGCGAAACAGCTACGGAACCATGGGACTGCTGCCGATGTCCCTCTTGAGGATCCCGTCTCGCTGCTGCGCATAGTCGCCGTACGTGGGATACGCCTCTTTTTCGAGACGTTCACCAGGAGGTGTGAGCAGCTGGTTCCGTGCCTGAGCACCCTCATAGATACCCTGTCTGACCTGCTTCACACTGCATCCCGTCAGTATCAACAGAATAACGATAAGTGCCGGCATCCTCATCCCTGGCATATATCCCCCAAAAAATGTTATCTCAGCCACCGCTATCCAGCGGTACTGAAGAAATTTTCTGGCGACCACCCGGAGCGGATCGAGAGAAGGAGCGTCGCCACGAGTGGTGCAAGACGTCTATTTTCTAGTAGTAAAGTTATTCAAAAGCAATTGCAAGAATAAATCAAGTTCGTTAAAGGATTAAAAAAGCTTGACATTAGAGAGTTTTATTAATATACATTTATAAACTATTTCACAGGAGGCTTCTCATGAAAAAACTCGGTTTACGTCTGTTTCTCGGTATGCTGGCAGGTATGCTGGCAGCAACACTTTCCTTCGCTTCTCCAGTCGATGAAACAGCTACCGTGGAACCAACGAAAACGGTCACAAAAAAACTGCGGAAAAAGTCTGCAGACAAGACCGACCTGATCGACATCAATAGCGCAACGAAAGAACAACTCGCAGCCCTTCCCGGCCTTGCCAGTGGTGATGCAAAAAAGATCATCGACGGTCGTCCGTACACCCGGAAGAATCAGCTGAAGCAGAAAAACATTATCACAGCAGCAACCTATGACGGGATAAAGAACCTGATTGTCGCAAAAAGACAGAAGAAGTCATAACGCCAGTCGGCAGGCCGTCAACAAGCAAAAAGCAAAGGCCACTTCGTCCCCGGGCGGGTATCGAAGTGGCCTTTTTGCAGGCAAACAGAAAGCTGCATTGCAGCCTGTGCATGCTAGTTCCTATGCTTCAGCTCTGGTCATTTCAACTTGATTACCAACCCCTCCCCGGCTATGGACAGATCAACGAGCACCGTATTTCCCGCGACAAATTTACCTTCGAGTAGCATCAGAGCCAAGGGGTCCTGGATCTTCCTTTGTATAGTCCTTTTCAAGGGACGTGCGCCGAGGGCCGGATCATAGCCTTCCTGGGCAAGGTATTCGCGGGCCTTGTCAGTGACTTCGATCCCGATATGCATCTCTTCCAGCCGCTTCTTGAGCCTCTTGATCTGAATGTCCACGATTTTCTTGATCTGGTCAAGGGGCAGCGCATGGTAGATGACGATTTCATCCACGCGATTGAGAAATTCCGGTTTAAAACTTTCCTTCAGCGTCTCCATCACCATGCTCCGCATCCGTGAATAATCTGTGGCGCCGAACTGCTGAATCCATTGGGAACCCAGATTGCTGGTCATAATGATGACAGTGTTGCGGAAATCTATCGTGCGCCCCTGCCCGTCCGTCAACCGCCCATCGTCCAGCACCTGGAGAAGGACATTGAACACCTCGGGATGGGCCTTTTCGATCTCGTCGAAGAGGACAATGCTGTATGGTCTTCTCCGCACCGCTTCGGTGAGTTGTCCGCCCTCCTCATAACCGACATAGCCGGGAGGTGCCCCGATCAGTCGGGCAACGGTGTGCTTCTCCTGGTACTCGCTCATGTCGATACGAACGATCGCCTGGTCGTCGTCAAACAGGAATTCGGCCAGGGTCCGGGCGGTTTCGGTCTTGCCCACCCCGGTCGGTCCCAGAAAGATGAATGAGCCGATAGGTCGGTTCGGATCCGAAAGTCCGGAACGGGCACGACGGACCGCATTCGCCACCAGCAGCAGGGCTTCGTCCTGCCCCACCACCCGTGACCTCAGGCGATCCTCCATCTTCACCAGCTTGGCCGACTCACTCTCCTGGAGTCGCGACACCGGGACACCGGTCCACTTGGCAACCACCTCGGCCACCATGTCGCCATCCACCTCTTCGGAGAGCATTTTCCCCTCTTTCTGCACCTGAAGAAGTTCCTGATTCTTCGCCTCCATCTCCTGTTCGATGGCCGGGATTTCACCGTAACGGATCTCCGCGGTACCGGCCAGGTTACCCTCCCGTTCAAGCTTCTGGGCCTCGGTTTTCTTGTCTTCAAGCCGGGTCTTCAGTTCGCGCAGCGACTTGATAATCTCCTTCTCCTGCTGCCAGTGAACCTTCAGCTGCGCTGACTGCGCCTTGAGCTCCTCAAGTTCGTCAGCAAGCTTCCGGAGGCGCTCCTGAGAATGCTGGTCCTGCTCCTTGAGAAGCGCCTGTTTCTCGATCTCCATCTGGATGATGCGCCGCTCGATCTCATCGATCTCGGTCGGCATGGAATCGATCTCGATCCGCAGCCGTGACGCAGCCTCATCAATCAGATCTATGGCCTTGTCCGGGAGAAAACGGTCGGTAATATAGCGATCGGACAGGGTAGCTGCCGCCACGATGGCGCTGTCCTGGATCCGGATGCCATGGAAGGTCTCGTACTTCTCCTTCAGACCGCGGAGGATCGAAATAGTATCCTCCACGCTCGGCTCGCCGGTGTACACTTGCTGAAAGCGGCGTTCCAGGGCTGCGTCCTTTTCCACGTACTTGCGGTATTCATTGAGGGTCGTGGCGCCGATGCAGTGCAGTTCACCGCGCGCCAGTGCCGGCTTCAAGAGATTCGAGGCATCCATGGCCCCTTCCGCAGCCCCGGCCCCAACCAGGGTATGGAGTTCGTCAATGAAGAGAACAATCTTCCCCTCCGACTTCGTCACTTCTTTGATCACCGCCTTGAGGCGCTCTTCGAATTCTCCCCGGAACTTTGTCCCGGCGATGAGAGCCCCCATGTCAAGGGCCACAATGCGCTTGTTCTTCAGCGTCTCCGGGATGTCTCCGGAAATGATCCGTTGGGCCAATCCCTCCACGATAGCGGTCTTGCCAACGCCCGGCTCTCCGATGAGCACCGGGTTGTTCTTCGTCCTGCGCGAGAGTACCTGGATCACCCTGCGGATCTCGTCGTCGCGGCCAATCACCGGATCCAGCTTGCCCTTGCCGGCCAACTCGGTCAGATCGCGGCTGTACTTGGCCAGGGCCTGGTATTTCTCTTCCGGATTTTGATCCGTCACTCGTTCGTCACCACGCAGATCCTTGAGGGCCGCAAGAAGGGAATCCCGGGTTACCCCACTGTCGGTCAGGATGGAGGACGCCTTGCAGCTTTTTTCCTCAATAAGTCCGAGCAGCAGGTGTTCGGTGGACACAAACTCATCATTCATCGCATCGGCCTCGCGCTGGGCAGTATCCAGGGCATGGTGGAGTGATGACGAGAGGTACACCTGCACCCCTGAGCCTGTTGTCTGAGGAAGGCGCTTCAGCTCCGTCTCGGTTTTGGAGCGGACGTACTGGGGGTTTGCTCCTATCTTCTGGAGGATGGAACCGACCAGCCCTCCTTCCTGGTCCAGAAGCGCCAAGAGGAGGTGCTCGGGCTCAATGGAGCCGTTCTGGCTGGAAGCAGCGAGCTGCTGCGCAGCACCCAAGGCTTCCTGGGTTTTTATGGTCATTTTTTCCGATCTGATCATGATTGTAACTCCTTCGTAAACATTCTCTTTATGAAAGAATAGGCACGACAACCTATCGAGTCAAGCTAACAGAGGGAGTATTTATCACAAAGTGCAAGGAGGACAAAACAAGCAGTAGCGTGACCAGCCGCGTTCAGAGAAATAGTCAGAGTAACAGGCCCAACCTGATAGTCTTGTTCGCATATATATATATAGATTATTTTTTGCATTTATTTTATTTTAGCAGTATTATATGCGCAATTTTCGGGAAACGTTTCTCTTCAGGGAAAGGCACAACTGCCCGTTGAACGACAGGAGGTGATAGGAAGATAAATTACGGGTATTTGCCGATTTGTCGAAGGCTAATCCATGCAAATGAGAAGGAGGCGTGCTACATGAGGAATAGAGTGGGAAAAATTTTAATGGTTACGATACTGCTTGCCGTGGCTGTGCCCTTGTCGGCTTATTCTGCTGACGAAGAACTCCTGCGGAGGATCGATGCTTTATCACAGGAACTGAACGCGTTGAAACAGCAGGTCAAGGAAAGTGATGCAAAGCTCCAGCAGACTGTCGACAAATCAAAGGAAACAGAGCAGAAGGTTGCAAAAGTAGAACGAAATTCTCTCGGTAAATGGCTTACCATCGGCGGGGATTATCGCTTCAGGTATGATTATTTGCATGCCAAATCAGCTCCGTTTTATCAATTCAACCCATCTGACCCGATGAACCCAGGCAATGTTCCCGGACAGACATTAAGCAACAACGCTTTATATACCAACCGCTTCGGCCTGAACCTGCATGCTCAAGCGACCCAGGATGTTTCAGTTACCGCTCGGCTACTGATGTACAAAATAGCCGGTGCCCAGGATGATAGAGCAGTTTCCTCGGGAGGATTTTTCGCCGACAGATCAGGTCTCTTCGACGGGACAATTGGACATGTCCCAGGCGACAACAAACTTGCCGTCGATCAAGTCTATGCCACCTGGAAAAATATCGCCGACCAGCCAATCTGGTTTTCTATCGGGCGTCGCCCCTCCACGGGAGGTGCACCAAGCCACTTACACCAGAATACCGAGAAACCGGGAAATTCAGGAGTGCCTTCCCTGCTGGTTGACTATGCCTTCGATGGTGTCACCCTTGGTTGGGCTCCTGACATTGCCGGTCTTGAAGGCGCTTATGCCAAGTTCTGTTATGGAAGAGGTTACCAGGATTCCATCAACTCCGATGCATTCCCCAACAGTCTCCATAATACCGACATGCTTGGCGTCAATATTGTACCCTACGATACCGATCTTCTGAAAGCTGAGTTCCAATATAACCGGGGAATGAACATTTTCAACGCTCCGATCATTGTATCGGGCGATAATGCCGGTACCCTTTTTGGCACACCCAGTACTAATCTCGGCGATATCGACTGGTATGGTTTAAATTTCCTCGGTACAGTTAAAAAAATTGGAATAGGTAATCTTAACTGGTTCGTCTCCGGTGCCCTTAGCCACACACATCCAAATAACAACACTGCACTTCCGGGAATGCCAATTGGATTGATGTATTCTGGGAACAAAGAAAGTAAAACCGGCATGGCCGTTTATGTCGGTACCCGTTATGACATCGAAAAAACCGGCACCAAACTGGGTTTCGAATACAACCATGGCTCGAAAGACTGGATTACCTTTGCGCCAGCCGCAGATGATATGTGGACGTCCAAAGTAGGCACCAGAGGTAATGTATATGAGGCATACATCATCCAAGAGTTAAAACTAAAACCCATCTCTTCCTACCTGAGCAAAACTTTCTTCCGCATCGGCTATCAGTACTATGACTTTGATTACACCGGCAGCAACAACTGGGTCGGCGGCCCAGTCAGCATGGACAACCTTGGCAACCCCATGAATGCGCAGCTCCTGACGCCGCTCAAAAACGCCCAGGATCTCTACGCAACATTTGAGGTACACTTCTAGCAAACGGATACCGGCGGCGGCATTTCGTCTTCGCCGCCGGGCATCCTGATGCAGGAATGTAGCACTACAAAAGGCCATGTGCCGCAAAGGAGAAACGTATGAAGAAATTTCTGTCAATTGCCGCTCTGTGTGTTTTTTTCGCAGCAACTCTTTTTTTCGTAACAGGAACAGCCCAAGCAGATGAAATCAAGATGGTTGGCGTTATTACTGTTATCGAACTGGCAGGGAAGGATGCCACTACTGCCACCGTGACACTGAAGGACAACAAGACCGGCGAAAATGTGGTCATTACCATTAACGACGAACTAACCCTCGACAAGCTCAAGGATCACCGGATTGCCTTGGATGACGAAATCCGTTGCAAGTACAAGGTAATCGACGGTAAAAATGTCAGCAGCTACTTCCGGAAAACAGCTGGTTGCTGACGGAGCATTTCCGGCCTCTTCCGTGACAGTAACTGATTGGAATTGAGCTGGGGCAAGGAGGGAAAAATGAACAGAATTACCCTGACGCTGGCCCTGCTACTGGTGGGGGGGGTAGCCGTATCCAGTTTCGCCGAGGTACATCCGGGCACGGAGTATATCGAGAAAAACGGCTATAACGGACCGGAAACCTGCGAAGAGTGCCATCCCGGAACAGCCGCGAAGTTTCTCGAGACAGTGCACTGGAAACACGCCTCCAAGGTGACGAACGTCGACAATCTTGACCCGCACAAGGAGTACGGCATGAAAAACCGTATTTACACCATGTGCAACGGCAACGACGTCGTCAACAACTTGAAGGAAATTCCCAAAAGTCCCGAGACCGGCAAGTCGAAATTTTCCGGCTGCAATACCTGCCATCCGGGCAATCACCTGAGCGATGTTGGCAGCACCGGTCCAGAGGCGGAAAAGGCCATCGACTGCCTGGTCTGCCATTCCAGCGACTATGATTACCGGAATCTCAAGCCGTTCAAAGATGAGCAGGGACGCATCGTTATGGGCCAGGATCGCAGCGTCAAAGCAGCAATGTCCGTCGGCAAACCTTCGACCAAAAACTGTATGACCTGTCACGAAGCAGCTGGTGGGGGAGTTCTGGTAAAACGGGGCTTCATGCTCAGCAAAAAAACAGACGTCCATGCCGCGAATGGAATGGTCTGCGTGGACTGTCATAAAAGCAAGGATCACAAGATCCCGACCGGATTCGACCCCAACAACTGGGCAAACGATGGCGTCAGAATATCCTGTGCCGATTGCCACTCGGACCAGCCCCACAAGGATGCCGCGTATAACCGTCATACCGCAAAGATAGCCTGTCAAACTTGCCACATCCCCCGAACCGGCGGCGCGGTTGCCAAGGACTTTACCAAGTGGGAGCAGAGCTCGGATAAATTCTATGAGCCGGCAACCCTGAAGAAAGAAGCGAATGAAACGGTTCCGGTTTACGCCTGGTACAATAAGACAGTAGCGAACGAACCCCACTTCATCGGTCCCAAGGGTAGCAGGAAGGATGGAAAGAGCAAGATTTACCCCTTCAAGATTTTCCTCGGCAAGGCATACTATAATGCCAAAGACGGACAACTCCTGGCCATGGATTTCGCCCCACCGATGTCCAATGGCGATACTCTCGCGGGCGTGGCCTCTGCCGCAAAAACACTCGGCATCAAGGATTACAAACCGGTCCCCGGTTGGCAGACCATCTACTTTGGCAGCAACCATATGGTAACAAAGGAAAAGGCCCTGAACTGCATCAACTGTCATGCCATAAATGGCGTGATTCCTTTCCGCGAGCTCGGGTACAAAGATACCGAAATCAAGAGGCTGACCAATCCGGATATTTACTTCCGAAAGATGCTGAAAAAGCAGGAGGAGGACTGGTAGAAGACGTCCCGTAAAACAACCTCTGAGTAACAAAAATGGCCTGCAAATGCAGGCCATTTTTTCTTCCAGTGCGAACAAAACAGCACAGTGAAAAACCGGATACCGGGCATATTACAGATTTAAGTCCCGATGCCCATGACACATTTCATCCCGGAGACGTGCCACTTCGCCATTCTCCAGGTACTCATCGAAACCCATCACCCGGTCGATGATCCCGGCCGGGGTGATTTCCACGATCCGGTTTGCCACCGTGGAGACAAACTCGTGGTCATGGGAGGCGAACAGTACCACCTCCGAAAACGAGATGAGTCCATTATTCAGGGCGGTAATTGATTCCAGGTCAAGGTGATTGGTCGGCTCATCCAGGATCAGGGCATTGGCGCCGGACAGCATCATCCGGGAGAGCATGCAGCGAACCTTTTCGCCTCCTGACAGGACGCTGGTCTTCTTGAGCGCTTCCTCTCCGGAGAAGAGCATCCGGCCAAGGAACCCGCGGGAAAAGGACTCACCCTCGGTGGGTGGAGAAAACTGGCCAAGCCATTCAATCAGGTTCATATCGCTGGCAAAATAGTCGCCATGATCTTTTGGGAAGTAGGCGGGAGTAATGGTAATTCCCCAGCGGAAGCTGCCGCTGTCAGGCTCAAGCTCCCCGGCAAGGATCTGGAACAGCGTTGTTTTCGCCAGGCTGTTGCCGCCGACAAAGGCGATTTTATCACCCTTGCCCACCGTCAGTGTCAGGTTGTTCAAGACCGGCACCCCTTCGATTGATTTGGAGAGATCTTTGATCTCCAGGATGATGTCGCCGCAGGCTCGTTCCGGCTTAAACACCACGTAAGGATATTTTCGCGACGAAACCGGCATATCCTCAATGGTAAGTTTTTCCAGCAGCTTTTTCCGCGAGGTGGCCTGCTTGGCCTTGGAGGCGTTGGAACTGAAGCGCTGAATAAATTCCTTCAGTTCATTAGCCTTGTCGGTGACCTTGCGATTTTCATCCTGCTTCTGCTTCAGGTTCAGCTGACTCGCCTGATACCAGAAATCGTAGTTCCCCACATATACCTGGATGCGGCCAAAATCGATATCGGCGATATGGGTGCAGACCTGATTCAGGAAATGGCGGTCATGGGAAACAACAATGACCGTATTGGGAAACCGGTAGAGGAAATCCTCCAGCCAGGCAATGGATTTCAAATCAAGATGGTTGGTCGGTTCGTCCAGGAGCAGCACGTCCGGGTTGCCGAACAGGGCCTGGGCCAGCAGAACCCGCACCTTTTCTCCCGCTTCCAGCTCCTTCATTGTCTTGGAGCGCAGCTCCTCGGGGATGCCGAGGCCATTGAGAAGCACAGCCGCTTCGGATTCCGCCTCGTAGCCGTTCATCTCG
>RPRC01000195.1 GCA_003857395.1 Geobacter sp.
CCTCCAAAACAGGTATTGCTTTCCCACCGTACTCTTCGCCCTTCGCCACTAGTGCGAATCCGTCAAATCCGGATTCCTTCAATCCTGCCATAAAGAGTTGATCGTGCAACAACTTGCTCCGAGGATGAAATTTCCCCTTTTCCCAAGTCGGAGAACAGCTGTTTCCAACAGGGAGTTCCTGATGGAAACCAATCAGGCTTGGGTGCAGTGAAAAAATGTTGACATATATTTATCAAACCTTATTCTATATAAACATCCAATGTAACCTGGCCCCAAAAGCCATGCAGCGAATTGCCAAGGTTTTGCCTGATGCAGTACCTGGCTTCCACCTTCATAATGAATGAGGTTTTACAGATGTCTGTGCTCGCTGCAACGGAACGGGAAACGAGAATTGAGATTGATACATTGCAGGATGCATACAGTGACCTGCATGGATGACCGATCTGGACAAGCCGCAGAACTGCGCCGTCGTGCAGAAGAGATCGCCCGGGTAAATGCGGTCACGTTACCGCAAAATCTGGAGGATCATTTCCTCGATGACACAAAGAGGCTGTTCCACGAATTGCAGGTTTACCACATTGAGCTGGAAATGCAAAACGAGGAACTGAGCCGGGCACAGTTGGAACTGGAGGCGGAAAAAAAGCGCTATTTCGACCTCTATGACTTGGCGCCGGTTGCCTATTGCACCATCAGCGAACAGGGACTTATTTTGGAAGCGAACCTGGCCGCAGCCACTCTGCTGAACGTCACACGGAGCGCGCTGGTTATGCAGCCGTTCAGTCGGTATATCCTCAATGAGGACCAGGACATCTACTACCTGCACCGCAAACGGCTTTTTGATACAGGTGAGCCGCAGGAGTGCGAACTGCGGATGATACAGGTGGCCGGAGCAATGTTTTGGGCTCATCTGGCATCTGCCACTGCACAGGACATCGACGGCGCAGCTGTGTGCCGACTTGTGATCAGTGATATCAGCGCGCGCAAACAGGCCGAGGAGGCTCTGTATGCAGCCAACGAATGCTTGGAAATGAAAGTTGTTGAACGGACGAACCAGTTGTCCATGGCAATAACATCACTTCAGCAAGAGAACGCCGTACGCATGAGGATCGAAGAAACGCTTCTGGAAAAGGAGCAGTATCTGCAATCGATCATCGACACCTCCCCTGAATGTATCAAGCTCCTTGCCCGAGACGGCTCGCTAATCATGATCAACCGCGCGGGATTACACATGATAGGCGCCGACTCTTTGGAACAGGTACAGGGGATAGTTGTTCTTGACCTGATAATGGATAAATACCGCCGGCAATTTGATGCCCTCACAGAAGAGGCATTCAGGGGTGAGTCAGGTGTTCTTGAATTTGAATTGAAAAATCTTAAAGACAAACGTCTCTGGGTTGAAATTCAAACGGCTCCTTATCGAAATGAAAAGAATGAGATCATCGCTCTTCTCGGAATAACCCGCGACATCACGAAACGAAAACTTGCCGAAGCGGCCTTGCTGGAGAGCAGAGCTCATTACAAAAGTCTCTTTTCATCAATGCAGGAAGGTTTCTCCCTCCTTGAAATCATTCACGACGCTGAGGGAAAACCGATAGATTACTACATCGTAGAGGTAAATTCGGCATTTGAAAGACTCTTTGCGATGAATCGAAACCTACTGGTAGGCAAGTCGCTACCTGAAGTCTTTTCACAACCCGATAACTGCTGGCACAAGAACCTGGCAAATGTCGCACTGACAGGGAAACCGGCTACACTTGAATACTATTTGAGCAGGGATGATCGCTATTTCGAAGTGCGTGTTTATAAACCCTCTGCGGGACTTATTGCGCTCCTTGTCGCTGACTTGACCGAGAGAATAAAACACCAGGAAGAAAGGGAAAAAGGGCAGCGTCTTGAATCTCTTGGCGTTCTCGCCGGTGGCATTGCCCACGATTTTAATAATATCCTCACCGCCATTTTCGGCAATATCTCCCTTGCCCGGTTGCTTGTCGGAGAAAAACACGAAGCTTCCAAGCGCCTTGCGGCATGTGAAAATGCCATGTCCAAGGCGAAAGACCTTACCCGGCAGCTTCTGACTTTT
Source organism: Geobacter sp. (assembly GCA_003857395.1). The sequence goes on from RPRC01000195.1 coordinate 2,081, forward strand.
TCCCGTGGAGGCCAACCGATAAAGGAGACTGTTGACACGGAGAAGCTGATACGCGAGGTCGTTTCGTTTTCAGTCCGTGGATCAAACTGCACAAGTTTTTTCCAGATGGCAAAGGACTTGTGGCATGTGCACGCCGACGCAGGTCAGCTTCACCAAGCGTTCAGCAACCTGATTATTAATGCAATTCAGGCCATGCCGACTGGTGGAAATGTCACCGTCAGTGCAGCAAATAAGACAGTCGAGACTGACGATGGGCAGGATCTTCCGTGTGGCCGTTATGTGAAAGTCACAGTTTCTGACCAGGGCTGCGGAATTCCTTCAGACATCCTTTCGCAGATTTTTGATCCCTACTTCACCACCAAACCAACCGGTTCGGGCCTTGGGCTTACCTCAGCCTATTCTATTATCAAGCGTCATGGGGGCAACATTCAGGTCGTATCCCTTCCGGGCAGCGGAGCAACGTTCGATATCCATATTTCCGCTGCTGATGAAATGCTTGGTAAATCGACTAGTGTGCCCGGGCAGTTGTCGAAGGCGATGCCCGGGAAATCAATATTGGTGATGGATGATATTGCAACAATACGGTCCCTGGCTTCCGCCATGCTGGAAGAACTTGGGTATACGGTGGTAACCTGTGCCGAAGGTAGCGAAGCAGTGAAACTTTACTGCGAATCCAAAGAGCGGGGTGAGGCGTTTGCCGCTGTGATTCTGGACATGACCGTTCCCGGCGGAATGGGAGGGAAGGAGGCAGCGGAACGTATCTGCAGCATCGACCCTGATGCCGTACTTGTTATTTCCAGTGGATACTCCGTTGATCTGGGAATTGCCGAAAAGGATACTCTGCTCTTCAATGGCAGCGTGGCTAAACCTTATAGCCTCCAAGAGCTTGCATTGGAAATTTCACGGGTGCTCAACCGTAAACGTCCTACTCGTTAGTTCGGTGTTTTGACATCTTCTCTTTCATGTCGGGTAATTTTGTGGTTTTTCATGAAGCTAACCGCTGCTCATTCAAGTATTAGACCCGGGATTCTCCGCTGGACACATGATATCTTTGCGTTCGAAAAGTAACCGGATTTATGTATTTGCATGGTTTATTGTTGGGAAGCATAAGCCGGGGGTCGTTCGTGATGTATGAGGATTTGCTGCAACCTTGTAGTGTGGAGCCAGGCGATCCCAAAGAGTTGCTGGCGCTGGCGGAAATGAGGATGCCGTTCGGCAAGTACCAGGGCCGGTTGCTGATTGATCTGCCGGAACGCTATGTAGTCTGGTTTGCCAATAAAGGATTTCCGGAAGACAGGCTGGGCATGATGCTGCGAATCGTCTACGAAATCAAGGTAAACGGCTTGGAATATCTGTTTATTCCATTACGATGTGGTGGCCCGGACAGGTGAAATTCTCTTGAGCCAATCGACAAATTTTATAGTATACGCCGACAAAAAAAATAGTAACAGACTGTATTTCTGCAACAGAAAGGATATACTCTTAACAGGTGGCGCCACCTGAAGTAAAAACCTCTATAAGGAGCAACATTGTATTGGGAGAAGTTTCAATCAGTCAGGCTTCAAATAAAGGAGGACCGCATGACCGAGGACACTCCGCCAGGCAGTTTTCTTTGTACCAGGAATCATACTGGATAAATAATAATTTGCAGAATATGCAGGCTGCTGAAAATGCCGCCTGAGACCCATGAACTGGGTGAAAAGTGATTTGATAAAAAATGAGGCCCGCTGACACTGCGGGCCTTTCACTTTAATGTGCCCGGTAATTGAACGTATTTTCCCAGAGTGGTTACTGATCAACGAGGCCCTCGTGAGAAATCAGGCGGCAGTCTCTTCCCACTTGATCGCATCGACCGGACAGACCTCGTCACATGCACCACAATCAATACATGTGTCCAGATCGATTACAAAGATAGGGTCTTCCGCTTCGATGGCAGTCACCGGACATACCGATTCGCAGGCACCGCAGGCAATGCAGTCGTCTGTAATGAAATGAGTGCCCATAATTTTCTCCTTTTTGAGTGTTTGTGATCTGATGGTATTAATCCTAACATCGTTTCTGAAAATTTCAGCCATGACGGGGATTATTTAGTATCTCTGGTCGGCCGAAAGGGTGCCCGACAGGGCATGAACTCGTGGCTTAATCGGGACGGTTGACGGTTTCCTCTCAAGGCGATCTGTTTGAATATCCTTGCTGCTGATATTTTATCTCGACTTAATAGTAATTGAGGTCCAGGGGGTAGTAAAATTACGGTGGGATTGAAGCAGGGAAAGCTTTGGGGTACTTCCTCTCCTGAACTGAGATACCCAAGTAATTGGGTTTCAATAAAAGGTTGTCACGCCAGTTGCTGGCTTCGACAGTTCAGACTGCAGAGACCGTCCTTCACACGGCTCCGTTTTCCTGTTCTTTCAGGTCTTCGTAGGGGCTGACTTTCTTCCTGTACAATTCCAATTTGCAGCATTCCAGAGCACCGATCATATCATTGTACCGCTGGTAGTTCGCTTCAGGGAAAAGGGTGAAAAGCAGTTTTGTGATGGTGTAATTGAGGTTTCCGGCGAAATTGCCTTCGTCTTGCAGCATGTTAAACGAGTCAGCCAGTTGCCGGATGGCTGGGTCAAGTACTTTGCGTTTTTCCTGTAGAATGTAGGGCATGACGGCTCTCGCTTGGAAACTTTATGCACATTTCAACCGGTACAGTACCAGTCTGAGGATCAATCCGGGAAAACCTCGTGTTTATCAGTCAGAGTATAACCAAGCGCAAAAATGATCTTTCGCTTGGTTTCCATGCGGCAGGCTTCACCTTGCTCAATTCGTTCAATGGTTGCTGCCGACACTCCAGCTTGACGGGCCAATTCCATTTTGCTTATCATTCGATCTTCCCGGATTTTCCTCAAATTATTTCTATGATTCATTTTATGTCCTCAAAATAAGGAATACAGTCCCGCACATTTTCGGATACTGGTGAAGAAGGAAGTATATATTTTAATATGATATTGCGCAATGTTTGTCAATCGCTGAGAGATGTATATTTGGATTTGGAGACCGGAATCTTTTTTTAGTGATTTTGTCAGGGGCTCCAAAGAAGGTGGTCATCAATCTACTCGAATCTTCCAACGGAAAAAATAGATAGCGTCATGTAATTGGTTCTGGTAATAACTGGTTGTCGTATCGTACTAAAACTTTGTAACTTTTTGCCGAGACCCTTTAGTTTTGGGGGCTTCTCTTTGCCCGGTTGAATTTTAAGACTTTTATATTTCGTGAGTGTCAAACGTCGTCACTAAAAGATTATCCTGACATGTGGCTTATTCATGCTGTGTCTTCATGATAATGATGAAGGAGACTGAGTAATGGCAAAAAAGCTGATTCCTTTTGCAATTGCCTATGATTTTGACGGCACCCTGGCGTCCGGCAATATGCAGGAATACGATTTCGTGCCGGCGATCGGGATGACCAAAAAGGCCTTCTGGCAAGAGGTTGGCGAACTTGCAAAAAAGCATGACGCAGACAGCATCCTTATGTACATGATGCATATGCTTGACAAGGCTGCTGCTGCTCATGTCCCGGTTCGGAAAAAAGATTTTGTGGATTTCGGGCGGTCCGTGAGCTTGTTCGAAGGGGTGGAGAGCTGGTTTGACCGCATCACCGGCTATGGCAAAGAAAGGGGACTTAAAGTTGAGCATTACATAATCTCTTCAGGCATTCGCGAGATGATCGACGGCACTCCCCTGGCGAAGAAGTTTTCATTCATCTACGCTTCGTCATTCGTCTACGATCATAACGGCGTGGCCAAATGGCCGGCGTTGGCCGTGAACTACACGACCAAAACCCAGTTCCTTTTCAGAATTAACAAAGGTGTTCTGAATGTGTACGACAACAGTCGCATTAATGATTTTGTGCAGAACAAAGACCGCCCCGTGCCCTTTGATAACATGGTTTTTATCGGTGACGGTGAAACCGATATTCCCTGTTTTCGGCTGGTAAAAGAGCAAGGAGGGCATTCCATTGCAGTCTATAAACCAAGCACCAAGGGCGCCAAGGGCAAAGCAGAAAAGCTGGTACAGGATGGCAGAGTTAACTTTATCGCTCCCGCGAACTACGCCGTAGATAGCGACATCGACATGTTTGTAAAAAGTGTAATCCACAAGGTTGCTGCGGATGGAGCGTTGAAGCATTTGGGGAAAAAGGACTGAGCCAGGATTCCTGGGTTTGCGAGCTTTTGATGAAAAGATGACTGCCGTGAGGTTACCCGCTTTACAGAACTCTCAGCTTGCAAAGGGAGGCCTCGCAAGAAAGACATTGTCGCCGCAGCTGCCAGCGTGGTATACAATTAGTACACAAAAACCACAGGGCACTCCTGTGGTTTTTATTTTTCAAAATAAACCACCACTTCTGATGCATCCATAGAAGGAGTCCGATCAATGTCTTTTGAATCTCTTGGCCTGCGCGCCGAACTGCTGAGTGCGATTGCCGCCCGGGGGTATACTGCCCCGACCCCTATTCAGACCGAGGCGATCCCGGTGATCTTTGAGGGCTGTGACTTGCTTGCCGGAGCACAGACCGGTACCGGCAAGACCGCGGCTTTCGCCCTGCCGATCGTGCAGCGACTAGGTGAAAATATTCCACCGGAGAAACGGAGAAAGCCACGCGCGCTGGTTTTGGTTCCGACCCGTGAATTAGCGGCCCAGGTGAGTGAGCAGATGAATAATTATGCCCGGCGTCTGTCGCTGCGTTCAACGATGATCTACGGCGGAGTGAATATCCAGGCGCAGATCGAGCGGCTGCACCGTGGTGTTGATATAGTTGTTGCTACACCTGGTCGGCTGCTTGATCACGCGGAACGGGGCAGCATAGATCTTTCCCGGATCAAATTTCTCGTGTTGGACGAGGCTGACCGCATGCTCGATCTGGGCTTTATCGACGATATCCACCGGGTGGCGGAGTACTTGCCGGCCAAGCGCCAGACACTGCTCTTTTCGGCAACCTATTCGCAGAGCATCAAACAGCTCGCAGACGAGTTGCTCAATCACCCACGGCGGGTCGAGGTGGCGCGCCGCAATGTCGCCGCTGATGCAGTGACCCAGGCGGTCTATCAGGTGGAAAAGAGTCGCAAACGGGAAATGCTCTCGCTCATGATCCGTAAGGGGAGTTGGAGCCAGGTGCTTGTTTTTGCCCGCACTCGTTATGGAGCGGACAAACTGACAGAAGAATTGCTTTTCGACGGGATCAAAGCTGCCGCAATCCACAGCAACAAGAGCCAGTCACTCCGGACGCGTACCCTGGCGGAGTTCAAGCGCGGTGAGTTTTGCGTTCTGGTGGCGACCGATGTGGCGGCACGCGGGCTTGATATCGAGCGCCTCCCGCATGTGGTGAATTATGACTTGCCCCAGGTTCCGGAAGACTATGTCCATCGGATCGGTCGCACCGGCCGGGCCGGAGAGGACGGGATTGCGCTCTCGCTGGTAAGCCCGGAAGAGCAATCGCTGCTGCAGGCGATCGAGAAGCTGTTGAAGAATACCATCCCGCGCCAGATTCTCCCTGAATTTCCTCAGTATGCAGCCAGCCGGATTGGTAAACCGAAAGAAAGCAGAAAGTCTAAGGGACCGTCCAAAACCAGGAAAAGAGAGGAAAAGCCAACCCTTGATGCCGCTCTGGCTCAGGTCCAGGTTACGGGAAAAACTATGGTATCCCGGCGAAAAAAGGAATTGCTCGAGCGGCCTGCGCCAAAGACTGGTCGCCGGGGTAGTCGAAGCAAATAATAGCCCTTGGCCGCAAGAAGTATGATTGGTTAGAATTCAATCTTTGCTGAGCCAGTGGTTGCATTTGCCGAATGATTTCAACGGATCCTTATTTTTAAACGCCCCGCCGGCCCAAACGCAGGCGGGGCGTTATCTTTACTTCGGAATATCAAAATCAAAAGTCTTTGTCCCGGCCCCCTTGTCGTGTAAACGCCACTCGCCAAAGATTATCTTTTCGCCATTCGGGCGGTAGCAGGAGACCCTCATATGGATTTCGAGCATGGATGAAGGAGGGTTCGGGAGTTCGGCAAATTTCACCTCGATCTGGTTCTGACCATAGCGGAAGCTCTTGCCGTTGAGGTTGTAATTGTACTGCATATCGGGTTCACCCTCCAAGTTCTGAATGACAGTACCGTTAGCGAGGATCTCGCCGGTATAGTTGACGGCATAGATGAAGACGGAAATGTTCGGGTATTCATCCTCAGGGGAAAACATGTTCGGGGTTTCGCCTGACGAAGCTGAACCTGCTTCTGTTGAATCACCCTCTGCCGGCATGGCTGGGGCGCCAGGGACCAGTTGATCTTCCTGCTGCGGGTCAACCTGAAGAGTTTGTCCTCCTTGAAACACTTTCCCTTTCGCGATTGGTGCCAGGTGCGAAAGCGCCCCGAACAAGGAGAAACCGGCAATTGAAATCAGGATTGCCGGTACAATCACCAGGCCGATCAGGGCCACACCCGGCCACAGGAGCTTGTTACCGGTGCCGCATGCAAACGGGACATCGCCCTTGAGCTGCCGAAGGTCTCTGAAGATCAGGTAGTGGAAGATGATGACGTAAGGGAAAAAGGCGAATGAAAGGAATGGGCCGACCAAGGGAATTACACTGAGAATACCCGAGACTGCCCAGACCAGGAGCAGGCGGAGGGCAACGCTGAACCACTGACCCCGCAGGTATTCTTTGCTCTTGAGGAGAGCACTCATCCCGCGCACGTCATCCTCAACAAACACGAACTGGGCAAAGACGAACCAGACCGAGAAGATGATGCCCGGGATGATAAGGAGCATATAGCCGCCACAAATAATAAAGCCGCTTAGAAGGGATATCCAGACAAGCGGCAGGATCATTCCCTTGCCCTTTTCCAATGCCCCTTTCAGGTGTAAACCCTCATCAACCACCGCGCAGAGGAACCCGCCGAAGCACCAGATGCCGCAGAGTATTCCCACCAGAATGCCGACCGTGATAATAGTAACAAAGGTAACTCCCCCCGAAGTAGTCATGGAAACCAGTCCTGCTGAAAGTAACAGCGGGGCGATAAGCGCAACAATGCCGAGCAGGCAGAGTCCTATGAGGATAAAAAATCGGCGTTTGAAGAGAGCCCAGCTTTCCTGAAAAAGCTCGCCGATATCGGTCAATCCCTGAGCCACAGGTCGTGGTGGCGGACCAGACGGCGGGGGTGAACTGTTGTCTGGTTTTGCTGCGGCAGCCTGACTGACTTGCGGCGTTGCGACTGTCTCCGGTGCAACCGGGATGTCCCCCTGACTTTCCGGGGCTGACGTCACCTCCGGCTTGGTATAAATAAAAGATTCGTTACATTTCGGGCAGGTTACCCGCCGTGGGCCCTGAGGCACCTTGTCACAAGGAATCTGGCGAGAAAAGCCGCAGGAGGGACAGGAAATGGGTATTTTGATCATCTTCGAAAGCTCCTTTGCGTGTATTGTATGGATGAAATTTCTTTCTACATTTCCCAAGAGAGCAACGAACCTGTCACGGATCCCGAGGGTGCAGTCATTCCTCTCGAAACAGTACTGTGCGAGTCTCAATGCCAGGGTCTTTCTTTTCTATCGTACCGTTGCGGTTTCAACTTGAATATATATTGGTCCAAAAAGTGAAAGTTGCAGGTCGACTTTTGGAAGGTATCATGTCACATAGAGTCATTACATCAAATACTTTCCTTCTTTTTACCTGATTAAATGATGTATCCCTGTGACTGTGACGGCTACGGGGTAACAACTGCCCTGATTAGGATACTCTCAATGGACAGCAGCTAAGAAAGCAGTCGAGTACGACAAAAATTTACGATCCCAGCGTTCGTGAAGACCCTTTCAACTTGCATCGTTTTATAACAGCTCAGGAAAGGATCTATGATATCGTTCCAGCGGAGTCGCGAAGTGGTCAGAATCGCTCTCACTGGATGTGGGTTATTTTTCCTCAGATCGATGGTTTGGGGCATAGTCCAACGGCTGTTGCCATCGAGGGCCTGTCAGTTTCGGCAATATTCGGCTATCCTGACGACCTGAAGCGCAAGCCTTCGATGCCCCTGTTTGCGTCAATTACGGAAGACCCTCACTCTGTCTTCATCCGTGTCCTCAGGAAGTATTTCCATGGAGAACCCGACGAGAGGACTCTGCATCTGCTGGAGAATGTTCGGTACAAACAGGAATTCCGTCACGACAATTGTGAAACACGGGGGTTGATGGTACTATCCACGGCTTTGGTCAGACACGTTGCCCCCTTCTCACGGCAGCTCACGTATTATAAGACGTGAGTCCAATTTTCGGCCTAGGAACGCACTGGGTAATTTTGGATTGTTACGTCTCTTCTCAGTGCATAAAAGTGGTATGATGTAGACTGTTTATCAGGAATGGCTCGCAGTAAAATCGTAAAAATAAGGAGATACAGTATGAGCAAAGGCCAGGACAGCAAGAAAGCCACTAAAAAGGAACCAGCAAAAACTCCAAAAGAGAAAAAGGCCGAAAAAAAGATCAAAAAAGAAGAAAAGAAGTAAGATGGAAAAATCTCCAGATATCATGTCTATATATCTGGAGATTTTTCCCCCAAGGCGGCTCTGGCGGGGGTTGGCTGAAGGGATAGATGTCCTTCAGCCAACCAGTAATGTCCGGGAAAAACTGGTGCGGACAAGGATTATCGTTCCCTAAATAGAGAAAGGCAGGTCCCATGGCACAGCCCTGGAAGGTTATTGAAAGCGTTTCTACCGTTGATGGTACACTCGAACTTCGTCAGCGTGGGGAGCGGGATTTCCTGATTCTGATCGGCAACCAGGTTTTGATGAACAGCCTTGCCAACAGGTCGGAGGTGGTTCTGGGGCAGCAAGGTTGTAGTCACCTGAAAGGGCGATCCCGAGCCCGGGTGTTAGTGGGGGGATTGGGGATGGGCTGTACTCTGCGCGGCGCGCTGGACACCCTTGGTGCTGATGCGCAGGTGGTGGTGGCCGAACTGAACCCGGTGGTGCCTGAGTGGTGTCGGGGGCCGCTGGCGCCGCTTACGGAGAGTGCCGTTACGGATCCCCGGGTGACTCTGGAAATCTGTGACGTAAGCACCCTGATCCGGAGCGCGGCCAGAAGTGGCGGCATTGGCTGTTTTGATGCCATCGTGCTGGATCTGTACCGGGGTCCCGGTGCCCACACTGACAGGATCAAAGATCCTTTCTATGGCAGTCGGGCCATCGAATCCATGCGGGCTTCGTTGACCCCGGGCGGGGTGCTGGCGGTGTGGGGCGAGAATTACGACGAAGGGTATGTGCAGCGGTTGCGGGCCGCCGGATTTACGGTAACCTCCAAACGCCCCGGCCGTGGAGGGCTGCGCCATGTGGTTTTTCTGGCGAGACTGCCTGACAATTAGGGAGCAGATTTATCCTAAGTCCGACAGTCTCCTAAAGCGTCTCATAGAATGATTTCCTGAGATAGGAAAAATTGTTTGCGAATCTGTCAAAAATATCAAAAGCATTGCTATTGTAGCTGCCGTCAAACGACCTCCACTGGTTTATAAAAAACGCCACTACCCGTTCCCCTCGATGGCCGAAAATCAGTTTTGATCTCACCTTTATTTTTTTAATTTCGTCCTTACCTTCAAACGTCACAGCAAGTCCGTCCCCGCCAAGAATATTCACCTTTTTTTGGTCCAGAATGGTTACCTGAAGCATTGACGCCGAGAAGTAGCGTTTGAGACACTCTTGTGCCCGTTCATCGAGGTTTCTCGAAAAGCCGAACGGTTCTTCATCATAGGCAAAAAAAGTTGATGCCACGTGACCCTTTTCATTGTCTTTCCGGTAAAATGCAAAAACATAGTGCGTAGTCTTGGTTCCTGTGAGCATTTCCCATGGTGCAGGAGGTGGCGTAAATTCGTATTCACCGTTGAATACTATCGTCCCTCTTTGTGTGAGTTCGGGTAGGGCGATAGCCGAGCTTTTTTCTTGGAATGCACTTTGAGTCGCACATCCGAGAAGCAGAACTGCTACGCAACAGAAGTACCATGATTGCACCAATTTTCTCATTTTCATGATTCCTCTCCTTCGTTTTTCAACTTCTTGAGAAAGAGAAGTATGTCCTTGTAATCAGGTGATCCATCCCGAGAGCCTACGGCTACAGATCGGCAAAAAACTATATCCTGAATCTCTATCACTGCATGGGCGACTTACCCATGCCTACGTCCCTGCACAGA
>RPRC01000196.1 GCA_003857395.1 Geobacter sp.
AATTGGAATTTCACGCCACCCGCGAGCATAGCGCGTAAAGCACGTTCGAGTCTGTGCGTCATCGAGCACCGCGCGGTTCTTTGCAGGAGGTATGCATATGATGAGGATCTGGAAACTCGGCAGCCTTTTTCTGGCAATGGAAATGATGGCCGGTTGCTCGACCTTTCACGAAACAGGAAATGATTTTAAAAAGGCCGGAGAAAGCATCAAGGAAGACTTCAGCAAGGCCGGTCCTGCCATAAAGGAAGATTTCAAAAAGATCGGGCCGGCCATGAAAGAGGGTTTTTGCGAGATGGGCCGCGATATTAAAGACACGGCCGGAGAAGCAAAGGAATCACTGAAGGAAACCTTTAAATAGGGGGACACTACTGGTGAAATTCCGGGATCAGGGCGCGGCAAGCAGCGCCCCTACCGTACCTTCTCGTAGACGAAAAAACTGTGGGGGAGCGGCTCCGCTACCGTTTCCTGCCTTACTATGACAAAATCGCCCGGAATCTCCGGAAACAGCACGTCACCTTCCAGCTGCCGATGGAGAATCGTGAGATAGATCTGGTCCGCCAGGGGCAGGAACTCCCGGTACACCTCTTCACCACCGCAAACGAAAAGCTCGTCCGCATCAGACGCCACAAACAGCACCTCATCCCGGTCATGGACCACCCGGCATCCTTCTGCCCGGTACTCACTATCCCTGGTCAGGACAATGTTCTCCCGTCCCGGAAGAGGGCCATCAAGAGTCTCGAAGGTCTTTCGTCCCATGACAACCGCATGTCCCCAGGTAAGCTCCCGAAAACGCCTTCGATCATCGGGCAGATCCCAGGGGATCCCTCCCCCCCTGCCGATAACCCGGTTTTCCGCCATGGCGACGATAAGTGATATTTTCATTCTCCTGACACCTGACACTTGGAACCTTTCATCGAAACCCCCGAAAAATCATAAACAAACCTGATTAGTGCTATTCTTCCGCTAAGAAGATCGTCATCCCCGAATGTCTCTATCGGGGATCCATGATTTCAGTCGGTTAGAAGCTGGATTCCCGACCAAAACCGCTTCGGGAATGATAGTTTTGGGAGCTGGCGGAAGATTGACGCTACTCAGGTAAACAAAACTTATTTGCCACGGATGTTCAGCAATGAACACGGATAAATTCTGAAATCTTGAAAATCATTGCATGTTTTCCAAGTTCAGACTCATTTTATTTTCACGACGGTTGCTCCAGCACCCCCTTCAAACGGCTCTCCGTCCCGGAACGACGCCACCAGGGGATGTCCCTCCAGATATTCTCTGACACCCCGCATCAGGGCACCGGTTCCCTTGCCGTGGACAATACGCACCTCGCCGATACCGTCCAGAGAGGCGTGGTTGAGGAACGGCTCCAGCTTCGTGAGGGCATCCTCCACCCGCAGTCCGATAAGGTGGAGTTGCAGGGGCGTCTCTTCCCTTTCGGCTTCTTTTCCTTCGGCAGCCTTGCGGCGTGATTTCTTCGCAACCTGGAGCGCGGCACCGGTCCGCTTGCCGAGGTCAGCGACCGGAACTTCAAGCTCTTTACCAGCCGCCTGCACACGAATGCGGGCGGTTTTCACATCAACCTTTTGTACCACGGCATCAAAACCAATGCTGCGGACAAAAACCACATCCCCTTCGCGCACCTGGTCAATGGTGAGGCCGGACGCCGGATCAAACTCTCGCAGCTTCTTTTCAACCTGCTCTTCAATAGCGACCAATTTTTTCATGGAGGTCCGGCTCCGCTCCCGCTTGGCCTCCTCCAGAATGGCATTCAACTCTCGCTTCACCCCGGCCACAATATCCTTCGAATTCTGATACGCCTTCTCGAGGGACTCGCGCCGCTCCCGATCCCAGCCTGCCCGCCGGGCTTCCAGCAAGGCCTCCTGCTCGGCAACCTCCCGCACCCGGCGCTCCATGTCAGAGAGCGTCTCCTCATATTTCCCCCGCTGCGCCTTCAGATCATCCAGCAGCGCATGAAACTCTGATTCCATCCTGCCGATCATTCCCTGAGCCCGCTCGATCACGCTGCCCGGAAGGCCATACTTTCGCGCGATCTCCAGGGCGTGGGATTGGCCCGGTTCACCCCTTTTCAGGCGGTAGAGAGGAGTAAAGGTTTTCCGGTCGAATTCCATCGAAGCATTGACCATCCCCTCGCGGCGGTGGACAAAACCAACGATGTCGGTCAGGTGGGTGGTAGCCAGCACCAGGGCGCCCTTCTCCTGCAGATCCTGAAGCACGGCACAGGCCAGGGCCGCACCCTGGACCGGTTCCGTGCCGGTTCCCAATTCGTCCAGGAGGATCACCGATTGCTTCCCGGCCTGGGCAAGGATGGCGGAAATATTCGCCACGTGCGCGGAAAAGGTCGAAAGGCTGCTCTGAATGGATTGTTCGTCACCGATATCGACCAAGAGGCTGGTGATGAAGGGAAAGGAAGAGGAGCCATCCGCCGGCACCGGAATGCCGGAAAGGGCCATAAGGAACAGCAAGCCCGTGGTCTTCAGGGCTATGGTCTTGCCCCCGGCATTCGGCCCGGTAATCACCATGACCGAGTCTTCATCACCCAGTGACAGGTCGAGGGGCACGGTTTTGGAGAGGCTGCCCTCCCGCTGGAGGAGCAGCAGGATCGGATGGCGGGCCTGCTGCAGCCGCAGTGGCAAACCGGCGCCGATCCGGGGCACTTCGGCTTCGATGGAATTGGCAAAAGAGGCAATGCTGTTCAGCAGATCAAGCTGGATGAGGATCGCCAGTTGCTCTTCGATCTGGTCCGAATCCTCCCGGATCCAGCTGCAGATCTCCCGCAGGATGCGGATCTCCTCCACCTTCTCTTCCGCGGTCAGGTTTTCCAGCTCATTGGCCAGCCCGATAATCTCCAGGGGCTCCATGAAGGCGGTTTCGCCGGAGTTGGAGACATCGTGCACCACACCCGGAACCTGACCCTTGGCATCCATCCGCACCGGAATAACCCAGCGCCCTCCGCGCTGGGTGACAAAATCATCCTGGAGAAAAACGGTAATATCGCGCTCCCGGACGATCTCTTCCAGCCGTTTGCGGATGCGCGCGGTCAGAGAACGTTTCCGGGTCCGCACATCGAACAGCAGCCGCGAGGCGGTATCGAGGATATTCCCCTCGGAATCGAGCGATCGCACGAGGGGATCGAGAATGTCGGGGAAACCGCTGATGGGGCCAGCCAGCTGCCGAAGAAGAGGGATATCGGTGCGATATGCCAACTGGGTGGCAATGTCGGCCAGGGTGCGCAGCAGCGGTATAAAGGCAACCAGCTCCAAGGGGGCAAGAACCGACCTCTCGGGCCGCAGTTTTTCCAAGGTCGGACGAATGTCTTTAAAGGAAGAGATGCGAAGGGCGATGCCTTGGGAGCTGAGAGTGCGAATCTCCTCCACCATGCCGAATCGCCGGGCTATCGCTACCTCCTCCGCAAGGGGCAAAATATCGAGTACGGCATCCCGCGAAGCGCCACTGTGGCAATAGCGGGAAATTTCCTGCAAAATCCTGTCGAACTCCAGCGTGCGAACCATCTCTTTCCGAATCATCACTCTTTTTCATCTCCTGTTCCGTATTTCAGCTTTGCCCTCTTTCTTTTCTTTGCCTTTCTCTTTGCCACAGCAGCCATCTCCTTATCGCGAGGAGTCGCCTCACCGCGGAGGTGGGCAATTTTTTCCAGGAGCTCCCGACGGGCAAGAAAGCGATTCACCGACTGACTCCGGTCCGTACCGCACTTCACCTCGAGCCCGGTGGGAAGATGACGCAGATAGACGCAGCTGGAGGTCTTGTTCACATGCTGCCCCCCCTTGCCCGAAGAGCGGATGAAGCTCTCGGCGATGTCCTCTTCGCGAACTTCGAGTGCCAACATCCGCTCCTGAAGCCACCTGTTTTTTGCTTCGCTCACCGCAAAGGTGGGGAGAGACATGGAACGCTCCGTTTATGACTTATTATGTCACATGATTGCGCTATCCTTTTCGTACCGATCATAGAACCCCGGCTGAAGACTGAAGGCCGGAGGTGGATTCGGCAAAAAGTCAACGACAGCAGCCTTATTTCATCGATACACAAGGAGGATTCCAATGGAACCATTAGTCATCTTCAGCGCAGGCCTGGTCGTCTACTGTGGATACCTCGCGATTCTGGACAGCACCAAAACCTGGCGGGTCTCTTGCATGGAAACCGCCACCAAGCGCGCACCGGCCAAAAAACGGCACGCCGTAAGCGGCCGCCAGCGCCGGCCGACACATACGACAGAGATTCCCGTGGGCAGGCCCCTCCTGCAGAGGATCTAGGAGCCTGCATTTCTACTGATTAATAAAAACCTCGCCGGTATCTGTCACCAGTTTCGCCGGCAGGCTGAAGAGGCGTTTGAAGATATTGAAAACACCTTTGGCCATGGATTGGGCGGCAATACTCTTGACCTCGGGATTGTCGAGACTGCCCGTTGCCTGGAAATAAGTAGTGATCAGACTCTTGTTTTTTCCGGTCAGAACCCAGCCCACGAAGGGAAGGTGGCTGACCACCTTGTCAATGGTCTGGAGCGGCTTCACTCCCACCGTTGCCTTCATCCGCTCTTTTACCAGGTCGAACTCGCCGACAATCGTAATGTTCATGGCATTGCTGTCGATAAACAGGTCGTTCGTGGTTACCAGCCCGTCCCGAAGGGAAAAGCTGGCGTTGATCTCGTCGTACGGCATGCCGTCGGAAACCATGTCCGGAAGCTTGAAGGTGAAAAGCTGGGACACGTTGAGAAGGGAAAACAGTTTCGAAAGAAGCGAAAATTTCCGCAGGGTTCCCTTTTCGCAATGGAGCCGCAAGTTACCCAGCGAGGAAGCCTTGACCTCATCGAGGGTATCCCCCTTGGCAATGAGATCCCCTTCTATGGACATGGTACCGGTCAACTCGCGGTTTGTACCGAAAACCTGGAGAAGCTGGGCTGCCGCGATGTTTTTCAGCTGCAAAGACGTCTGATAGCGGGGACCACCCGTTGCCCCGAAATCAACTCTGCCGCTTCCGGTAAACTGGCCTCCCAGCACACTGCACCTGGCTCCCTCAATATAGAGAATTTTCTGCGCAAGATGGACATCCGACTTCAGGTTCTTGAATTCCACCTGATCAAACCTGCCAGCCTCAGCGTTTACGGAAGCGCGGAAGGAGCTTCTTCCGGCACCACCTTTCACACGGGTGTCCCGCTCAAGCCCTGCCAGCAGACCCACATCCGCCATATCCAGATACTCCGCGTCAAGATCCAGGTCGACCTTTGGATTCCGCAGATCCCTCACCGTACCACTCGCCCGGATCACAGACCTGTTGATCTTGCCCGATAAGGACGTGATGGACAAGCTGTCATCCTGGAGGGAAAGGGAGCCCCTGAGCTGTTCAACGGCAACTTTCTCTACCGGCGAACGCAGTCCCAGGTCGGCGAGATCAACCGAAGGAGAGGAAAAATCAAACCTGACATTCGGCGCGGCAAACCCCGTCAGGGCCCCGCTGCCGGTAAACGTGGAACTGCCCAGGCGGGCGGTAAGATTCGATGTCTTCAGGGACTCTCCGCTGAACCCCAAGGTGCCGTTGATATTTGTCAGTGACTTCATGGATTCGACCGGTTTAAAGGAAGCACCGGCAAGGGCAATCTCTCCGCCGAGAAGCGGCCCGCCGCCCCTCTCTCCGCCCCCGGTTCCATGCAGGGACAAGTGGACCTTGCCGGCAGGCTTATACTTCGCGAGGCGGGGAAATCGTGCGGCAACACCTTGGATCGGAAAGTTATTGGACCTGACGGTAAAAGACAGCGGACGTTCTTTTTCCGACTGATACTCAGCGGAACCGCTTACCATCAGCGGCATCATGTCAATGCGGAATATCGGGATCCTGGCCCCTTGATCACTGAGGATCGACTGAAAAAAGAGGTGGTTGGCAAGGCCCGCCTCTTTCACCACGAAATCACGATAGTAGTAGGCGGCACTGGAGAGGTCCCAACTGCCGGTAAGTGCGTATCCGGAAGTGGGCCCGCTTCCCTGCAGAGAAAGGGTTGAATCTCCGCTGAAGCCGGAGTATTTCCTTTTTTCCTGCCCCAGCAGCCAGAACACCTCGGCGGGGCGGGGTTTCATGGTCATGGTAAAGGGATAGCCGCAGGGCTGCATCAGGGGATAGTCGGTTATCCGGCCTTCGAGAGTGAAGGGAGAACCGCCGAAATTACCCTGCATGCCGCTGAGAATAAAATCTTTGCCGCGCATCTCCAGCTGCCCCTTGATACCGTTGAAGGTCGGCACCTCCGGCCCATAGCTGACCAGCCCCTTGTCCACGGTTCCGCGGATCGCAAGGACGTTGTAATTAGTGCCCTTTTCCATATGGGCGATCTGGCTGACCCGCCCGATCAGGCTCCCCTTCTCGAGCTGATAGGTGCCGCCCTTGATGTGATCTTCGATATAGTGGGAGGCATCGTCGGCAATGATCCCATAGGGAATGTACCCGGCAAAATCCTCCAGACGGAAGAAGGAGGTCTTCGCCCGGGCTTCAATGAAGATATCGCCGCTGCCGATGTCCTTCAGCAGACAGCTCCCCTTCACGTTCAGCGCATCCATGTTCAGGTTCAGAGAGGTTACCTTGATATCGCGTGGCGAGAGATCCATGGCATATTTGAAGGAGAGATCTTTCGGCGTCAGGACTGCGTGGAAGATCTGCGGATAATCGAAACGCAGGCCTCGGATCTCCATCGATCCCTTGGAAGTAAATTCCGTCAGTTTCCCCTTGAAGGTCGAATCCATCTCCAGCCGCCCGAGTATCTTGCGGAAGGGGACGTAACGGGCATAGTAGTCCCAGAAATGATCGGCAACCAGGTTTTTGGCCGCCACGGAACCTTCAAAGGCTGTCTCCAACAGAGGTTTCCCTTCAGCCGCGGGGGTCAGCTTGCCGTTCAAGCGTATCTCGCCGGGTTCCCGCCCCTGCAGAACAGAGGCCGAGAGTTTGAAATCGCTGGTTTTCCCTCGGGCAAAACGGTGGATGGAAAGATCAAGCGCATCGAGAGTCGTCACAACTTCCCCCGGACCGGTACCGCGATCGGAAAACCGGAGTTTTCCGTCCTTCACCCGGATGCCGCGGATCTGGAGAGAAACCGCTTTACCCGTGCCCTCAAGGAGATCGCTGATGTTAAAAATACCGCTGCGATCCCGCGTCAGGACGGCAGACGGTTTTTCCAGCGAGATTCCCCGCAGCACCAGATGCTTATCAAGCAGGGGCAGCAGGGCAATACGGAAGGTCAGCTTGTCAGCGGTGAGAAGAGGCGCCGAGCCGTCTCTTTCCATGATCACGATCTTATTGAAAGTAAAGGACGGGGTAAGGTGGAAGGAAAAGCTCCCGCTTTCGTAGATAACCCGCCGGTGCAGGGTGCTTTGCAGTGCTTGAAGGATCTCGGTTTTGTAGTTTTCCAGGTGAAGCGCCTTTTCGAGAAAAAAGCCCCCCACCCCCAGGAACAGCAGCAGAATCGCAGCCAGGGAAAAGAACAGCAACCGCCGGGACCGTACCTTTGTTTCTTTCGCAGTGGTCATGTGAAATTCTCTCGTGTACCGCTACCCTGCCATGAGGGAATCAAGGAGCGGAACGATATCTCCGTCCAGGATACGGGAAAGATAGCCGGCGAATTCCTCCGGCACTGGTGAAAAGATGCTCACCTCAGCTCCGCTAACGGGATGCGGAAAAGCCAGTCGATAGGAATGGAGTGCGTGACCGCCCAGTTCTCGAATTCTCTTGCCGCCGTAGCGCAGATCGCCCATCACCGGATGACCGATGGACGACAGGTGCCGACGAATCTGGTGGGACCTCCCGGTAATCGGGGTAACGGAGAGGATCGAAACCCCCTTCCGGGTACAGAGGGTGCGGAACTCGCTGCGCGATTCCTTTTCATCCAGGGGCAGATCGATGACACCGGAATCCGCCGTCTTGCCCGACACGACGGTAAGGTAGCGCTTCTCCACCAGCCCTTCCTGGAAAAGCTTGCCAAAGGCTCCGGCCTTTGCGGAACTTTTCGCCATCACCACCAGCCCCGAGGTTTCCCGATCGAGGCGGTTTACCGGGTACAGCTTCAGCTCGATTCCCCGGCGGCCGAAAAAGGCAATTCCCGCATCCACCAGGTTGTGAATCCCATGTTCGGCGGAACGGTGCACCGAAAGTCCGGCAGTCTTGTTGAAGACCGCGATCTCATCATCCTCGTAGAGGAGATCCGGACCATTCGTCCGGGGCTTCACAAGCGACCGTATCCGAGAGGTCTCTTTGAGGCTGACCGTGTCGGAAAGCCGTAGGAGAACTTCTGGAGTGGCCGGCAGGTCGTTGAGGGTGACACTTCCGCCCTTGAGAATCTGGCGGATATAGGACACGGAAGCAGCCGGAAGGATGGCACGGAGAAAACTGTCCATCCTCCGGCCGTGATCGGCAATCGTTGCGGAATAATTTATCATGGCGCCAGTATACCTGTACGGCGTTCCTGCCGCAAGGATTTGTGAAAACCATCACTTCCGTCTTCAGGAGACCAGGAACTGCGGCACGCTGAACACACGGACAGTCAGTCAGGCCTATTCAAAATCTCCCGCGGTATCCGCATAGAAGAATCAAAAAGAATCTCAACATCTCCGACATGGAACCACCAGGCCACTTTCAGGCACCCCCACGAGAAGCATTCTTCGGTTGTCAGACGGCAATCCAGAACATGGAGATATTAGATTAGAAATATTGACACATCTCCTCACCGTACGGTACTAAAATTCAGACCAATGATGGTTAATGAAAAGGTATTCCGGAGTGATGCAATGCCGTACGCCAGAGGAAAATAGGGAAGTGCCCCTATTCCTATTCCTATTTTCTCCTATTTTCTATTTTCCCTATTTTCCACTATTTTCCGAGCACTCAAAGGAGGAAATTATGAAGATGTCAAAGATGCTTACCCTCATCGCAGTTTGTTGCCTCACGGTTGCTCTTGCCTGTACCATTGCAACTGCCGCCCCACCGATGGTCAGCGCCCAGAAGACATTTGATCGGTCTGCCATTAAAATGCAGCTAAAACAGACGCTCGAAAGGAAAATGCGGCAAATTGTCGCGGTTCAGTTCAAGCCCTCCACTGAAACACGTGTGAAAATGTGCCAGCAGCAGAGCAACAGTCTCGCCAATACCCTTGCTCAATGCCTGACAACGAACAGCGATCCGGTCAACCCGCCTCCAGGAAGCCCGCTGGACTCTTTCAACAAGCTCACAAATGCACAACTGGCCCAGAAGTGTCCTGATTCTCTCCAGCAGTGTCTTGACAAGGTCCTGGATGAGCATGTCGCCTGGTGCAAGGGCAATGTGTGCAAGAGTCAGTCCGAAGCTTTGACCGCCAAAAAGGCTGAATGTTCCCAACTTGAGGCACTTCTTGCTCAAGAGCTAAGCCAGCCTCCTTCGTTAAAGAAAAACACCCCTCCTTGTCCGGTGTTGTACCAGAACTATCTGAAGGCTAGAGAAGCTGTGAAGAACTTTACCTGCAATTCAACTGGCTGGAGTTCATTGGCCTGCATATCGCCTTTGTCACAGTTGATTGATGCCGAGAAAGATGCCCTGAAGAAGTTGCAGGATAACGGCTGCATCTAGCAATCCCGCCACGAATCTGGGCTTTGGGCCTGCAATGCTGCATTTTGTCCTGTTTTGCAGTTTTGCAGGCCTGCCCCCAAAGCCCTCCAAAGTTCTGAACCTGACTCCCTCCTGATAAAATCAATGTACCGGCTGTTAAAAATCTCTTTCTGGGTATAATTAAAAACCTGTGCATCGTGATTTTATTTATCTGTGGGCAACTAATCAGTTGCCCCGGATCATTTCGTTTTTGCCGCTCTTGGAAAGCTTCTGCCAAAAAGAGTTGCGATTTCCCGACTTCAAGGAGATATTCATGGAAAAACGGCTACCCTTGCGTACCCTTGCCACAACTTCGATTCTTTTCTGCCTCACCCTCTGTCAGTTGTTCTCTGCGGACCCATCTTGTGCGCAATACGCTGAAAAGTCAGCCAGGAATACGAAATCGTCGATACGTCTCGTGGCTACACCTCTTTACCAGTTCGAAGCAAATCTCGGCAGTGACGGGAACGTGAGCGCCTTTCGCACCTTCTTCGATATCAACAGTACAATCCCGCTCGATGAGCCCCTCAGCATCGGACTCAATTTTGGCTATCACCATGCTGACTACAACTTCGCGGATCCCGTTACGTTCGCCGGAGGAAAACCTTGGGACAAGGTTCATATCCTGAAGTTCGGAGCGAGTGTACGTTACGATCTGACTCCCGAATGGAGTCTTTTGGTTGCTCCCTCGGTGCAGATTTCCTGCGAAGACGGTGCCAGTTGGGGAAACGCTATCGGTTTTGGCGGAGTTTTTTCCCTGACGCGAGATTTCAGTCCCGACCTGAGCCTTGGGCTTGGAGTTGCAGCATTCGACCAACTTGAAGAGCTATCGGCCTTCCCGATTATTGCAGTTAATTGGCGCATAACAGACCGGTTGCGTCTGGCAAATCCCTTTCGCCCCGGACCTGCGGGACCGGCTGGACTGGAACTTTCTTACAAAATAGGCAACGGTTGGGATCTCGCGGCCGGTGCTGCATACCGTTCTGAACGGTTTCGCCTCAAAAACTCAGGACTTTTCTCGAACGGGATTGGCGAGTCCAGCCTGATTCCCGCCTGGGCCCGCATTTCCAAGAGCGCCGGAAGTAACTTTCACTTCGATTTTTATGCGGGAGCGATGCTCGGCGGAGTGGTGAGCATTGATGATAGGGACGGCAACAGAATCACATCGGACAACTATGATCCTGCTCCCTTTCTGGCGTTTGCGATTTCTTCCCGTTTCTAGTGTTCCGGAAAATGCAGTTCGGCCATTTGCCGCTTGTCAAATCGCATTCAGGGGGAGCCGGAGTTGGTCAGCTGATTGATGTTCTTGAATTCTGAACTTGATCAACATGACGATCTGGAGTCTGACTCCGTTACCCCTGTTTCTGCCCAACATTGCCGACCCGTGAGTGGCTAACCATTGTTTCAGCCGACTCACCCTGGTAACGCGCTCGCCTTTTGCGTCATGCTTCTCTATACTTACCGCAGCAATTGGCGGAGGAGTTTCACGATCAAGAAAAAAAAGAGGGGTCTACCCCCGGCATAGGACATGAGCCAGAAAGAGGTCCCAACTCACGGCTAGACCGGCCCCCAGAAACCCGGGCCGGTCATCCTAGCGTTGAAATCAATGATTGAAGGATCCTACATCGAATGAAGAACAGCAGGTTCTTAATAAAAGCTCTGCCCGAAGTACTCATTGCCACTATCCCTGCATGCTTAAGCATCATGAATGAATTACTGAAAGACCAAGGTATCGAAACAGGCCTTCTACGGGGTTTCCCAAGCCAATTCTTCTACATTGCCAACATACTCCTGTTGAGCCTCATAGTATCTGCCCCGAGAGATCAAGAAGGATGGATGAAGCATGTATGCCCAACTGTTTTTCCGATCTATTCCTTCGGCAAAATCACCACCTCGATTTTACCCTGAAGTTTTTCCTGAAATTTCTTTGCATCGGATGAAGAACCGACAATCGAACCATAATGCATCGGTATGGCGACCTGTGGCTGGATGACGAGTGCAGCCTGAACCGCCTCCTCGGCGGTCATGACATAGGTTCCGGAAACCGGCAGCAGGGCGATGTCTGCTTTTATGGTCTTCATTTCCGGAATCAGGTCGGTATCACCGGCAAGATAGATTCTCGTGCCGCTAACCGTGATGACATAGCCTACCCATCCCTTGTCCTGTGGGTGGAATTTTTTATTGGTGTTGTAGGCGGGCAC
Organism: Geobacter sp.; assembly: GCA_003857395.1. Next base: position 11,835 of record RPRC01000196.1, read on the forward strand.
TGCTTCGACAGATATTTTTCCTATGACAATGGTATCGCCGGGACGGATGGTGCGTATATTTCCTGAGAGCTTGCGTGCGCAGTCTGCAGTGGCGATGATGACGGTTTCAGGACCCTGAAGCTTTTTCACGTCATCCGGTGAACAATGATCAAAGTGTTCATGGGTAATCAGGATGATATCCGCATGGTCCTTCTTGGTGATGGAAAACGGATCGGTGTAGATCGTTTGTTCTCCGCTTATTTTGAATGTGTCATGCCCCAGCCAGTGAATGTTTTTGGTCACGTTCTTGCCTCCTTTCATGCCGGCCAAGGCCGGTGACTGATGTGAAAAGGCCAGAAATACGGTGATAATCAACAATAGAAAGCGTTTCACTGATAACCCCCTGGTTTTTAGATGTGCTATTGAAAGCAGGAA
>RPRC01000197.1 GCA_003857395.1 Geobacter sp.
AGGCATTCGGGGATAACATTCTTTCATTGCGGAAGAATGGAGCCTATCAGCTTATCGCAACAATTACCCACGCAGCCCATGGAAGGCTGCAGACTACCTGGCTGCGCAATTTTAGCCGTACACGCAATGGTGGTTGCTACGGCCAGCATGATCAATAAGCACTGCCGGGAACCCCTTGGCATATATAACACTGAACTCCCACTTCATTCACGCAAAACACTCCCCGTCCCAAAGTATCTCCAACCAACTGCCTTCCCAGGTTTACGTGTCGGCTAATTTTACAGTAATTGAACTTAAAGTATAACATTTCCCATAAGTGCCTAAAGTTACAATGCATTTACTAGTGGCACACTTGTTGCTCAATACACTACAAAAGCAACTAAGAAGTTTCTGTTAAACATACAACAAACAAACCAAGGAGGATAAAAATGAAAAAGTTTTTTCTGTCAGTAGTGATGTTGCTGTCAATGGTTTCTTTTGCACAAGCGTATACGGTAAGCTTTGATTGGGATGGAACCGGCGCTGCAAGTGGGCTCACCGATTATGAAGCCTTCCAGCTCAATTCCTACAGTCCGATCATTACCTACCAAAACGCAGCCACAGGCGTTTTTACTGAAGCATTCACCGTTTTTGTTTTTGGTGGATACACACCAGGCGCCACCACCGCTGACCCGTATTTTGCTCCCCCCAGTATGAAGATTGATCTCGCGCTTACCGGACAATATGTAAATGATCAAAATATCTTTTTCACCGGCGGAAGCGCCACGATGTATGATGCCACAAATCAGATCGCTACTTTTGATTTTGATTCAGCTCTCATTTCGCAACTAAGCGGCAGTCTGCTTCAGGATGAAAACCTGGGCATGAAAATAGACTTCGCTTTTGAATTTTTAACAGTCAATCCCAACTATTGGGGACCAGTCGAACAAGAGCTGGTTGGCAAAAAGTGGCTATTATCCGTTGTTGGTGGCAGGATTGATCAGTCGTCAATCGATTATAACGCAAATAATAATGAGTATGAGATCGCTTGGGTGTTCCCGGGTGCAAGAATGGAATTTGAGGCAGTTCCCGAACCATCAACCATCCTTCTGCTGGGTTCAGGTCTCTTAGGAGTAGCTCTTTTCGGAAGAAGGAAGTTCGCCAAGAAGGGCTAGTTGTTATGCCCGAACTTTAGGAATACAAGGCTTAAACAAAAGAGGGCTGGGAGAAGATTTTCTCCCAGCCCTCTTTTGTTTTTCTTGAAGGGTTAATGCCCTAGCGTTTCATTTTCTGAAGATAATACTCCACAACTGTTTTCAAATAGTCCCCCACAAGAGGAAATTCAATTCCGTCCTGTTCATGCATCTTCCGGGTCTCTTCGTTGGCAAACTTCTGCACCTCCTCCAGGTAATCGAACAAAAACGGCAGTGCTTTTATGGCCCTTTTTGCCGGTGCCAGGAGAAACAAACCGATCAGCGGCAGGCCCGATTTGAAGAAGGGGAGCGGAATAGTGAAGGAATGGGGCAGCTTCGTCCCCGAAGCTCGAAAGATGCTGCGAATGGTGGATTTAAGCTGTTCGATCGGAATTGCATGCTCCGGCCCGGAACAGAGGTGGAGAACCTTTCCAACGGTCTCCTGGCGCTCGCTGGACCAACGAATAACCTTTGCAACATAGTCAACGGGAATGATATCCAGAAAAGCATTCTCAAGGGCCGGCACAAACCCGAAGGTTCGTCTGCCCGATAAGAATTTGCAGATATGGTAGAAAACCTGGAAGTGGATGATCTCCCCGCTATCCGACCTTCCTACCACCATGCTCGGCCGGTGAACGGTAACCGGCAACCCCGCTTCAATCTCGCTACGGATCATTTCCTCAGCCTCTGCCTTGGCCTCTTCATAGGTGTTATGGAAAGATCGCTGCTGCGTCAGCCACGACTCCGGAACGATCCCGCCCAACCGTCCCCCGACTCCCACCGTGCTGACAAATTCCACTTTCTGCAGAATACCATTTTCCCGGCAGCGCCAGGCAAAGGCGGTAATGTTGGAGGTAGAATCAACGGACGATTTTCGTGCCTCCTCCAGGCTGAGATTCATCCTGACATTGCCGGCACTGTGAATGATGTGGCTGCACTCACCGGCCAACGCTTCATATTCCTGTCGATCCAAACCGAAGAGTGGCAGCGTCACATCAGAACGATACGCCGCAATGCGCTTCACAACAGGATTTTCCGGCGAATATCCCCAGAAAGACAAGAGTTCCTGAACCCGCTCAGCAAGGTGCTGCTGATCCCGAGCCCGGATAAGCAGCCTCACCTGGGTATCCTCATCAGCCAGCAGCATGGGGACCAGGCAGGCGCCTATCGCGCCGGTTGAACCTGTGACAAGATATGTTTTCATAGGCAGTCGATAAATAATTCTGCTGTACGATCCGACTTTTCCATCTCCCGGTACATCCTCTCAATATGTTTTTGGTATTTTTGCTCCACGTTTTTCCGGCGAAGCTTGAGGTTTGCGGTCAGTTCTCCGCCGGCAATGGTAAAAGGATCCGTGGTGATCACGATGCCCGCAGGCCGTTGCTGTGGAGGCAATGAAGCGACTTCCTCTTCCAGGTCTTTTCGTAGCGAAACAAGAAAATCCGGATGAAACCCTGGGCCATCCTTACCTGAAAGGGGTTCTCCTCCCTGGAAGTACCGTGGAAGAGCATCGGTCGAGATGGATAGTACGGCCACCGGGAATTTGCGTCCGGCTCCAAACACCGCGGCATTCTCCACATAGGCTATCCTGCGCAGGCAGCTTTCGACACCAACTGGAGCAATGCGCTGACCGGTCGAGGTCTTGAAAATTTCCGATTTTCTGCCTTTCAGGGTAATAAAACCGTCTGTGTCGATTTCTGCGTAGTCTCCGGTTGCCAGATAGCCATTGGCGAGCAAAGGGAACTGTTGCGTGTCATCCCGATGATAGCCGCGGAAAACGCCCTTGCCCTTGACGAGAAGCTCACCATCCTCTGCGATAATCACATCATTCCCCGGCAACGTCGTGCCGACAGTGCCGAATTTAAAGCAATGCGGCCTGTTCATGGCTATGGGGATAATATTCTCTGTTATTCCGTACGCTTCCAGAACAACAATACCGAGTGCATGAAACCATTCCAGCAGCCAGACAGGCATCGGAGCGGAACCGCTGACAAAGAACTTGAGTTTTTTACCAACGAAGCTTCTCATGCGGCTCAAAATCAGGAAGTTTGCAAGCCGGTGACAGATTCTGGTCGAGAAACCAGGCTCCCTCATCAGCCGCTGCGCACAAGCATTCTCAGCCCCGACAGAAAGTGCCCAATCGATTGCTTTTCGGACTAACAAAGGTTTTTTCTGTATCTCAGCCGTGATCCCTTCGTGCACTTTTTCAAAAAATCTCGGAACGCCAATTAACAGCTGAGGATGTATACCGGCAAGCTGCGGGATCAGGTCTCGCGGGTTCTCGATGAAATAGGTCGAGGCTCCGCTGCTGATGGCGCAAATATTTACAATCCGCTGAAAGAGATTGGAGAGCGGTAGCCAGCAGACCAGACTGCTGTCCGGAGTGATGTCATCGAAGGTGTTCAAAATGGAAGAGCACGCCAAGACAACCTGCTCTTGCGTGTACAGGACACCTTTGGGGGTGCCCGTTGTTCCCGAAGTGAAGACAATTGTGGCGGGGTCGTTACTTTGCGCCCGTATTCCAGAGCCACTCACATCCTTGTTCGCGCTGCCGGACAACTCGTTAAATGTTGAAAAAGTGCCTGTCGCTTCGTCCGGGACTGCTCCTGTGATGGTGACGACGAAATTGAAATTCTTTGTGACAGATTCGGAAAATTTCTCTAGCAAAGAAGGGTCTTGAACTATCAGGCCGGACAAATTCGAGCGGGAGGCAATCTCGCCGATATTGGCAGCACTGTCATGCGGGTCGATGCCGACCACAACCGCACCGGAGATGAGTAATGCCATGTGAAGATACTCCCACTTCTGGGAGGTAGCTGCCATGATACCTATTGTTTGCTGTTCTTTGACGCCCAACTCCTGCAGGCCCAACGCGACCCGATTCGCGCACTCCCAGAACTCCTGCCAGGATGTGGGCTGCCATTGCCCGTCATTATCTCTCGTCCAATGCGCAACGGCATCGGGAGTGAGCCTGGCTCTCGATTCCAGTAGAGAGGGAATGGTGTTTCCGGACACAGTTGTCTCCCTTATAAATGAACCAACATATTTAGAATCAGAAGACCTTTAGCCACGGATGCACACGGATTTTCACGGATAAAAGCAAAAAAGCAGGCAGGGTTTATGGTTTTCATCCGTGTGCATCCGTGTCCATCCGTGGCTAAAAAAGGTTTGGCAGATTTTTACTGCACCACCACGGGGTCATAAGCACCCTTGGGAAGCGTAATTCTCAAATCATCCAGGCCGAGCCCCAGCCACTCAAGACTGCTCGTGACATTTTTGCCAAGGAGGATTCTGTGGCGAATCATGAAATTTACCATTGGCGTGGCCATTCGCCAGTACGCACGACTGGCTTTCCCTTCCCGAATAAGCGCAGAAAACTCGGGATGGTAGGGGTTGTAGCCGAAGTTCTTCAGATCCGAGTACATCAAAAGCCAGTTAATCGGGTAGTTCGTAAAAATCGGATTGGCATGCTTCGCATCCGGCACCAACCCCAGAGTCAGCAACTCCTTCATGATCTGTTCCTGACTATAGGGCCAGGCATGGAATGGCGCCAGATAGCGAGGGAAAACGGTGCCTGGCGGGTAACGATGCGGGTTGAAAAAACAGGAAAGCTCCTCCTCCGTAAACTCAGCAGACTTTCTCAACTCCGGCGGGGTCCAGTCTGTTTCGCAAATTAATTTTCGCGAAAATTCATAGTACATCCGTTCCGGCTCGGGCTGCCCGGGTGAATAACCAGCCATAATAAGCGGAATCCCCTTTTCAAGGGCCACCCTGATGGCATCTCCTTCAAAAAGCGGCGCGTACACATAGGAAACGGTGTACACGGCTCCCCGCTCTTCCTGGTTTTGCAGTAAAAAGCGGAACAGCTTGGTATATGAACTGCGGGACGGAGAGTAGGAAAGGTGAGGAATGTCAAGCTTGGCAAGAGCGCGTTTAATGTTTCGCCACGCCAGATCCGGGATATTGATATCAGTTGTAAAGGCAAGTACTTTGAGGCCGCAGTGAACTTTGAGCTTGTACAGCAGATACAGGCTATCTTTGCCGCCGCTCACCGGGACGAGACAATCAAACTCGCCCTTTCCGCGGCAATCCTGAAGCGCACGCTCCAGATCGGCTTCACGTTCTTTTCGGCTGGACTCTTCCTGTAAAATATCGGCTTTTTTAAATTTCCGGCAAGGCTCACAGATTCCATGGTGGTCCAGATTTGCCCCAGGGACGACTTCCGGCAAAAGACAGCACGTGCATGAGCGCATCATCAACCCCCTTAACACATGAATCATGAGAAATTGTAAAGAAATTGTGTTAATCGCGTGGGAGTATATCACCCATATTTTTCAGGCACAACTTGATTTTGGCACTCGCTCTTCAGAATAGAGCTCAGCAGGCTTTTACTATTTCGAACCCCACAGGAAGCGCCCAAGAAAAGCATGCCCTGTTTATGTAAATAATTTCGACAAACTTAGGGAACGGGTGAGGAATAGCCCTCATCAGTAACAAACGCCCAAACATCTGGTTGTTCTTTACGAATTCTGTTTAGCAGCAATTGAATATTTCCATAACAAGGCTGTCGCATGCCATGATACGCAACCAACGGCCCGATCGGCCGAAAATATATGCCGAAGCGGGCAAGAAGACGGAGTAAGGAAGGATCCATTACCGCCAGCCAGTCTGTTATATCGTGCTCGCGGCTCATCTGTACAATTGCTTTCATCAGTCCAAGCACAATTGAGGGACGAGCAGGCCCGGCTTTTTCCTCGGGGCTCTTTACACGGCAGCCATCCTGGCTCGCAGGCACTTTCGAAAATTTTCTGGCCGCCTTTGAGATCGCAAATCGGGAAATCTCCACGGTTTTTGACAAACACAAGGGTCGTGTGCGAGAAGTCAGTAAATTCCGGCAGATTTGTTGCATAGGAAAACAGGTGCCCGAAGTATCATCGCCAGCAAGTACCAATCTGACCGTTCCGAGAATGGTCGCATCACCGCGCGAAACAATCAGGCTGTGCACGGAACGGTTGTCAAACGAATCGGTTTCCCGCTGATCGGTAAAGGCAGCGGATTCTTCGTAGCCCCGCTCCCGACAATATACCTGGTAGCGCAGCCGAAAGGCTTGATCAAGGAGTTCCGGGGTTTCCGCCGGGACGATGTCGAACCAGTCATCATAGGCAGATATTGCTGTTTTTCCTGGCAGTTGAGGAGAGAAGGTTTTCACTGCGGCAGAACTTTGCATGTAGGTACCTCTTCAACAGCAAGCCTCTGGTTCAAAAAAGCTTTTTGAACTCAAGGACTGTGCCGATCTATATTTGTGCAGCAATCAGATCATCTGGATTTTAACAAGGTAAATCCTGAAAACAAAAAAACCGGGTGCCTAATATCCTGTTGATATTTCGGCAACCCGGCTGTCTCGAAGAGACCCTGTAGGCTTTCCGCCCTGCCCTTGCGGACAGTTTAGTATTTTCGTATATCTATGCGACTCTACGCAGTTTTTTATCGTTAAATGCAAGTAGCAGATATCCCGGGAGGAATCAAGCCTTATTTTTGTAAATTTTTCTTAAGCACGCAAAGTTTCGGGAAATTCAGCAAAATTATCAGGCATGGATTTTCACGGGTCATAATCTCTAAAAGCGAAAAACAATTTTTTTAGCCACGGATGCACACGGATGTTCACGGATAAAGGAAATAAACTCTAAAAGTATTCAATCTTTTTCATCCAGCATCCGTTGACGTAGGTAATTAACTGATTCTGAGATCATTGAATTGATGGCTTCGCAAAAAGTCCGGAAATGTGTTTTCCGTCATTCCCATGAAAACGGGAATCCAGGAATTTCAACAACTTTTATAAACCCTGGATACCCGCTTTCGCGGGTATGACGAGTTTTTTCGAGACCATCTTGAATTAGCTGAAGAAGGAACCAGCAGAAGATCAGCACTAATCGGATTAAATCATGATTCGTTTTTATCCGTGAACATCCGTGCCTGCGCGCTGTAGCTCTGTCTAATCCGCGTAAGCGTGTGCATCCGTGGCTAACGACTTTGATTTCCAGTTTTCGCTTTAAAGATAGAAATCCGTGTACATCCATGGCTAATATGGTTCTAAAAGGTTCATCATGCTCGCATATTTTTCATCCGCGGCCCACCGCTGGTTTTGAACCTTGACAAGCCTGATAAGGCGTCATACTATTTTAAAACATTTACAAATACCCCAACTAATGAACGGAATCGCCCCCCATGACTCGATTTTATTTCAGGAAGATTGCCTTGGACGAACCCCTCATCAGTGAAGTATACCGGCTCCGTTACAAGGTCTACTGCGAAGAATGGGGATTCGAGAAACCTGAAGACCATCCCGGTGGCCTTGAGACCGACGAGTACGACCCTCACTCCCTGCACTTTGGTGCGTTCTCGCAGGAGAGCGGGAACCTGATCGGCACCATCAGGCTCATCCTCAACTCTGAACTGGGCTTTCCAATTGAAAATCACTGCTCCTTCAGCACTGAGTTGTCCTGGCTCAACAAAGATAACGTTGCGGAGATCTCCCGGCTTGCCGTGAGCAAGGAATACCGCAAAAGAGCTGTTGACAGCCTGATTTATAATGATGGGGAAATACGAACCGACCAGAAAGAAGCAGCGAAGGAAATTCTGGAGAAACGAAAGCAGGAATTTTTCATAATTATGGGGCTCTACACCTGCATGTACATGGAAAGCGCGCGACTGGGCCTGACCCACTGGTACGCTGTCATGGCAAAGGGTCTGCGCATCCTGTTGAGAAGAATGAGCATCCAGCTTTTGCCCATTGGCCCGGAGGTCGAGTACCATGGACTGCGGGTGCCGTATCTTGGCACTATCGCTGATATCCTGAAAAATGTTTCCGCAGAGAAAGCGGAATTCTTTACTGAGTGCCAGAAGTCCGTCATTATTGAATAGCGGTTAAGAACAGGGGACAGGGGGCAGGGGGCAGTTGAACAGTTGAACAGTGGAACAGTTGAACAGTTAAACAGGTGAACAGGGGGCAGTTGAACAGTTGAACAGGGGACAGGGGACAGTCAAGCTGGGGAACAGTGAAAATTTCTGTTTCTGTGGCTGCTTTGTTTGATCACGCGTCTACCCTTTAACCTATCAGCAAAGCGGACTTTCTACGCTTCACCTCCAAGTACCTACCAGAAGTACCATTTTCCCGTTTGCAGTACATACACACCGAGCGCCAGGTTCGTAACACCATGGGCGACAATACAGGCCGAAAGACTGCGGGTCCGATACAACAGGAGATTGTAGGCCAATCCTGCCATAATTCCTGCCAGGAACAGATTATGCTCCAGGCCGAACAGGACCGACGCTATCAGGAATGACGGCCAGGTAAACCTGCCGATGGGGACTTTCGTAAAGTCGGGAGAAATGATGTAACGGATCAGGAATGATCGCCAGAACAGTTCCTCCATAATCGGGACAACCAGGGCAGCACCTGCAAGGCGCGACAACACCAGAAAAATCCGAACCATATCATCTTCGACGAGGTCCACGTTAAAGCCCCGCATCGTACCCATCACTGCCTGCTTCATATCCATATTGATCCAAAGAACAAAAACGCAGATTCCAACACCAAGGGCAGCAAAGGCGATTCTGGGGCGGAAGACCTCCCGGAACGTGACCTCGGTATAACTTTTCCGCAATACAAACAGCAAAATCGCCACCGAGATGACTTTTATCGGGTAGAGAAAGAGATAAAATTGTTCCGTGAGGTTAAGTATGCCCTTCCCTGAAAGAAAATGTGCCAACTGTTCCAGTGCAATAAACAGCATGTAGAGCGCGAAGGGAGCTATCCTGCAGTAAAATGCGTTTTTCACGGTATACTTTCTCCATACAATGAATTCAGCCACGGATGCGCGAAGAACCATGTGCGCCGACAGCCAGGCTAGAGCTGTAAGGTTTCCCGACATACTCCACGCAACGCTTCTTCCAATTCCAATCCCTATAGCACAATAGCCCGTTCGCGTGGAGTTTTTCTTTAGGCACTATTTTTGCAATTTTAATTAAAAATCAGCTGAAACAATGAAAAAGGACCCCACGATGCCCACAGTTGCAGAACAGTCTTTCCCACTGACAAGTGCAGATGATAAATTTGCACTGCTGAAAGATCTGACGGAAATCATCCTGGGAACAGATACTGTCAACTCCATAGCAAATCAGGTCCTCGACCTCGTCATCCGGGACACCGGCGCGGGGAAGTGTTCCCTGATGCTGCTCAATGACCGCAGGGAACTTTCCATTATCGCGTCCCGGGGCATTGAACTGGAGGTATCCAGAAACTATCGATCGGGACTTGGCCAAAGCATCGCCGGCACCGTTATCCGCAACACCGTCCCCGTGCTTGTTACCGATCTCGATCGGGACGATAGATTTCAAGACATGGGCGGGGGTAACTACCGTACGAAATCTTTCATTGCCTGTCCAATTACCGGCAACAAAAGAATGATCGGCATTCTCAACGCCAGTGACCGGAAGGATTCGTGTCCCTTTGACGAGCACGACTTCAGCATAATGTGCCTCATCAGTCAGTTGACTGCCGTTGCGCTGGAAAAGGCGCTTCTTGTCGTACAAATGAAAGAGAAGACTTCAGAACTGGAAGAGATGAACCGGAAACTTATCGAAGGGGATTTGCTCAAAACCGAGTTTCTGACCCGTCTCGCACACGAATTGAGAACCCCCCTGAATTCCATCAAAGGCTCTATCTACTATCTGGAAAACACCGACAAACTTGAGTTGGGGGAGCAAAAGGAATTCTACTCCATTATCTCGAAAGAGACCGACAAGCTGGCAGCCATCGCGGAAAACCAGCTTGCTTTTCTCACCGGCGAAGAAGAGTTGCGAAGCGTCAGGAAGTCGGTTGTCAATCTGGATGAGATACTCACCGAAGTTTCCTGTTCCAAGACACTCCTGGAGCAACTCGAACGAGAGGGCATCAACCTCTCTGTCCAGTTAGAGCAAGGAGTAAAGGAGATTCTTGGCGACAAATTCAGGATCACCCAGATGTTCATCATCCTGCTTGAAGGCCTTGCATCACACTTGAAACAGGGAGACAGTCTCCGCATCGCCGCACGTGAAGATGAAGCAGTTCTTGTCACCTTCCAGACAAACAGAGAACTTCCTGAACGTTTTGAAGAAGCCTTTTCCTCTCCCGACCGAGACCTCGAGAAAGATGAAGGCAGACATCGCACAAAAATGTATCTGGTGCGCAAAAAAGCTGAAAGTCTCGGCTGGGACCTGAGTATCCATAACGGCGCCGGAGAGTTTATTCTCACGTTAACCATCCCCCGCAGCAGGCGGCAAAAGATTGACGCGGCAGTGGGGAAAAGCATCGACCTGTTTTTGGAGTTCATTGCTGAACTCATGGGTCTTAATACCTGCTCCATCATGCTGCGTGACGAGTTTACCGGCGATCTGCGAATCCAGAGCTCCATGGGACTGGACGATGACGTTGTCAGGAAAACGCAGATTCGGCCGGGTGACCAGATCTGCGGCTGGGTTGCCATGGAGGGCAAAGCAGTGCTCATCGAAGACATCGAGCATGACCCGCGCTTTGCCCGCAAAAGCACCTCCCAGTACAATACCAAATCGCTCCTCTCCATCCCCTTGAAAACCCGCGACAACGTCACCGGAGTACTGAACCTCAACAACAAGAAGTCAGCAGAGCCGTTCACCTCTCAGGACCTCACCCTCGCCGCCGTACTCGGCTCGCGGGTCTCGCGTCTCATCGAGAAGCTGCGTACCGACGAGGACTGGGAAGAGGACTTCCGGAGCTTTTCCGACTCTTTCGACACACTCCTGACCGCAGGGAGGAAGTACCACAAAAAGGAGCGTCAGTTTCCGGACCTGGTCAGACAGATCATGGAAAACCTGGAAACAACCGGCGAGCAAAAGGAAATGGCGCTCTACGTCTCAACGGTGTACGATCTGGGTCTGATGTTCATGGACGACGCGGTGCTGCGCAAAAACAAGCTCGAACCCGCAGAACTCGCATCCCTGAAGGTGCACCCCTTCAATACCATCGAGCTGCTGAACAGCATAGAATTTTCCCCTGAAGTGAATAAGGCAATCCTCCACCACCACGAAAAATACGATGGAACAGGCTACCCGGACGGGCTTGCGGGAGAAGAGATTCCTCTTATTTCACGGGTGATTGCCGTTGTTGACGCTTTCTTTGCAATGATTTCAAAGAGGCCGCATAGAAAAGAAATTGCCCGCAGTGAAGCGCTCCAACAGATCAGGGATGGATCCGGAACAAGTTACGATCCGGCGGTGGTGGCAGCGTTGGAAGCTTCTGTGATGAAACAGTAGAACAGTTGAACAGTAGAACAGTGAGGCAGTAGGACAGTGGAACAGTGGAACAGTGGAACAGTAGGACAGTAGGACAGTGGAACAGTGAGGCAGTGGAACAGTGATAGACTCCTGTGACTAGCCCTGTTTAACTGTTTAACTGTTTAACTGTTTAACTATTCAACTGTTTAACTATTTAACTGTTTAACTATTCAACTGTTCAACTGTTCAACTGCCTCCCATGCCATGCTTCTTCATCAGGTCATAGAGCGTCGGCCTGCTCACCCCCAGCGCTTCCGCTGCCTTGGCGATGTTCCCGCCTTGCTCGCTCAATACCGTCCCTACCAGTTCCCGCTCCACCCTGTCCCGGGCAACTTTCAAGCTAATGCCGCTCTCCAGCGGCGCCTGCGGCGCAAGAGGCGCCGGAACCTTCCCTTCAAAACCCAGGTCGGATGGCTGCAGGAACGGCGAGTCTGCCATAAGAACAGCCCTCTGAACCTTGTTTTCCAACTCGCGGACATTCCCCGGCCATTCATAGGAACGGA
>RPRC01000198.1 GCA_003857395.1 Geobacter sp.
CGGCAGGACTCCCCCTTGTGCCGAGGCCTTGGTCAATGCAGGAGTTGCCCGGGTTTATGCAGGCATGACGGATCCGAATCCCCTGGTTTCCGGGCGCGGGCTGGCCATGTTACGTGACGCAGGCATTGCCGTGGTATGCGGAGTTCTGGAGGAGGAGTGTCGCCTCCTGAATGAGGCTTTTGTCAAACATGTTACCACAGGAATGCCATTCGTAATTTTGAAGAGTGCCTTGACTCTTGATGGGAAAACCGCAACGGCAACCGGTGATTCCAGGTGGATAACGGGTGAAGAATCGAGACGATATGTCCATACGCTTCGATCAAGGGTCGATGCGATCATGGTTGGCGTTGGCACTGTTATCGCCGATGACCCCCAACTTACCTGCAGAATGGTTCGCGGGAAAGACCCTCATCGGATTGTTGTTGACAGCCGGCTGAGGACTCCATCTGTGGCCTCGCTTTTTTACCTCAACTCTCAGGCGAAAACGATCATTGCAACCGTTGAGTGTGATCCGGTAAAAGTCGAGGCAGTACAGCGGCTCGGTGCTGAGACCCTGCTCTGCCATGAGCTTGAAGGGAGGGTTGACCTTGAGGACCTGCTCCGCAAGCTTGGTGCATCTGGAATTCAGTCGATTCTCCTGGAAGGGGGGCGGGAGCTTGTAGGGACTGCACTGAGAAAAGGGCTGGTTGACAAGTTTTTACTCTTTTATGCCCCGAAATTCATAGCCGGTGAAGATGGGTACGGTTTGTGTTCGGGACGGGGCGTTGAGAGGATGGGGGATGCGTTTACGCTGCGGAACACCAGCGTGCGACGCTTTGCAGAGGATTTTCTCGTAATCGGATATCCGGAGAGACAATGTTTACAGGACTAATAGAGGAAGTGGGTAAAATTATCGGATTGGATCGGGCCGGAGCTGGAGCGCGGCTCCATGTGGCCTGTGCCCTTCCTCAAGATGAAATAACTCTTGGGGACTCCGTTGCCGTTAACGGGGTATGTCTGACCGTCGTAGAGAAATCTAGCGGTAGGCTGTCCTTCGATGTTTCTCCCGAGACACTGGAACGAACAAAATTCAAAGCTCTGAGACCCGGCACCTTCGTTAATCTCGAAAGGGCGCTCCGTTTCGGAGACAGGTTAGGGGGGCACCTTGTCAGTGGTCATGTCGACTGCATTGCTGTCCTTCGCGAACGTCGTGAGGTTTCCGGCAACTATCAATTCGCATTTCAGCTTCCTCCACGCAATGCACGATATCTCATCGAGAAGGGCTCCGTAGCCATAGACGGCATCAGTCTCACGGTTAATAGCGTTTCCGATGACGGCTTTACCATAAACATCATTCCCCATACCGCTGAACACACCACACTCCGCTTTCGAGGCCCGGGGGATGAAGTGAATATTGAGACAGATCTTATCGGAAAATATCTGGAGCGTCTTCTTTCCGGTAAACAAACTGGCGGAGAAAATGGCGTGTCTCTGGAACTGCTTGCGAAAAGCGGATTTTTGTGAGATATAGTATTGTTCTGATTTTATAAGAAATGAGGGTTTCTGACGACTATGCCGGCAGCTACGATTGAAGCAGCTATAGAGGATATCAAGCAGGGCAAGATGGTGATTCTCGTTGACGATGAGGATCGCGAGAATGAGGGTGATCTAACCATGGCCGCAGAAATGGTCACTCCCGAGGCTATCAATACCATGGCAAAATATGGTCGCGGACTCATCTGTCTGACCCTTACCGAGGAGAAGTGTGACCAGTTGCGACTTCCCCCCATGGTTGAGAATAATACGTCTGCTTTCAGCACTGCCTTTACCGTTTCGATTGAAGCGAAGAGGGGGGTTACCACCGGGATTTCGGCTGCGGACCGATCTCACACGATCCTTACTGCGGTAGCGGATGGCGCGGGTCCCGAGGATCTCTCCCGACCGGGCCATATTTTCCCGCTGCGTGCCAGGAACGGTGGTGTGCTTGTTCGAATCGGCCAGACCGAGGGTTCCGTCGATCTTGCCCGGCTCGCGGGGTTGAAGCCAGCTGGTGTAATATGCGAGATCATGAATGATGACGGCACGATGGCCCGCATGCCGCAACTGAAAAAATTCGCCAAAGAGCATGGCTTGAAAATATGCACCATTGCGGATCTTGTCGCGTACCGAATGAAGCACGAATTGCTGGTAAAAAAGGCTGCCGAGGTGCTGTTGCCGACCAGGTGCGGAGATTTTCGGGCAGTTGTCTTTGAAAATGAAGTTGATAATCTGGAACATCTTGCCCTGGTGAAGGGTGACATAAAGGGTGCTGAGCCAGTTCTTGTCAGGGTTCATTCCGAGTGTCTCACCGGCGACGTTTTTGGCAGTTGCCGTTGCGATTGTGGTGACCAGTTGCAGCATGCAATGGAGCTTATTGAGGCTGAAGGAAGAGGAATTCTTCTTTATATGAGACAGGAAGGGCGTGGTATCGGTCTCACGAACAAGCTTCGTGCCTATGCTTTGCAGGACCAGGGGAAAGATACCGTCGAAGCCAACATCGAGCTTGGATTCAAAGATGATCTGCGCGACTACGGCATTGGTGCCCAGATTCTCGTCAGCCTTGGCGCAAAGAATATCAGACTCATGACGAACAACCCGAAAAAGATGGTGGGCCTCGAAGGATATGGAATCAACATCGTCGAGAGGGTGCCAATCGAGATAGAAGCAACTGTTTGCAATCTGAAATACCTGCAGACAAAACGGGAAAAGATGGGTCATATGCTGGAAAACCTCTGACCACTTTACCCCCGAAAGCTCGTTGAATAGATCCTAACTCCAATAATAACGGGGAGATTTTACTATGCCTACCTATATTGAAGGAAAACTTGACGCCACTGGTATGTCCATCGGGATACTAGTGAGCCGTTTTAACAGTTTTATCAGCGAACGGCTGTTGGAGGGAGCTTTGGATGCTCTGTTGCGCCACGGTGCTGCTGACGAAAAGATTGTTGTCGCGCGAGTGCCTGGGGCGTTTGAGATCCCGCTCGCAGCGAAGAAAATGGCTGAAAGCGGCAAGTTCGATGCTGTTATCTGTCTTGGTGCGGTAATTCGGGGGGCAACCCCCCATTTCGACTATGTGGCCTCGGAGGTTTCCAAGGGAGTTGCCCACGTTTCTCTGGACAGCGGCATTCCCGTCGTATTCGGCGTCCTGACTACGGACAGCATTGAGCAGGCCATTGAAAGGGCCGGGACGAAGGCTGGCAATAAGGGTTTCGATGCTTCCGTGACTGCCATAGAAACTGTCAATCTTCTGAAAGGTCTTGTGTAGGTGGGTGCTAGACGATTAGGACGGGAAATGGCGCTACAGATGCTCTATGCGTCCGACTTGAATCCCTCCAGTGGACACCCTTCTCTGCCGCGCGAAGAAGAAGATTCAAGGACGCACTATGAATCCATGGATTTTGCTGCGGAACTGGTAAAGGGTGTAACAGCAAACCGTGCCTCTATTGACGATCTGCTAACCACCAAGTCAAAGAATTGGTCTCTTGTCCGAATGGCCCGGGTGGATCTGAATATACTCCGGATTGCCATTTACGAGTTGCTTTACTGCAGTGACATACCAAAAAACGTTACCATTAATGAGGCAATTGAGGTGGCCAAGAAATTTGGTACCGAAGATTCGCCCTCTTTTGTCAACGGAATCCTTGATGAAATAGCTACAGGCTTGACAAGCAAAAACTAGTTTCAGTGTATGGCTGCTGATTTTCAGCATTCATTCGTGAGGTGTTATGAAAGAAATTGGCGTAGGTCTGCTTGGGTTTGGTACGATTGGTGCCGGTGTTGTGAAACTGATGGGGCAAAATGCCTCTCTTATCGAGGAAAAACTCGGGACACGGCTGCGCTTGAGGAAGGTTGCCGATCGTGACATCACAACAGATCGAGGTGTTGCTGTTGAACCTGGTGTCCTTACACAAAATGTAGATGAGGTTCTTTCCGATCCCAAGATATCCGTGATTATTGAGCTGATTGGTGGATATACGATCGCTAAGGATTTTATTCTGAAGGCCATTGAAAATGGCAAACATATCGTAACGGCCAACAAAGCGCTGCTTGCCGTTCACGGCGAGGAGATCTATGCCGCCGCAGCCCGCAAGGGAGTCGAGGTGCGCTACGAGGCCGCGGTTGGTGGCGGCATTCCCGTTCTTTCTGCAATAAAAGGCAATATGGCAGCCAATCACTTTGGTACCGTCCTTGGAATTCTGAACGGTACCTGCAACTATATCCTGACCAAAATGACCGAAGAAGGCGCCGATTTCAGTGATGTTTTGAAGAAGGCACAGGAATTGGGTTATGCGGAAGCCGATCCGACATTTGATGTCGAAGGTGTTGATACGGCACATAAGCTTGCGATTCTTGTCACGCTCTGTTTCGGGACCCGGGTCAATTTTGATGACATCTATACCGAAGGTATTAGCGCTATATCGGCTATAGATATAAACTATGCCAAGGAATTTGGTTTCAAGATCAAGCTGCTTGCCATCGGAAAAATGGACGGAGATCGTGTCGAAGCACGCGTTCACCCTACGATGATTCCTTTGAATTATCCTTTGGCGGATGTCGATGGTGTTTTTAACGCCATCAGATTGACCGGCGATTTTGTCGACACAGTTATGTTTTACGGTCGCGGCGCGGGAATGGCTCCGACTGCCAGTGCTATTGTGGGCGATGTTATGGCTATAGCCCGTAATCTTATGGTGGGTGTCGGTAGAAGAAGTGCCCCGCTGGGGTACCTTGACACGAAATTGAAAAAACTGGAGATAAAGCCGATTGGGGAAATCGTCGGCAAGTATTACATTCGATTCAGTGCTTTGGATAAACCCGGTGTTCTGGCTAGAATTGCGGGTGTACTCGGTAAAAACGAGATCAGCATTGAATCAATGATCCAGAGCGCCAGGATAGAGGGTGAAACGGTTCCGATCGTCATTATGACCCACAAAGCTTCTGAAAGTGGCATTCGCAGTGCTCTGGAAGAAATTGACTCATTCGATTTTATCTATGAAAAAAGCAAGTTGATCCGAATTGAAGATTCTCTGTTATAAAGAATTTCACGGTCGAGGTAAATCGGAGCAACTTTACTGTTCTTCAAGCGGTTCTTGAACCTGCCTGAAGAAGACACGTTCGTTGCTATTGCTGCTTCTTTTTAAAATATTGTCACTGTCGGGTTTGAAGCTGGAGCGAATAAAAATGACCAAGGGCCTCAGGCTGGTTTCTTTTTTTCTTGCAGTATTGATCATCGTTATTCTTTCTGGGTGTATGCCGAAGGAAGTGCCTCTTCCAGCAGTCGTGAGACCGGTGAAGGTTGCCGTAGTGCTCGGAGCCGGCGCGGCGAAGGGCTTTGCCCATATCGGTGTACTCAAGGTGCTTGAAGCCAATCGTATACCCGTCAACATGGTTGTCGGGACAAGTGCAGGGAGTTTCGTCGGTAGTCTCTATGCCTATGGCTTCACCGCATTCCAGCTGCAGAAAATATCATTTGATATTCAACAGGCAGAGCTTGCCGACTACACAATTCCCGATAATGGTTTTATAAAAGGTGAAAAGCTTGAGGCGTACATCAACCGAATGCTTCACAACACCCCGATGGAAAAACTGAGAATACCCTTTTATGCCGTGGCAACAGATATACAGAGCGGTAGAGAAATGGTCTTCGGTTCGGGGAATGCCGGGAGTGCCGTCAGGGCAAGCTGTTCAATTCCCGGAGTTTTCTCTCCTGCCGTTATTGGCGGGAGGATGTATGTAGATGGTGGCCTGGTGAGTCCTGTTGCGGTTGAAGCTGCCCTGCGTCAAGGTGCTGATGTGGTCATTGCCGTTGATGTTTCCGGGGACGGCCAGGGGCTGAAACCAACAGGAACCCTCAGTACTATTCTTCAATCAATCGGGATCATGTATGAGAAAATAGCCGCTCACCAACTCCAGAAGGCGGATGTTGTAATAAAACCGAACGTAGCTTCTATTGGAACTTCGGATTTTACCAAACGCCATGAGGCGGTGCTTGAAGGGGAACGTGCGGCAACTGCAGCGCTACCGGCAATCAAGTCTGCTATTTCCCGTGCGAAAACCGGAAACAAGAAGTTGTAGTTTGTTTACATAAAAACAGATAAGAAACTGGATTTCAATTCCCTATGAAAAGCAGCAACTCGATGAATAGAATCAAGCTTCAGGCACCGGCAAAGATAAACTATCTGCTTGAGGTACTTCGCAAGAGACCGGATAATTACCATGACTTGCGCATGGTCATGCAGCGTATTTCCTTGAGTGATGAAATTGAAATTTCCCTTTCTGATACACCGGGAATTCGGGTGTACTGTGATCGTAAAGATGTTCCGGATGGTCCGGCAAATATTGCTTGGCGTGCCGCAGATTCGCTATTGACAATGGCTGGTATCACTGCAGGGATTGATATCTTTATTGTCAAGAAAATCCCTATGGCCGCCGGTCTGGGTGGTGGGAGCAGTGATGCCGCCTCGGTCCTGATGGGACTCAACGACCTCTTGAAACTTACGTTGACGGATGAAAAGTTGATGTCGATCGGGGTGACGCTGGGGGCAGATGTGCCCTTCTTCATTTTTAAGAAAACTGCGTTAGCGGAGGGGATCGGCAATCGGCTCTCCGTAGTAGAAGGCCTTCCACCGGTATGGCTCGTTCTGGTAAATCCGAATATCCATGTTTCCACGGCTTGGGTATATCAAAATTTGCAGTTGACAAAGAAATCTTATGCAGCTAAACTGCCAAAGTTTAGCAATAGAATAGAAGATATCTGCACACTTTTGTCTAATGATCTTGAGTCAGTTACGATAGGGCGTTTTCCCGAAATTCAGGAAATAAAGGACACACTTCTTGCGAACGGATCACAGGGCGTGCTCATGTCCGGTAGTGGTCCAACGGTGTTCGGTGTTTTTGCGGAAGAACAGCAGGCATGTGCCTGCCAGAGTGAGATAAGTCGAAATTCAGCATGGTACACAATTGTTGCTCGCACGATATGAAGAATTTCCCTGTTGGGGCGTCGCCAAGCGGTAAGGCACCGGATTTTGATTCCGGCATTCCCAGGTTCAAATCCTGGCGCCCCAGCCACCTTTTTTGAGATAGTTTCCATCCGGAAACTCCGGATGTGAAACTAGCGGTTTCCAATTTGGAAACGAGATAATAATTGTGATTGCTTTGAGGTAGTGATGGAAAACAAGATACGTATTTTTTGCGGCAATTCCAATCCGGTTCTGGCGGTCAAGATCTGTGAAAAACTTGGAGTCCCTCTTGGGCAGGCAAAAGTTAAAACATTTTCTGATGGTGAAATCAGGGTTGAAATCGGTGAGAATGTCCGCGGAAGAGATGTCTATATTGTCCAATCGACCTGTTCGCCTACAAACAACAACTTGATGGAATTATTGATCATGATGGATGCCCTGAAAAGGGCTTCAGCTGCTAAGATTACGGCAGTAATTCCATATTACGGTTATGCGCGTCAGGATCGAAAGGTTGCTGCTCGCTCTCCGATTACCTCCAAGCTTGTGGCCGATATCCTGACAAAAGCGGGGGCAGATCGAGTTGTAACGATCGATCTTCATGCTGGACAGATTCAGGGGTTCTTTAACATCCCCGTTGACAACCTGTATGCTGCTTCAGTTATTCTTGAATATCTGCGGAACAATTTTGTAAGTGATACGACGGTAATCGTGTCTCCAGATGCGGGAGGTACTGAGCGTGCCAGGGCATTTGCCAAACGATTGGGTTCCTCTCTTGCGATTATTGACAAACGCAGGTCCGGGCCAAATATTTCCGAGGTAATGCACCTTATCGGAGACGTGAGTGGTAAGGTTGCGATTATCGTCGATGATATGGTTGATACAGCCGGGACTCTGACTCAGGCAGCAAGGGCTCTCCGTGAGCATGGAGCAACGGCGATTTATGCCTGTGCGACCCATGGCATCCTTTCAGGTCCGGCTATTGAAAGAATCGAAAACTCTGAAATACAGGAGATGGTTATTACCGATACGATTCCTCTTTGCGAAACAGCAGCACAATCCCGTAAAGTCAAGGTGCTTTCCGTTGCGGGACTCCTTGCAGAAGCAATTCGAAGAATTCACAGCAATGAATCAGTGAGTTCCCTTTTTGTGTAAGAAACACTATCTTTGCATGCGTGCTGTGTGGAGTGAAACCTGACACGGAGGTTATATGGAACAGAGAATTCTCACAATTGAAGCAAGGGATAGTTTGGGTAAAAATGCTTGCCGGAGGCTGCGAGTAAATGCGAAGATTCCCGCAGTTGTCTATGGCAAAGGAATGGAATCCGTCGCCGTCTCTGTTGACAGGAAAGAGCTGGAATCAGCTATTGCCGGTGAGGGTGGCATAAACCATCTCATTACTTTAAAGGGAGAAGGTCCTCTTGATGGTAATGTTGTTATAGTTGCAGATCTTACCCGTCATTGCCTCAAAGACAGAATGCTGCACGTTGACCTTCACAAGATTAATCTGCAGGAGAACGTGAAGGTGAAGGTTCCTGTCAGCATAACCACTATAGCCAAGGGAATAAAAGACGGTGGTATCCAGGATCTCGTTATGCATGAAATCGAGATTGAGTGCCTTCCTGGTCAGATTCCAGAGCATGTAGAAGTTGATGTTTCGGGATTGGAAATAGGTGAATCGTTGCATGTTTCCGATTTAATTTTGCCGTCCGGGTTAAAGGTGCTTGATGATCCGTCTGCTACCATTGTCAATATTCTTGGCAAGACGAAAGAAGCGGAAGAAGTTGTTGAAGCTGAGTAGTTTGTTTTGCCGCTTGCTTTGGAATGTGACACATGGCAGTAAAGCTTATAGTAGGACTTGGAAATCCAGGCTCACGATACCAATGGACCCGCCACAACGCGGGTTTCATGGTTTTGGATAGACTTTCGCATTTAGCAGGAATTCCTGTTGCCAAGAAAGGATCGTCCGCTCTCAGTGGCGAAGGTTTTTGGCTTGGGCACCGACTGATTCTTTTGGAGCCACAAACTTTTATGAACCTGTCGGGACGCTCTGTTGCCGAGGTGGTCAGATTTCATAAAATTCCCTGTGCAGAAATTGTTGTCGTGCATGATGACCTCGATACACCTTTTGGGCGCGTCCGCCTGAAAAAGGACGGTGGTCATGGCGGTCATAATGGTCTTCGCTCTATTCTTTCCGATCTCGGTACGGGGGACTTTATTCGCCTTAGGATAGGGATCGGGCGTCCGGTTCGTGGTGACGTTGTTGACTATGTCTTGCATCCTTTTTCTGCAGACGAAATGCAGTCACTTGCCACGGTGTTGGATGGTGCTGTAGATACGCTTGAGTCATTACTTATTGATGGTCTCGAGAAAACCATGAGTCTGTATAACAACAGGGATTACTTGACCCCGTAGGATGATGCAAGGGGAACTACCGTCTGTTCAACGCATTAAATTTATTAGTGGATGAAAAATTACTTGTAGAATTAAGGCATCTCTGCTAATTCTACTTCTTTTGATCGGCGAAAGCCGCTCTCCTTGCTCCGGGATAGTCCGGGGCTCATTAAACCCGTGAGGAGGCAGCAAATGAGGAGATACGAGACGATATATATCGTCCAGCCCGACCTTAATGATGATGAAATTAAGGCCATGACGGAGAAGGTGCAGGAAACATTAACCACAATGAAGGGCATTTGTGGCCGCCTGGAAGACTGGGGCGCACGAAAGCTCGCCTACCCGGTAAAAAAATTTTCCCGTGGTCGGTATTTCTATCTGACTTTCGAAGGTGATGCACCGCTGGTCGCTGAACTGGAGAGACGGCTTCGTCTTGATGATAAGGTTATTCGTTACCAGACCGTCAAGCTGGAAAAGGGAATGTTGATCACAGCTCCACCTGTCGAGGAAGCTCCCGCTGAAGAAACAGTGGCTGAAGTCGCGGCAGAAACGATTCCGACTGAGTCGGCAGAATAATTTATTGGGAGGCATACATATATGAGTGACGAAAGAACACCTTCAAGGCCAAGCAGCGGACCACGCAGAAAAAGAACTTTTCAGCGTAGAAAAGTTTGCCGTTATTGCGCCGACAAGCAGATTAGCATCGATTATAAAGATCCCCGTACCTTGCGCTCTTTTATCAGTGAGCGGGGCAAGATAGTTCCTCGGAGAATTTCCGGCAACTGTGCAAAGCACCAGAGGGAAATTACGGAAGCAATCAAGAGAGCAAGAAACATTGCACTGCTTCCCATTGCTTCCGGGCACGTCATGCCGTAGCAAGCTGTTGAAAAACAAGTGCGGAGAACCATCAACTGCATCGCCTGGTTGATACCTTAAACGATATGTCTCGGGTGGACGTAGGACAATGTGACCTGCTCCGGCACTCCACAGGATGTTTTTCACCAGTTTGAGAGGAAGTTTTTTAGATGAACAGTGCAGGGTCTGGGATGATTGGTGCGATAGTAAAAGGAAGCCTTCTAACCTTTGCTCTTTTCCTTCTCTATAGCACCATCCCTTTTTTGGGTGCCTTTGCTGGGGTATTTGTTCCTTTTCCCTGTGTCTACTACTCTCTTAAGTATGGTCGTTTAACCGGTTATGCCATCGTTTTGTTGCTGACAATTTCTTTGGCTTTACTGAACCAGAATAGCTTACTCCCGTATTTTCTTATCAGTGCTTCCTGTTCCTTGGCCTTGCCCGAATTTCTCCTGCGGGGGAAGGGGAGCACTAAAGCACTGTTTTTAACCACCGGACTGAATGCTTGTTTCGCCGCAGGTTTGACAATAATTGCTGTAACGTCTCTCAATATCAATATTGATGAACAGATGCGCCGCATGATCCATGAGGCAATGTCCCAAGTTGGAGAAACCTACCGTCAGGGAGGGTTCTCCGGGAAGGAACTTCAAGGACTGCAAGATGGACTGAGGTTGCTTGAAAAGTTTTTTGTCAGGTTGTATCCCTCGATTATTCTAATCATGTTCGGGGTAATAGTTGGATTAAATCTGGTTTTGCTGAAAAGACTATCTGTTTCGCTTGGCAAGGAAATTTCTTTCGACAGTTTTTCACAGTACCGAAACCCGGACTCACTGGTATGGTTGCTGATTCTCGCTGGTTTTACTCTCTTGATAGGCAGTACGTTGCTGACAAACGTTGCACTGAATACACTGTTTGTCTTGTATTTTCTGTACTTTGTTCAAGGGTTGGCGATATGCTCCTGGATAACTGAGAAAAAGAGATTTCCAAAAGTCCTGCAGATTGTTTTCTATGTGCTTTTAGCAGTGCAGCCGTTGTTGACTGCGATTGTCGCGGTTTTCGGACTGGCAGATTTGTGGGCTTGTTTTCGCTCGCAGAAAATACATTAAAACCTGTAAAATCAGGCTAGGGAGGAATCGTAATGAAAGTAATTCTTAAGGAAAATATCGAAACCTTGGGAAGTATCGGTGATATTGTTAAGGTCGCACCTGGTTATGCAAGGAATTACCTTGTGCCCAAAGGGTATGCTATTGAAGCAACAACAAGAAATGCTAAGGCTCTTGAGCATGCCAAGCGGCAGATGGAATATAAAAAGAACAAGGTCCTTGAGTCGGCAAAGAACCTACTTCAAAAAATTGAAGCGTCTCCTTTGGTCCTCGTGCATCAGGCCGGTGAGGCTGATAAGCTTTTTGGTTCTGTCACGAATATGGAAATTGCAGAAGCGCTTAAGAATCGCGGCCTTGAAATTGACAGAAAGATCATCCTTCTTTCTGATCCAATCA
>RPRC01000199.1 GCA_003857395.1 Geobacter sp.
CGACGATGAATTCCGGCAAGCCGGCGGCGGTCAGGTGGCTCAGGGAATGGCGGGAGGCAAATCTGTCGCCGCCGAGGGTAAGGGCCGGCACGCCCATCCAGAGACCTTCCAGGGTGGTGAGTCCCCCGGAATAGGGAAATGGGTCGAGGGCGATGTCTATCTCGCCGTAGCGTGCCAGGAGTTCCGGGTGGGGAAGCGGGCCGGAAAGGGCGACACGCTCCGAGACTCCGCCATCGTCGAAACTCTGCCGAAACTGTTTGCTGATTGTCGGATCAGCAAGAGCCTTGGTAGCCAGCAGCAGACGGGTGTCAGGAAGTTTCTGCAGGAGACGGATCCAAAGGTCCATGACCGGTCGGTTGATCTTTGCCAGATTGTTGAAACAGCCGAAGGTAATGAAGCCGTTTCTTCTGGCCGGGAGAGTGTTCACCGGCGGAGCATACTCCGGTGGCGAGTAGCAGACATAACAGTCGGGTAGCCGCATTACCGATTCCACGTACCAGTGATCGGTTCCTTCCGGTGTTTCCCTGGGGTCAGAAATCAGGTAGTCTATGGCAGAAAGCCCTGTAGTGCCAACGTATCCTGCCCAGGTCGCCTGCAACGGCGCGGGTTTCCTCCCGAATACCAGCAGCCTGTTGCGGGCAGTATGGCCGGAGAGGTCGATCAGAATATCGATGGCGTCTTCACGGATCAGCCCGGCAACCGAATCGTCGCGCCGGCCGAAGATTTCTCGCCACTGGTCGGCGTTTTCCCGCAGTCTGTCGGTCAAATCGTCTCCGAAGCTCTGGTTGGCATAGCAATACACCTCGAAGCACTTTCTATCGTGGCACGCCAAGACTCCTTCAAGAAAATACCCGACCGGATGTCTGCGGAGGTCCCCGGAGACATAGCCGATCCGGAGTCGCCGATCTGGATCGATAGTTGTCCCGGAGGGAGGCATGACCGGTGTTCCTGCGAGCTGCAGGCGTTCCCAGGCCAGCGACTCCTCCAGCAGTTCTTCCGGAGTGACAGCGGTGTCATACTGCAGGTTCATGAGCAGGTTGCTGTGGGCAACGGCATGGTCCGGTTTCAGTTCCAGCGTTGTGCGAAAGCAGGCAACGGCCTCAGCCATCCGACATTGGTCCTGGTACACCGTGCCAAGGTTGTAATGGGCTTCCGGCATCTCCGGCTGCAGGAGGAGGGCCTTTTCGTAGGAGGAAAGAGCCTCTTCGAGCCGCCCCATTTCTTTGAGGCCGTTTCCCAGGTTTACCAGGGCTTGAACATTTTCCGCATCCTGTTCAAGGGCTTTTCGGTAGACCTGAAGCGATTCCTCCACTCTGCCCAGGTCACGGAGGGTATTGCCGAGATTGTTGTACATGGCAGGAGAGTCGGGGCAGAGGGTCAGCGCCCGCTCAAAACTGGCCACGGCTTCGTCGAGCCTTCCCTGGTCCCGGAGGGCGTTGCCAAGGTTGAAATGGGCCAGTGCGGCATCGGGGGAGAGCTGCAGGGCCCGCCGGTAGCAAGCTTCGGCTTCCTGTGCTTTTCCGCTGTCTCGCAGTACGGCACCGTAATTTACAAGAACTTCCGTGTTGTCCGGAACGTCAGCCAGCGCCTGCTTATAACATGAGGCCGATTCTTCGATTCTGCCAAGATCGCGGAAAACCGCACCGAGATTGAGACGGGCCTCCGTATAGTCGGGAGCCAGTTCCAGTGCCCGTTGATAACAGGCAGCCGTCTCCTCCGGGCAGCCCGTTTCCAACAGGACATTGCCAAGGTTGAAATGCACGATTGCCAGGTCGGGCTGCAGCGAGAGAGCCTTTCGATAGCTGACCTCCGCTTCTTTCAATCGTCCCAGTTCCTTCAAGGAAATTCCGCGGTTTATGTATGCTTCTGCCAGACGGGGGTTGCCGGCAATGGCCCGTTCGAAACTTTCTGCTGCTTCCTTGAACTTCTTCCTGCTCAACAGGACATTTCCCAGGTTGTAGTGAGCCATGGTGAACTTGGGATTAGCGCTGATAGCCTTGCGGAAGCTTTTTTCCGCTTCATCCAGGCGCCCCATCTCGCGGAGAACGTTGCCGAGGTTGGAGTGTGCATCGGCAAAGGTGGGCTTTCGGGCCAGGGCCTGGCCGATAAGGGTGGCGGCTGTTTCATGGCGCTGCTGCTGATAGGCGCTGACACCGAGGAGATGGAGAGCTTCCGGATTGTCCGGATCGAGTTGGAGAATCTGTCGGTAGATGCTCTCGGCTGCCTGCAGATTCCCCGACTGATGGTGACGGATGGCAAACTCCAGAGCGGCGGCGATGCTCATCGGCTGCCCGGATCCGCTGTTTCCCGAGCGGGCGCCCTGCTGTTCTGCTTGTCTGCCTTTGTTTTTTTTCTTCATGAAGTGCTGCTCCAATTGCTGCCGCTGTAAGTCACGAGACGCGGGGAGAAGAGATTTTCCCCACACAACTTACTGGCAGAGTATGCTGCAATAAATACGCTCAAGCATAATTTTCTACTGTATCTGTGCGGAATTTGCAAGTGTCAAGAAATGCCCGTTGTCCCATTGTTTCTCTCCAGGATTACCGGATGACCAAACTCTTTGAATCATTGGAAGGGTTATTATAGGAAGACGCCATGCCCCTCAAAAAGAGCACCAGATTCATATTCCTCTACGGATTTATTGCCGTTGGCGCAATATCTTTCACCACGCTGTTTTCACTTGCCGAGATTCGAGCTGACGCACTTCGCCAGGCGATGGTGCTGCAGGAGAGTCACATCAGGACTTTCCGGGCACTCCTCCAGGAAAAAGGGAAACCAGTTGAGGTGCGTAACGGGAAGCTGTTTGCCGGGAAGTACCTTTTGAACGGAAACTTCGCACTTCCGGACAGGGTGAAGGAGATTTTCGGTGGGACAGCCACCATTTTCCAGGGTAATGTCAGGGTTTCCACAAATGTGCTTAAGGAGGACGGAAGTCGGGCAATCAACACCCGGCTTGACGGTACTGTCTATCAGGAAGTCATGGTGAAGGGTGAGTCCTATCGCGGCGAAACCGACATCCTTGGGGTTCCTTATTTTGCGGCCTATGATCCATTGCGCAACAGCAGGGGCGAGGTTGTCGGGGCGCTCTTTGTGGGGGTAAAGAAGAGCGATTTCCTCGCCACATATAACAAAATCAGAACCGATGTCATCGCAATCCATTGTCTCCTGATTGGAACCTTCCTTCTCCTTACCTATCTGCTTCTGCAAAAGCGAAAGAAAGCGGAAAGGGTACTTCGAAAGAGTGAAGAACAGCTGAAATACGTCTTGACGGGGAGCAATGATGCATACTGGGACCTGAGGGTAAAGAGCAGAAAACTAACCTTTAATACGCGCTGGGCTGAAATTCTCGGCTGTCAGCCAGAGGAGATGAGACAGGATATAGAGTTCTGGCAACAACTTGTCCACCCGGACGATCTGCAGATTATTCTGGAGCAGTACCAGGAGAACGTAAAAAATAATGAGTCCCGATTCAGGGCTGAATGCCGACTGAAGAGCAGCTCAAGGGGCTGGCGATGGATTTTGCTCAGGGGCAGATCCGTGGATTGGGATTCGCTGGGGAGGCCGGCCCGAATTACCGGGACTGCCACCGATATTACCGAGCGTGTACGGGCCGAGACGGAGCTTCGCCAGTCACATCGCTTGTTACAAACGGTCTTTTCCAGTCTCGATGAGGCGCTGTTCCTGCTGGAAGATGATTCAAAGGTTGTTATTGATTGCAATACTTCCGCCGAGATCATGTTCGGCTATACCCGGGCTGAGTTGCTGGGAATAAGCTCGGATATCCTGCATGTGAATAGTGAGATGGCGGAAATTTTCTCTCGGGATGCGGCCTCCTCATACCAGGAAAAAAGCTTTTATTCCACTGAGTACCAGATGAAGAGAAAGGGCGACGAGGTCTTCCCTTCCGATCACTTCTGCAACCCGATTCCGGGAGAAGGGAACGAGCCTGCTCTCATTCTTTACGTTGTGAGGGACATCACCGAGCGGAAACGGGCCGAATTAGCTCGATCCCTCTTGGAAGAGCAGTTGCAGCAGACGCAGAAAATTGAGGCCGTGGGCCAGCTTGCGGGTGGTATTGCTCATGATTTCAATAATATCCTGACAGCAATTATCGGGTATGGGCACCTGGTTCTTATGAATATGTCGGGTCCCGATCAATCCCGGCATCATATGGAGCAGATTCTTGCTGCCGCGGAGCGGGCTGCGGGGCTGACCCAAGGACTCCTCGCCTTCAGCCGGAAACAAGAGAGCAACCCGCAGCCGGTGGATCTGAATGGGATCGTCAGGAATATGCGGAAATTCCTGGAGCGGATAATCGGTGAAGATATTGAAATGACGCTCGATCTGGAGCAGGAGGGATTGACCGTTCTGGCTGATACCGGTCAGATGGAGCAGGTTCTCATGAATCTGGTGACCAATGCTCGTGACGCAATGCCTGGCGGTGGCATGCTGCTGGTCAAGACCGGACTCCTGCTGGCTGAGCGGAGACTGCCGCACCCGTCGTACTCTCAGCAATCTTTGCGGTATGGCTATATTTCCGTTACCGATAGTGGTGCCGGCATGGATGAAAAGATCAGGGAAAAAATCTATGAACCCTTCTTTACCACTAAAGAACAGGGGAAGGGGACCGGGCTGGGCCTCTCCATAGCGTATGGAATCATCAAGCAGCACAACGGCTACATCAGTGTAGAGAGTCAGGAGCGGGCGGGAACGACTTTCAGGGTTCATCTTCCTCTCATCGACCAGGAAACGGTGACCGCAGAAATCGTCAAACCCTTTTTTCTGCCGTATGGACAGGAAACAATACTGGTTGCCGAAGACGATGAAGAGGTCCGGAACCTCGGCAGGTCACTTCTTGAGGAGTGCGGGCACACAGTGATTGTCGCGGTGAACGGGGCGGATGCGGTTGAGAAGTTTTCGGCAGTCGCGGACAGTATTTCATTGGTGATTCTCGATGTGGTGATGCCGAAAATGAACGGCAGACAGGCGTTTGAGGCGATTCGGGAGCTGCAGCCGGATGTCCGGGTGCTTTTCATGAGCGGCTATAGCTCGGAAATTGTCACTGCCAAGGGGGGGCTTGACAACGCGCTTGATTTTATTGAAAAACCAATCATTCCCAAAACTTTTCTGCAAAAAGTTCGAGAGATTCTGGACAGGCAGGTTTGAATGACGTGCTCCGCATGCAATGCGCGAAGATTGCGACTGCCATCTGGGAGTACCACTGAACTGAGAAGCCTTGCTAGAGAGAGGGTTAGCGTTATGATTAAAAATGTGTTAGTTCTCTGCAACTGAGAACCGGCCAATCAGCAGACAAGAATTCGAGCGGCAAAACATAACGAAGGTGTCGGCCTGGGCCGTGGTGAAAATTTTTGCGGCGATTTTTTTTGCAAAGGAGGCTGAATGTCTTATGTCGAATCGGTAGTGAATTCCGTTGTTGAGAAAAATCCCAATGAGCCCGAATTCCACCAGGCGGTGAAAGAGGTTCTGGAATCGCTTGAGCCGGTGTTCCGGTGTTATCCACGCTACGAGGATCAGCGTATCCTGGAACGAATCACGGAACCGGAGCGCATCATTCTCTTTCGAGTACCATGGGTTGACGACAACGGTATCATCAGGGTCAACAAAGGGTATCGCGTGGAATTCAACAGTGCAATCGGCCCCTACAAGGGTGGGCTTCGCTTCCATTCCTCGGTTAACCTGGGGGTTCTGAAATTTCTCGGTTTTGAACAGACCTTTAAAAACTCACTGACTTGTCTCCCGATGGGCGGCGGCAAAGGCGGGTCCGACTTTGATCCGAAGGGAAAGTCCGATAATGAAGTGATGCGCTTCTGTCAATCTTTCATGAATGAGCTGTATCGACATATCGGCCATGTGACGGATGTGCCTGCAGGGGATATTGGCGTTGGCAGGCGGGAAATCGGCTACCTGTTCGGGCAATACAAGCGACTCAAGAACGAATTCACCGGTGTCCTGACCGGCAAGGATCTGGGCTGGGGCGGGTCGCTCATTCGAACAGAGGCGACCGGCTATGGTTCCGTCTACTTTGCCCAGGAGATGCTGGCTGTCCGGCATCAATCCATCGAAGGAAAGATCTGCCTGGTTTCCGGAGCCGGAAACGTTGCTCAATACACGGTGCAGAAACTCCTCCAGTTGGGTGCCAAGCCCGTTTCCCTGTCTGATTCGAACGGAACCATCTACGATCCGGACGGATTCAACGAGGAAAAGTTTCAGTTTGTCCAGGAACTGAAAAACGTCCGGCGCGGCAGAATCTCCGAATATCAGGCGAAATATCCCAAGTCGAAATACCTTGCGGGTCAGCATCCCTGGTCGATTCCGTGCGACTGTGCCTTTCCCAGTGCCACGCAGAATGAAATCAATGGCGCTGCAGCTGAAGAACTGGTGAAAAACGGTTGCAGAATGGTCTGCGAGGGTGCAAACATGCCGTGCGACCTTGATGCCGTGGCGATTTTCCAGAGTAACAAGGTGCTCTACGGTCCCGGCAAGGCCGCCAACGCTGGAGGTGTCGCTACCTCCGGCCTTGAGATGTCCCAGAACGCCCAGTTCATGAGTTGGTCACGAGATGAAGTTGATAACAGGCTGAAGAGTATCATGAAAAACATCCACCACAGCGCCTATACCACGGCTGCCGCATTCGATAGCCCCGGTAACTATCTGGCCGGTGCCAACATAGCCGGTTTCCTGAAAGTTGCCAATGCCATGATCGATCAGGGCATCGTGTAGCTGTCTGGTGCATTTCTGGTAAGGTGAGCACTTTGCATTATGTTCCATGAAGTCTCAAGAAAAACCGCCTGCTGCCGATAGGTATAGAACGGGCCGCATGGGGGAGGTGCAGCATGATGGAAATTAGATCATTGGCAAGTCAGGCCCTGCTCGTACAAGAGCAGATGTCCCAAACCCTGATGGGCATGGCCGCCGTAAAACAGGCAAATGCAGCACAACAGCAGGTGGCCGAAATGCTTGCCAGGAATGCAGCAGCAGTAGCACCCGCCGAGAATGCGCAGCAGGGCGGGTTTTCGACGTATGCGTAAGCAGGCAGCAAGATAACGTAAGAGAAATCAAGTAGTCGCTGGTAAATAACCATACCTGTGCACCCGGAAAGGGGCCGACGTCACCTGAGACGTCGGCCCCTTTTATTTGAGGTGAAAAGAGTTGCTCGTTGTCGTAGCTGAAAAATGCCGCTATACTCAAACAGGCAGTTTGCTCGAATTCGGCAGCTCCGGGGGAGGTTGTTTTGGAAAGGGTCTCGATCAGGATGGGGGATATCGCCACGCTGGAAGTGGATGCCATTGTGAATGCCGCCAACAGCACGCTTCTGGGTGGAGCCGGGGTCGACGGCATGATTCACTGGGCTGCCGGGAGCGGCCTTCTGGAGGAGTGTCGAACCATCGGCTGGTGTCCAACGGGAGAGGCGAGAATAACGGCAGGCTACAATCTTCCGGCTCTTTTCGTGATCCATACGGTAGGGCCGGTCTACGGATTGGACAGGGAAAACGCGCCGCGGCTCCTTGCTTCCTGTTACGAAAATTGCCTGGCACTGGCCGTGCAGCACACTATCCGGACCATTGCCTTTCCTGCCATCAGTTGCGGTGCCTACGGGTACCCGGTAGAAGAGGCGTGCAAAATTGCTTTGGACACGACCATTTCTTTCCTGGAGCACAATGATATACCGGAAAAAGTGTTCTTCGTCCTCTATTCCTGCCGTGACTATACTGCCTATTGGGAGTATTATGCGACGAAAATGGCGAATGGTTGATTACCGTACCGCTGCGCGAACGGTGGCGAACTTCGTTTGCCGGGAACCGCGAAAGGGTTTGGCGAAGTACGGAAGGATTCAGGTTCAGGGTTCTTTCGAAATACATTGGATGGAGCGGATCCGGGAACAAAATCCGCTGTGAGACTGTCAAGTATGATACGGAGTAAAAAACGCTTGCTACCGGACGAGGATGCCGAACTCGTTGCCTCCTGCCGTGCGGGGGACCTGAGCGCTTTCGAGACCCTGGTCAAAAAGCACCAGACGCGGATGTTCACCCTTGCTTTTCGGGTTCTCGGGAATCAGGAGGATGCCGGGGAGGTCGTACAGGATGCCTTTGTTTCCGCCTACCGCGGATTGGGAAAATTTCGCGGTGACGCAGCCTTCACCACCTGGCTTACGACCATCACCGTTAACCTCGCTCGCAATCGCCTGCAGCAGATGGTAAGCCGAAGGTCGCGCGAGGTATGTTCCCTGGATGATCCGATTCCGGGCTGTGGAGAGTGCAATAAAGCCAACGATCCGCCTTCTGCTGGTCCCTCTGCCCTTGAGTTGCTGGAGAGAGAAGAAATTCGTCAGAGAGTTCAGGGCTGCATCAACGGCCTTGAGCCTGGATTTCGAGAGGCTCTGGTTCTGCGGGATGTGGAAGAATATTCCTATGGGGAGATTGGAACGATGCTGAGTCTGGCTGAAGGGACGGTCAAATCTCGCATTGCCAGAGCTCGTGAGGCAATCAGGGCCTGCCTGAAGAGAGTTGTAGGGGAATTTTAATGGACCATGATTCCATTCGTCATATGCTGTCGGAATATCTGGACGGGGCAGTTACGCCTGCTGAGAAGTTGCTGATTGAAACGCATCTCAAGGAGTGCTGCGACTGCAGAAATGCCCTGCGCGAACTGGAAAAGACGATTCACCATGTCCGGAACCTCGGGGAGGTGGAACCGCCCCCCTGGCTGGCGGTCAAGGTAATGGCGCGGGTCAGGGAGGAGGCCGGCCGGAAAAAAGGAGTGCTGCGCCGCCTGCTTCTGGTGCCGTTGCGCTGGAGAGTTTCCGTAGAAGCTGTTGCCTTGGTATTTCTCAGCGTAACCGGCTATCTCGTCTACCAAAATGTCTCATCGGAGATGAAGCAGATAGTTCCCCTGTCCGGCGTAATTAGAGAGGAATCGGCGCCATCGGTTCCGCCACCGGCTGAATCCCCGAAGGTTCCGGAAGCACGTGCGCCTCAAGTGAAAAGACCACCCGCAGCCACCGAAGGGAAGCAAGGTGCTGGTCCGGCTCCCCTTACCCTCCCCGAAGAACCTTTTTCCGATTCACGCCAGGAAGAATTCGAGCCGCTGCTGCCGTCGCCTGCAGAGTCTCCCCTTATGGCTGAAGACAGGGGGATGGATGATTATCGGATGCAGGAGAGGAGTTCAGCCAAATCAGCATCTCCGCCAGCAGAACTTTCTTTCCCGGAAAAAGAACAAAGGGCCCCTTCCGGGATTGTGAGGAAAAAGGCTCTTCCCTCGACAGGGGTGGAGGTGCTGCGGCTCGAAATAATTGTTGCCGATGCTGATTCTGCCCAGCGGAAGATTGAACGGGAGGCTGCTCGATATGGCGGGATAATCGTGCGAAAGGACGCTCATTTGGCGGGTGAGAGGGGTCTTGTCGTACAGCTGCAGCGGAAAGCGGTTCATGGTTTCATTGAACAGCTGAAACAGTTGGGTTCTGTGCGGGGTGCGGTTTCGGAGGCCCCGGAAGGGACTCCTGTCGTTGAGATGTATCTTGCCGTGACAACCGGCCAGGAGTAGTCGGATAAGATTCTGGCCGGCCAGCGGATACTTGCGATGAGACGGTGTTCCACCCGCAGGATGCCGCCACTGCGAGATTCACACCGTCGGAAACTGCTCAGAGATACTTAATGTCGAGGATTTCGTATTCCTTCAGGCCGGAGGGTACCTTTACCCGGACCGTATCATCCAGTCGGTGACCGATCAAGGCCTTTCCCACCGGGGATGAACAGGACATCTTGCCCAGCTTGATGTCCGCTTCGTCCTCTCCCACGATCCGGTAGGTAACTTCTTCATCCGTCATGGTATCGTACAGTGTCACTGTGGCGCCAAAAACCACTTTGTCCGGCTTAAGGTTTGAAAGATCAACAACATAGGCGCGGGACAGCTTGTCCTTGAGCTCAAGGATTCGGCCTTCGATAAATCCCTGCCGGTGTTTTGCGGCATCATACTCCGCATTTTCCGAAAGATCCCCGTGTGCGCGTGCTTCGGCAATATCCTGGATGACTTTCGGGCGCTCTTCCCTGATGAAGCGTTTTAACTCTTCCTGCAGGAATTCGAAACTTTCCCTGGTCATGGGCACTGAATGGGACATTATAGTGCAATCCTCCTGTTACGATGTTAAGGCAGCATGGTAGCTGGCTGCCGGGTGCGAGGCGATTATTTCGCGGTGAGCTTGTTGCGCCGTGCCTCAGGACCTTCCGGGGACGGCTTTGCCGCGTGTAAAATGTGAGGGGCAGCCGAACAGGCCGCCCCATGCATGGTGTCTCAGGTTTTGGTAAAGTTTCCAGCGTGCTAGAGGTAGTCCTGCAGAGCTTTCGCGTCCAGGTCCTTGCCCAGCATGGCAAGTATGCCGTCAACAGCTGCCTTGGCTCCGGAGGTCGTTGTGAAATAGGCGATGTTGTTGACCAGAGTATTCCGGCGGATGGAGAAGGAGTCGGCAACCGCCTGTGCCCCCTGCGTGGTGTTGATTACCATGCAGATATCGTTGTTTTTTATCGAGTCAACGATATGGGGTCGTCCCTCAACAACCTTGTTTACTACCTTGACCGGGATACCTTTTTCCTGCAGATAGGAAGCGGTTCCACGCGTAGCAACCAGTTGAAAACCATTATCATACAGCTTTTTCGCAGGACTGACAATATGTTTTTTGTCGCTGTCACGGACACTGAGGAAAACCGAACCCGACAGGGGAAGCCTGACTCCGGCACCCAGTTGCGCTTTGGCAAAAGCGCGGGCAAAATCAACGTCGATGCCCATAACCTCTCCGGTTGACTTCATCTCCGGTCCGAGAATAGTGTCCACACCCGGAAACTTGACGAACGGAAATACCGATTCCTTGACCGCGATGTGTTTCGGTTCTATCTCCGTTTCGATCCCCAGTTCTTTTAGTGTCTTGCCTGCCATGATGCGAGCCGCAAGTTTTGCCAGGGGACGGCCGGTGGCCTTTGAGACAAATGGTACGGTACGCGATGCCCGCGGATTTACCTCCAGGATGTAGATCTCGCCATCCCTGATTGCAAACTGCACGTTCATGAGGCCCTTGACCCCGAGTTCCAGGGCCATGAGTCTTGTCTGGCGCTTAATTTCATCAATTGTCTCACGAGAAATCGAATAGGGGGGGAGTGAACAGGCCGAATCTCCGGAATGAATCCCGGCTTCTTCGATATGCTCCATGATCCCGCCAATGATTACCTCTTGACCGTCACAGAGGGCGTCCACATCGATCTCGATAGCCTCATCGAGGAACTTGTCGATCAGGATGGGATGCTCGGGAGATGCCTGGACCGCGGTGGTCATGTAGCGGCGCAGTCCTTCCACATCATAGACGATCTCCATGGCTCGACCACCGAGAACATAGGAGGGGCGGACAACGACCGGATAGCCGATCCGTTCCGCGATCTTTTCCGATTCTTCAAAGGAGCGTGCCGTGCCATTTTCCGGCTGCCGCAGGTGAAGTTTGTGGAGCATGACCTGAAAGCGCTCCCGGTCTTCCGCGCGGTCGATGGCGTCGGGGGACGTCCCGATGATGGGCACGCCGGCTTTTTCCAGGGCGACCGCCAGTTTAAGGGGTGTCTGGCCGCCAAACTGGACAATGACACCGTAGGGTTTTTCTTTATCAACGATATTAAGCACATCCTCGTAG
>RPRC01000200.1 GCA_003857395.1 Geobacter sp.
ACCGTGGCGGCAAAGGTCATGGGTGTGGTGATTACCTCATCGCCAGGACCAACCCCCATGGCAAGCAGTGCAAGATGAAGCCCTGCCGTGGCAGAACTCAGGGGAACGGCAAAGGGAGAATCCACATAAACCTTGAAATCTTCCTCAAATTTTTTCACCTTCGGTCCAGTGGTGATCCAACCAGATTTCAGAGAGTCAACAACCTCCTGAATCTCTTCTTCCTCTATGGTTGGTATGGAAAACGGCAGAAATTCATTGCGCACGAAACCCTCCTTGAAGCATTACTTTTTGTTTCATTTCACTTTTTCAATACTTTTATTGCTCACAAGCACCGATCCGCCCCAAGCGGCCACTTCTTTCACCGGGGTCTTCACACTCGAACGGAACGCTTCCAAGTCACTACGGCTTAGTACCGCCAGGTATGCCCGCGGTGAATCCCACATCTCATGAAAAGTGCTCTTTTCCAGGAACCAGCCGTCCTGACTCTCCTGCTGACGTCCAAACTCCAGTTCGCCGCTGGGTCCGGCCAGAACAACTCTTCTTTCCGCATAAAACGGTAGTCCCTGGCGATAAAATCCGTAACTTACCAGCGGCATAGCGGAATACTGTTCGCGAGCAATGCGAGCCAATTCCCGTGTTGACCGCTTTTCAATCGAGCGTGAGAAGATAACCGACGGAGCACACATCGCAGCCAGACTTGCGGTAAGACAGAGAAAACCAATGGCAAATACACGGCTTTTTCTTCTCATGGACAACAGGGAAAGAACGCTGCCGACAACGAATATTCCGCCAAGCAAAAAAGCACCTTCAACGTCGAGTTTCGAATGTACTGCCAATTTCGAATAGAGGATGGTTCCGCTACCGGCAACAAGAAAAAACAAGCCGGCTAAAATGGTCTGAAGCCTGAGTAAGGGACCGTCCTCATCCAAGGCATCGGAAATGGCGGTACCTATCAGAAGAGCTACTGCAGGGAATACCGGCAGGATGTAAGGAATGAGCTTGGAACTGGACAGCGAAAAGAAAACAAATATCACACCAAACCAAAGACTGAGAAACAAACCGGCGGAATCCCGCTTTGCCCAGACAGACTTGGCAGCCCCCGGCAAGAAGAACGACCACGGCAGAATCCCACCCAGCAACACAGGAATAAAGTACCACGGCGGCTCGTATCGACCATGTACTTTCGTCAGAAATCTTTCAACGTGTTCATGAATGAAAAAAAACTGGAAAAACTCGGGATTCTTGAGAGAGACAAGGACGAACCATGGCGCGCATACCAACAGGAAGAGACAGGTCCCGGAAAATATTCGCATCTCTCGCAGAAGGCTCCAGCGCTTTGTTATCAGGAGATATAAAAAGATGACACCTCCCGGCAGAACGATGCCGATGAGCCCTTTGGCCAGAACGGAAAGTGCGCAAAACAAATAGAAAAGATAATAATACCGACCTTTGTTTACTTCATCCCGACGAGAAGCCAGCAGAAATAATCCCAGCGCTGCGGCCATACAGAACGTAAGGGTAGTATCGATGATGTTCATCCGGGACTGGAACAGAAAGCCGACGGAAGAACCCAGTACCAGAGCAGAATACAGGCCCGCGCGGCGCCCATAAAGTTTTCGACCGATATGATAAGCCAGCAGCACCCCACAGAGGCCAAAGGCGGCAGACGGAAACCGGGCGGCAGCCTCTTTGTTCCCGAAGGCAGACAAAGACAGGGCATTTACCCAGTAATGGAGAGGCGGTTTTTCAAAATACTTGACATAGTTCAGGCGGGGAGTAATAAAATCGCCGCTTTCCAGCATCTCTCGGGGAATCTCCGCATAACGGCTCTCATCTGGCTCCTTGAAAGGAAGTCCACCCAGAAAGAGTATGAAGAAAATGCTAAAAAAAACCAGGATGGTCGCAAAATCCACCCAAGCCTTTTCTGCTTTATTTGTCAGGAACCGGGAAATACTCTGCATAAGATTTGTTCATCCCTTGAAATATGACTCCGTTCCACTAATGGAAGGCAGCCCTGCAATTTCGGCAAAGTTTTGTATCCTATAGCAATTACTACTCGCGGTCAATTCTCTAGGGCAGTTTTTCCCTGCGGATCAAGTCGAGCGGTTCAACGTGGAAAGGAACCCGCAGGCGGATGCGTTGGTTCGGGTGGGCAACCGTCAGGGGGTAACTCCCGGACTCGGACGTCATCCCCGACATGGAAAAACGCTGCGAGGCCATTCCTCTGCCGATAAATTCCAGCTCATCTTCCGCGAGTATCCTGTTGCGGACCTCGATTATTACGGATCCGTCTTCCGAAAGTTCGCTGACAACGCCGACAAACTCGTGACTGCGCAGATACCCGGTCTGGTACTCACGATCCTCCTGCCCTGGCGGGCCAAAGAGAAAACCGGAGGTATATCCACGATGACTGATCTTTTTCAGCTCATCCAGCCACTCCTTTTTCACGATATACGCTTCAGGGTTTTCGCGATAGCTGTCGAGAGCTTCCCGATAGGCCCTGATAACCGAGGCAACGTAATTGATTCCTTTCATTCGCCCTTCAATTTTCAGGGAATCAACCCCGGCATTGATGAGTTCCGGCAAATACTCCAAAAGACAGAGATCTTTGGAGTTGAAGATGAAGGTCCCGCGGTCATTCTCCAGTACGGGGAAATAGGACCCGGGCCGTTGTTCCTCCACCAGGGAGTACCCCCAGCGACAGGGGTGGGCGCATTCTCCCCTGTTGGCATCTCGTCCCGTCATGACACTGGAAAGCAGACATCGTCCCGAATAAGAGATACACATGGCTCCATGGACAAACACCTCCAACTCCATCGTCAGGTGCTCCTTGAATCCGCGGATATCCGCAAGGGTCATTTCCCTCGCCAGGTTGACCCGTGCCACACCTTGCCGCTGCCAAAACCGGGCGCTGCGCCAGTTGGTGGTATTGGCCTGTGTCGAAAGATGGATGGCCCGCTGGGGCGAAATCTCCCTGACCATATCCAGCACCCCAGGATCAGCGACGATATAGGCGTCGAAGGAGATATTCCGAATCTTTTCCAAATACCGCATCATTCCTTCGAGATCGTTGTTGCCAGGGAATATATTGGTCGTAAGATATACCTTTACCCCCCGAGAATGGGCATAGGTGACTGCTTCGTCAAGCCCTTCGCTGGTAAAATTGTCGGCGAGATTTCTGAGACTGTACTCCTCTCCACCCAAGTACACAGCATCGGCACCGTAGTGAACAGCCATTTTCAGTTTTTCGAAATTACCGGCCGGAGCCAGCAGTTCGGGAATGATCACGTTGTTGATACCTTTCCGGCATTTGCCGCCTCTCTGCTAGACGGAAACAGTAGCACATCAAGGGCGCCATGAAAACCCTAAAGCCAGCTTTCTATCCTTGACAAAATGCCCATTTAGCTTTACACATAGAAATATTTTTAAGGGGGATATAATGGGCCGAATCAGAGTTTTCATCACCTTTTTTTCCATACTGACACTCTCTGGTTGTGCCGCTCAGGATACCGCCCTCCGGAAACAGGCGGAACTTGAGTCCCGCATCGAATCCCTTGCCATGGTGAACAACATGACTACCCAGAGGGTTTCAGCACTCACGAATGAAGTAAGAGATCTTCAAGAACAGCGCAAACAAGATGCCGCAACACTCCTTGAGATGCGTGACTCAATCATGAATCTCAGGACACTTACGAATGAACACCTCACAAATAAGACAGTCTCGCCGATATCAGCCACGCAACAGAAGATCGAACTGATCAACAAAGAAGAAACCGGCTCATTGCAAAAAACAGATGACGTCCGGTCCGAAGCCTACTTGAAGGCATTCGGTCTTTACAGCGCCAATAAATACGAAGAGGCGATAGAATCCTTCACCGCCTTTATCAAGGCTTACCCTGATTCCGAATATGCCGCCAATGCCCAGTATTGGATTGGGGAGTGCTACTACACCCGTTCAGATCTTCCGAAGGCGCTCGATTCCTTCAAAAAGGTCATCAGCACCTATCCCCAGGGGAATAAAGTCCCAGACGCAATGCTGAAGGCGGGTTACACTCTTTTCGCAATGAAGCAATCGGAAAAAGCCACTCCCATGCTCGAATCATTGATCGAAAAATATCCGGAAAGTCCGGCAGCCGCAAGGGCGAAAGAAAAACTACTCCAGCGCTGACAGAACGCATCTTTCCCAGCCATGTTTCCGGGAAAGGCTGTATGACAAGAGAGAGTGCAGGTACCGCCCCGGTACAGAATCCGGGCACCATCACAGACGATCCGGAACAAACCGTGAATAATTGGTGAGTGCCACAACTTCGCAAGCCATGAGGTGTCTATGAAAAAGATTGTATTCGCGGTATTCATGTCCCTATTGCCGCTGCTCGTACCACTTGCCGCCGGCGCACAGTCCGAAAAACCGACCATCTATGTCGTCAAGAAAGGCGACACTCTCTGGGGCCTTTCGGATCGGTTCCTGAAGGACCCCTTTTACTGGCCCAATCTTTGGGAGCGCAACCAGGTTATCACCAACCCGCACCTGATTTATCCTGGGCAAAGAGTTCGAATCTATCCTGACAGGTTAGAATTTATCGATTCAGTAACGGCCACCGCGAAACCAGCGACTCCTGAGAAGGTCGTAGCAGAAAGAATCTTTACCGTAAGCGGATCGGAAGGGTTTCTCCTTGAAACCGACCTCGATTCCGCGGGAACTATCCTTCAAGCCGATCACAACCGACTGGTCGTCGGACAGGAAGACACCGTATATACCGACATAGGAACGGAACGGGGTGCCAGATCTGGAGACAAATTTTCCATCCTCAAGAGGGTGAAAAAGATTTACCACCCTGAGTCAGGGGATTTCATCGGGTACAAATTCCTTCCCCTGGGAAGCCTGGAACTTATGGACCTGGAAGCAAAGAGCTCCCGGGCCATAATCACCAACTCCTACCTCGAGATCAGCCCTGGCGCGACGCTTATCCCGTACCGGGACAAGCGTCGCGAGGTAGCACTAAAGGCTGCAAACAAAGCCCTGGACGGCTATATCATCGAGTCCAGGATGGGGAATATAACCATCGGCGAAAATGATGTGGTGTATCTTGATCTAGGCAAAACCCAAGGGGTGCAGATCGGCAACATGCTGTACGTTGTGCGTGACGTCCCCTTGGACAAGACTTATGTACAACGCGAAGCAAGCCCCCTGCCGCAACAAGTTCTGGGAGCCCTCGTGGTAGTGGAAGTCGCGGACAAAACCTCAACAGCCCTGGTGGTCAAGAGCGTTGAAACCATCTACCTTGGCGACAAGGTTAAACTCTTCAAAAACTAATTCCTGATCCTGAGGGATCGGCCAGCAGGCCGGTCCCTTTTTTAGTATCTCTCTATGGCAGAAATATTCTGGCTTGCACTAAAAAACGTTCCCCAGGTGGGAAATGTAACCTTCCGACGGTTGCTCGACCATTTCGGCAGCCCGGAGAGGGTGCTGTCTGCGTCAGAGCAGGAACTGGCGGCAGTCAAGGGAATTCTTCCCGCTGTAGTGGTGTCTTTACTGCAGCATGACGGCACCAGGTGGGCAAAGGAAGAGTGGGAACGTATCCAGAAAAGCTGTGTGAGACTCATAACTCTTCATGCACCAGATTATCCGAGGCTGCTTCGACACCTGCCAGACCCACCTCCTTTTCTCTATGTAAAAGGTGAATTGCGGAATACTGATACGGCAATCGCTATTGTCGGATCCCGTCAGGCCTCAGGGTACGGTATCGCTA
Source organism: Geobacter sp. (assembly GCA_003857395.1). Next base: position 5,751 of record RPRC01000200.1, read on the forward strand.
CTACCCAGAAAATGGCCAGGGAACTGGCGCGGCATGGCATCACCGTTGTCTCTGGAATGGCTCGTGGTGTCGACGCTGCGGCGCATCGGGGCGCGCTGATGGAAGAAGGCCAAACAATCGGCATTCTGGGCTGCGGGATCGACATTGCCTATCCGCGGGAGAACCGAGAACTTTTTGCCGAAATGGCAGCCAGGGGTGCTCTCGTTTCCGAATTCCCCATGAAAACATTGCCCCTTGCTGAAAATTTCCCACGACGAAACAGAATCATCAGCGGTATCTCCCGCGGGATACTTGTAGTCGAAGCAGCAGAGGGCAGCGGATCGCTCATCACAGCTCAATGCGCCCTGGAACAGGGGCGAGACGTCTATGCCATACCCGGGAACATTCACTCCGCCAACAGCAGAGGAACCAATCGACTCATCAAGCAGGGAGCAAAACTTGTGGAAACGGTAGAAGACATTCTGGAAGACATCCCTCGACAAAGCGGGGGAAGTGAGCCCCAGCCCCTTCTACCCAAAACCACTTTTTCTCCCCAGGAAGCAACGATCTTTTCCCTTCTCTCCACGACAACGCTCCATATCGATGAAATCGTGACAAGAAGCACATTGACAGTGGGGGAAGTCTCCGCTATTTTACTACGCTTGGAACTGAATGGCGTCATTTCGCAACTCCCCGGAAAACACTTTCTGCTTGCATAATCCAGCCATTACCGATAAATATCCTGTTTGTCGTGGATAACACCACAGACATACTTACGAAAATAATTGCGGTTTTCACGAGAAGGGACTAACGGTCATCAGCTGTGATCAATGTTTTTTCACTCTTCCTTCTTCTAATTCCGAATTTCCGTGTTAGATTCTTGCTATAGTATGAATTTCTTCTCTTCTCTAACTTTTTCATGGTGAAAACATGTCCCAGAAACTCGTAATCGACGAATCACCCGCAAAAGCACGCACAATTGAAAAATTCCTTGGCGCGGACTACAAGGTCCTCGCCTCCTATGGCCATGTTCGAGCCCTGCCAAGCAAGCAGGGATCGGTTGACATAGAAAATGACTTCGAACCAAGGTATGCGGTGCTGCCCGAAAGCACTAAACATATTCAGGCCATCAAAAAGGAATTAAAAAACTCCAGCTCTCTGCTGCTCGCGACTGACCCCGACCGTGAGGGAGAGGCCATCTCCTGGCATCTGCTTGCGGCACTGGGTGTTGATTCGAAAAAGTCCAAACTTGAAATAAAACGGGTCGTCTTCCACGAGATCACCAAGGATGCAATCATCCATGCCGTCAAACACCCACGCGATATAGCTCTGGAGCTGGTGGACGCCCAACAGGCCCGCTCGATTCTCGACTATCTCGTAGGCTTCAACCTTTCTCCCTTCCTCTGGAAGAAAATCCGCTATGGCCTGTCCGCGGGACGTGTGCAGTCAGTTGCCCTGCGGCTGATCTGTGAACGTGAGAAAGAAATCGCCGCGTTTGTGGAGCAGGAGTATTGGACGGTTGCAGCAAACCTGGAGAAGAGCACCAATCAGGGTTTCAAGGCCAATCTCATCAGCTTCGCTGACAAGAAACTCGGAAAATTCGATATCCCCGACCAGACAACGGCTGACAGCATCAAGAAGGCAATTCTCGGTCAGACCTGCCGGGTCGAGAAGGTCACGAAAAGCGAAAAAAAACGCAACCCTTCGCCGCCGTTCACCACCTCGACCCTCCAGCAGGAGGCAGCGCGAAAACTCGGCTTCTCGGCCAAGAAGACCATGGCCACAGCCCAGAAACTCTATGAAGGTATCGAAATTGGCAACGAGGGTGCGGTCGGCCTTATCTCCTACATGCGTACCGACAGCGTCAATCTTTCTGTCCAGGCCCTCACTGAGGCCCATGAAGTCATCACCTCTCTCTTTGGCCCCGAATACGCCCTGGAAAAGCCTCGGCATTTCAAGAACAAGTCGAAAAATGCCCAGGAGGCCCATGAGGCCATCCGGCCCACCTATCTTTCCAAGACACCGGCGGAGCTTAAGAAGCACCTCACTCCTGACCAGTTCAAACTCTACGATCTTATCTGGAAGCGCACCATTGCCTGCCAGATGGCTATTGCACTCCTCGACCAGACCTCGGTCGACATCAGCGCCGGCACCAGTTCGCTCTTTCGGGCTGCCGGGAGCGTGATCCGCTTTCCCGGCTTCATGAAACTCTATATAGAAGGTAAGGACGACGAATCGGAAGAAAAGGAAGGTATTCTCCCCCCACTCGAGGAAGGGGAGGCCCTGTCGCTCCTTGACGTCATCCCCGAACAGCACTTTACCCAGCCGCCGCCACGCTACACGGAAGCAACCCTGGTAAAAACCCTTGAAGAATACGGTATCGGCCGGCCGTCCACCTATGCAAGCATTCTCAACACTCTCATCGAGCGGAAATATGCCGTACTGGACAAGAAACGCTTTTTCCCCCAGGACACCGGCATGGTGGTCAATGACCTGTTGACCGAAGACTTCCCCAAGTATGTGGATTATAATTTCACGGCAGGTCTCGAAGAAGAACTGGACCAGGTATCTCGCGGCGAAAAGGAATGGAAACAGTTGCTGCGCGAGTTCTGGGGACCTTTCACCTCCCAGCTCCAGGAAAAGCTCAGCGAGCCGCGGCGCGTCAAGGAGATTGGCGAAAACTGCCCCGAGTGCGGCAAGCCATTGGTGGAAAAACTGGGAAAAATGGGCAAGTTCATTGCCTGTTCCGGCTACCAGGACGGTTGCCGCTACACGCGCGCCATGGAAAAAAGCGCCCAGGGCGAACCGGAGGAACCGGTTATCTCCGAGGAAAAGTGCGAGAAATGCGGCAAACCGATGCTGATCAAGGAGGGACGCTACGGGAAATTTCTGGCCTGTTCAGGTTACCCGGAGTGCAAGAACAACCAGCCGTTGATCAAACCGAGAGGTACCGGCGTTACCTGTCCCGAGTGCGAAAAGGGGGAACTGACGGAAAAGAAGTCCCGCTATGGGAAATTCTTCTATTCCTGCAGTCGCTACCCGGAATGCAAATTCGCCCTCTGGGATCCTCCCGTGGCAAAACCTTGCCCGCAGTGCGGCTTTCCGGTCATGGCACAGAAGGTCTATAAACGCCAGGGAGCCTTCCTCAAGTGTCCGAAATGTGAATACAAAGAGATGCCGGAAAACGGGGGTAAAGAAGAGTGACCCCTCAGGGAATTACCATCATCGGCGGCGGACTTGCCGGCTGTGAGGCCGCATGGCAGGCCGCAAACCTCGGCATCGCGGTCACCTTGGTCGAAATGAAGCCTCACCGTTTTTCAGAAGCCCATGCCCTGCCCTCCCTTGCGGAACTGGTCTGCTCCAACTCTCTGCGCGGCGCAGGCCTGGAAAACGCCGTCGGCCTTCTCAAAGAGGAGATGCGCAGGCTCGGCACCCTGTTCATGACGGCGGCGGATGCCACCCGGGTTCCTGCCGGAGGAGCACTGGCAGTGGATCGGGAGCTCTTTTCCCGTTTCGTTACGGAGAAGATCGAAAACCACCCGCTGATCACCCTGGTCCGGGAAGAGGTCAGCGAAATCCCGGGGAAAGGCATCATCATCATTGCCTCCGGTCCGCTCACCAGCGAGACTCTGGCCCGTTCCATCAGTAACTTGACCGGTCCGCACCTCTATTTCTACGACGCCATCGCACCGATCGTCACTGCCGAATCGGTTGATATGAATACTGTTTTTCGCGCCTCCCGCTACGGCAAGGGCGACGGGGACGACTACCTCAACTGCCCCATGAGTAAGGATGAGTACGATGCCTTCATCACGGAGTTGCTGGTTGGCGACAAGGTGCCCACGCGGGATTTCGAGAAGCTGATTCACTTCGAAGGCTGCATGCCGGTGGAGGAAATTGCCTCACGCGGCCCGGACACCCTCCGCTTCGGCCCGATGAAACCAGTCGGTCTCGTTGACCCACGTACCGGTAGGGAGCCGCACGCCGTTGTCCAACTGCGCATGGAAAACAGGGAAGCGACCATGTACAACCTGGTCGGCTTCCAGACAAAACTCACCTATCCGGAGCAAAAGCGAATCTTCCGGATGATCCCCGGACTCCAGCAGGCGGAATTCGTCCGGCTTGGCTCCATGCACCGCAATACCTTCATCAATGCACCGCGCATTCTGGCCAAATCGCTGCAGATGCTGTCAGAGCCGCGGATCCTCTTCGCAGGACAGATCACCGGCGTTGAAGGCTATGTGGAGTCCGCAGCGACTGGCTTTCTAGCCGGTATCAACGCTGCGCTTCTGGCCCTGCATGGTCCTGATGCTGTTATTCCGATTCCTCCCGCGACAATTGCGCACGGCGCTTTGATTCAGCATATCACGGAAGCGGACCCCCAGCATTTTCAGCCCATGAACATCAATTACGGGCTGTTTCCGGCCATCAGCGGCAAAATGAAAAAATCCGAGCGCCGGCTCCGACTGGCCGAACGTGCCTTGAATGACCTGGACAGATGGGTTACTTCGCTGCCCCACAATCCGGAACGCTCATCTTCCTGAGTTGAAGCAGTTGGCTGCGGTACGGCAGTCGCGCGGCATCGCTCGCAATCAGCCACCAGCCCGGAAAAAGGTGCCAAATATGGACAGAGACAAGCAAAAACAGGAAATATCGCTGATCGGCAGGCTTTTTTCTTTGGAGGCACTGCTCATTATCATGGGTTTCCTTTCGCTGGTATCAGGCATCATCACTAGAGACCTGCTCAGACTTTCTCTCGGCATCATCATCCTTGGCGGAACGCTGCTTGCCATCATTTTCCGCCGCAAACGCAAACTCCAGAATACTTCTGACGACCAAACTACGGAGAAATGATGACAACTTCAGCCACTATTGTCCTGGCGTCCGCTTCACCACGCCGGGTGGAGCTCCTGCAATCAGCCGGTATTCCGGTTTCCGTGCGGCCCAGTGGCATTGATGAGGTGTTACTCCCGAACGAAGCACCGGAAGACCATGCCATGCGCCTCGCCAGGGACAAGGCCCGCGACGTGGCAAAGCTCGGCAACGGACAATACTTTATCGGCGCCGACACCATCGTCGTCAGTGAAGATGAGATTATGGGTAAACCGCAAGATGCAGCGGATGCGGAACGGATGCTTCGCAAGCTCTCCGGAAAGGCTCACCTGGTAATTACAGGGTTCTCTGTCATCGACAGCATTTCCAACGCCGAAATCACCGCAGCGGTAAAGACCCTGGTTTATTTCAAAGAGTTGCGAGATGACGAAATCCACACGTATATTGCCAGCGGTTGTCCTTTCGACAAGGCCGGAGCCTACGCAATCCAGGGTGACGCCGCCCACATGATCAGGAAAATCGATGGATCCTACACCAACGTGGTCGGATTGCCTCTCTGTGAGGTGGTGGAGGCACTTCGAACACTCGGAGCCTGGTGGGGCTAGATACTTAGGAGAAAACGCATGACGATCGCCGAGAATCTGAAGTTCATCCAGGAAAGAATCATCGGTGCAGCGCAATGCTCCGGCCGGAGTCCTGATTCAGTTACACTCGTTGCCGTGTCGAAAACCCAGCCGGCAGAAGCTGTCAAAGCCGCCGTGGAAGCAGGCCAACAGATTTTCGGTGAAAACTATGTCCAGGAGTTCCTGGACAAAGCTCAGCAGCTCCCCGAATCCGTGGAATGGCACTTCATCGGCTCACTCCAGTCCAACAAGGTGAAGTACCTCGCTGGACTCACCCGTCTGATCCATTCGGTGGATCGCCTCACCCTTGCCAGGGAAATCGACCGCCAGTGGGAGAAAGTCGGCAGGCCATG
>RPRC01000201.1 GCA_003857395.1 Geobacter sp.
CCTTGAGAGCCTCGTAGCTTTGGCCGCCTGCCACGAGCTGGATTTTGTCGCCGTTTTTCAATGTGCCGTCAAAGATGCGCAGCAGGATGATGACTCCCTGGTACTGGTCATACCAAGAGTCGAAGAGCAGGGCCTTGAGGGGGGCTTTGAAATCACCTACCGGTGGCGGTATCTTGCGTACTATCTCTTCAAGGATTTCCCGGGTTCCAATCCCTTCCTTTGCGCTTGCCAGAACTGCGTCGTGGGCATCGATACCGATGATTTCTTCGATCTCTTCCTTGACCCGTTCCGGTTCCGCGGCAGGGAGGTCAATTTTGTTCAGTACCGGGAAGACCTCAAGATTATTGTCGATGGCCAGGTACACGTTGGCAAGGGTCTGAGCCTCGACTCCCTGGGAAGCGTCTACCACCAGAAGTGCGCCCTCACAGGCAGCCAGAGAGCGTGACACCTCATAGGTGAAATCTACATGGCCCGGGGTGTCGATCAGGTTGAGGATATAGGTGACGCCGTCCATTGCTCGGTAGGAGAGCCGGACGGTCTGGGCCTTGATGGTGATGCCGCGTTCCCGCTCAAGGTCCATCTTGTCCAGGAACTGGTTCTGTTTCTCCCTGTCTGACAGTGCTCCGGTGTACTCAAGGAGCCGGTCTGCGAGGGTGGATTTTCCGTGGTCAATGTGGGCGATAATGGAAAAATTGCGAATCGTGCTGATAGTCATTCAGTATCCTGCTGTATTTATCGTAGAAGGCTCCGCATCGGCTGATCGGAAACCAGTAGTTTCTCGGAGTTTCCAGAAGGAAACCAGCTACGTCAAAAGGTGATCAAAATTTAGAAGAATATAGAAAATACCTGTTGTTGTAAAGGGAAAACAGGGAAGCTGTGGAGGGATTGCCCGCTAGAATGCCTTGAATTTACCGAGTGCCCCTATCCCGGAAAGGCTGAAGCTCACCAGGAAACTTCTTTCGCCGGGACGTTCGCGATAGGAAAAGATCAGTCCCCAGCACTGTTGCTTGAATTCCAGGGAATAGTAGGATTCCAGGAAGTCTTTCGAGTCGATAGAATAGCGGGTCATGTACTGGAAAACGAACGGCTCAATGTAGCTGATGGCTACCCCTCCCTCAAGGTAACGGACCTCATCACGGGAAAAACGGTAGCCGAGCCGTGCCGAGTTGCCAGCGCTGTCGGAGACATCCGCGGCAATATTTATGGTTGAGAAGTTTGTCTGGTAGATGTTGAAGCGGCTGTCCAGCAAGAGGGAAAGGCGGTCCGTTGGATTCACCCTTGTCTCAATCCGGATGTCGGTGAAGGAGCGCTGGTCGTCAACGAGTGTCAAAATATCACGACGGGTGCCACTGAATTCATACCCCTGGGATATTCTCAGATAGGCAAGATCCCGGTAGGTGGCCGGGCTGTCTGGTGACGGGAATTTGCCGGTCAGGTAGTTCGTGATCGAGTAGCTGATCATGTTCTGGGCTACCTGCCTGTCCACAAAGTCAAAGAAGGGCAGACTATCCTGATTTTTTAACGGCAAATAGGAGTAACTGATTTCTGGAATGATGGAGTGTTTTACCCTTTTCAGGTTGCCCCAATCCAGGTCATAGACGCGCGTGAGAGTGGAGGAGAGCGAGGCCCCTACGTCGGGAATTCCGCTATCGCTTGTACCTGAGGCAGTTTCCCCGCCATAGGTGTTGTAGAATCGTTGCAGGTAACCAACCCAGGCGGCACTTTCAATCCCTGGTATGGGGGAACTGTAGAAGGACAGCATTGGATGCACGGAGAGGCGCTGACCCTGCAGCCCGCTTTGTCGGTAAAAGTTTGTGAAAGTCGAGTCGAGGGAAACATAGAAAGGGGTGTCAGCCAGTTGCTGCTTGAGACTGGTAAAGGTGAGGATGGGCAGTTCCTGGAGAGTTGCTTTGTTGTTTTCGGCGTACAGGTCTTCGGTATAGCGTAGCTCGGATGTCAGGGAGAACCGTTCCCAGTGTTTCGTGATGAATGCGGAGCTTTCGAGATACTGTTTGTTATACTCCCCGGTGGTTTCACCGAAATCCCGATAGAATTCGCGATCCAGGGTTAGTTCGATATTTGAACTGAAGAAAAGGGTTGGAGAGAATGACTGTTGGTGGTTCAAGAGGAAGTTGCCGCGCATTTCGCTTTTATTTGTATCGTAGATGAGGTAGGCATTTGCCGCCCCATGCCCGCCCGAACGCATCAGGTACCGGTAATTGGCACCAATACCCACTCCGCGGTCAGTTTGTATGTCCAGAACGAAGGTCGCATCCTGACTTGGTGATATGACCAGATAGGAGGGAATTTCAAGGTAGAAGCCTTTTTTGGATGAAGCACCTGTACGGGGTATCATGAGTCCTGACTGGCGCTCTTCCAGAACCGGGTACATGATATAGGGAAAGTAAAGGACCGGGATGTCTTTGATATAGAATACGGCATGCTTTCCGACGGCATAATCGTTTCTCGACACGTCCAGTTCCGCTACTTTGAATTTCCAGCTGGGAACATCTCCGTCGCAGGTGGTAAAGGTACCGTTTTCAATATGGTAGTCATCCTCGCCCGTTTTCTGCAGTGTCTTGCCGGTAAGGCGGAAGTTGCCATTTTTGACGAAAAGGGTGGCATCCTGGATCTCACCTTTATCCGTTTCCATGTCAATGGTCGCCCGGGTTCCCTCCAGGGTGTTTTCATCTTTTATGAAAAGTACATTACCTTCTGCAACGGCTTGATTATCCTGTTGCCGGAAGGAAACCGTGTCGGCGAAAAGAATAATGCCGCTCCAGTCGATTCGTACTTTGCCGGTGGCATTGTATGCGTCGCTGTCTTTGTCGTAACCGACTGTGTCAGCATTGATTTTTATTCCCCCCGAGTCGGGGAGCATGGACTCAAGCGCTGGGGAAGGGACGACACAGGCAAGGAGTAAAGATGAGGCAAGCAGGAATTGTCTGAGAATATTTTTCATGGAATCCGGGTCTTATCCGCGAAAAGGTTCGAATGTCTGTGAGAGTAGCCTAGCCCGTGCTTCGCCGACCACGAAGAGTGAGCCGCAAACGAGGATTAGATCCTCCGGGTGTGCCACATTGAAAGCCGTTTCCAATCCCTCGGTAACACTGCCGGCATCGATCGCCGGGTATCCGAGGGCTCGGCAGTGATCCGCAAGTTCACGGGAGGTAAGGCCACGCGGAACAGAAGGACATACCGTTATAACGGAATCGGCAGCGGGAAGGAGCGGTGCGAGGATGCCGTCCGCGTCCTTGTCTCCGACAACGCCTGCCACAAGAATGAGCGCTCTCCGGGGGATGCCAGCCAAGGCCTCAGCCAAGACCTTTGCCCCTGCCGGGTTGTGTGCTCCATCGAGAAGAACGCGGGGAGGTCCGGGGAACAATTCCATTCTTCCCGGCCAGGATGCGTGTTCCGCACCCGTTCGCACGCAGTCCGTGGTAAGAGAAATTCCCTGCTGGTCCAGCAATTCCGCGGCACAAAGGGCAGTTGCGAGGTTCATTGCCTGATAACGGCCCGGTATTCCCGGTCGCAGCGCGTGCAGTTTCCAGTTGAGTCCGGAGTAAGCCAGGCCGTTACTTTCCCAGGTGGCGCTGAAATCGCTTCCTGCCTGGTAAAGAGGGCTATTCATTTCTCTGCAGTGCTGGCGGATTACCTCTCGTGCATCGGTTGGCTGGAAAGAGCTGACCACCGGGCGTCCTGCTTTGACGATACCGGCCTTTTCGCGAGCAATCATGCCAATGGTGTTCCCAAGGTAGTGGGAGTGGTCAAGGGCGATCGGGGTAATGATCGAAAGGATGCCTCCTGATGCGACATTTGTAGCATCGAAGCGTCCGCCCATGCCGACTTCCATCACCGCTGCTGCTACTCCCTGTTCGGCAAAAAAGAGATAAGCCATGGCAGTGACGATCTCAAAAAAAGTGGTTCCTTCCGGAGCAGCGAAGAGTACCCGCTCAGCCAGAGTAACCACCTCATCCTCGGAGATCTCTGTGCCGTTTATGCGGATACGCTCCGTGAATGCGACCAGGTGCGGAGACGTGAACAGCCCGGCCTTGTGGCCTCCAGCCGTGAGAATCGAAGACAGGAAGGCCGCCGTCGATCCTTTGCCGTTGGTTCCGGCCACATGGATGATCTTCACGGCATCCTGGGGGTCCGAAAGGGCGCGCAGCGTGGCTCGAATCCTTTCAAGCCCCGGTTTCATGCCGAAACGGGCCAGCCCGTAGATGTGAGACATCGTTTCCTGATAGGTCATGGTGGCGGCGATGGTGTTCTGTCCGCTTTTCAGCTACGAGAAGCTTTCCCTGCTTTAGCCGGGGCCGGCCGGTAGAGCATGTTTACGACCTGGGAAAGTCGCTGTCTCATGTCTTTCCTCGGCACAATCAGGTCGACCATGCCGTGTTCCAGGAGATACTCGGCTCGCTGGAAGCCCTCGGGCAGCTTCTGTCTGATGGTCTGTTCGATGACCCGGGGGCCGGCAAATCCGATCAGGGCCTTGGGTTCCGCCATGATGATATCGCCAAGCATGGCAAAACTGGCAGTTACTCCGCCGGTGGTCGGGTCGGTCAGCACCGAGATATAGGGCAGGCCCGCTTCACGGAGGCGGGCAAGAGCGGCGGATGTCTTCACCATCTGCATGAGAGAGATGATACTCTCCTGCATTCGAGCTCCTCCCGAAGAGGAAAAGACCACGGCTGGCGTCTGCCGTTCAATGGCTCGCTCGATAACCCTGGTAATCTTTTCTCCAACAACGCTGCCCATGCTTCCACCCATGAAGGTGAATTCAAATACGGCAATTTGAATGGGCGTGCCGTCGAGCATGCCTTCGCCACAGACCACAGCCTCATTGCCGGGTCCTTTCTGCATGGCTGCCTGGATTCTATCCTGATAGCTCTTCGTGTCCTGAAACTCGAGAAAGTCGATTGACTCCAGGGTACCGTCAAACTCGGTAAAGGTTTCCGGATCAAGGATGAGGTCGAGACGCTCTTTTGCGGGGATCCGGAAATGATAGTCGCACTTCGGACAGACGTTGAGGTTTTTCTCCACCTCTTTCGTATAAATAATCTCACTGCAACTTTTGCATTTCGTCCAGAGTCCCTCGGGAACCCGGACCTTTTTTTCTTCTTTTTGCGCAATTGGTGCTTTTTCTCTTGAAAACCAGCCCATAGTTATGCCTCGTTAATGTAAAGTTCCCGTGCCCCGGACCGTTTCCTGCCTGCACATGTATTGGCAGGCAGTTCTCCTGCTGGTGAGAGGCGCCGTCGAGAATGCCGGAAAATTGCTAGGGTTGCCACGGTACCATGTCGTTGTGGAAAAAGGGAAGTGAAAAGGGGCACAGCAGCGGTTTTGCTCAGTTTCCCGCGGTCGCGGCACGAATACCTGCTTTGAGGGAAGAGACGAATTCCCGAACCTTTTCCTTCAGTTCCATCCCATGGTAGTCCTCAAACAGCTTTACCAGGGCACTGCCCACAACTACGCCATCTCCGAGCGCTGCTACGGTGCCGGCCTGGGTTGAATCGGAAATTCCGAAGCCGACGACCAGGGGCATACTGGTTGCGTTCCGGATTTTCTCCAATTCTTCAGCCAGGGTTGCCGAAATGTCCTTTCTGGCGCCTGTTACTCCGGTGACCGACACGTAATACAGAAAGCCTCTGCCATGTTTTACTACTTTCGCAATGCGACTCTCGTCGGAGGTCGGGGTCAGCAGGAAGATCGTATCGAGACCGCCTTTTCGGGCCACTGCCGAGAAACCCTCCGCGTCAGACTCTTCCGGAGGCAGATCCACCAGGATAATGCCGTCCACTCCGGCGTCGACGGCATCAGCGACAAAACGCTCGGTACCATAGAAAAAAACCGGATTGTAGTATCCCATGAGGACCAAGGGAATTTCGGATGTTTTTCGTACCGAGCGCACCATATCCAGGATTTTCGGCAGCGTTGCTCCGCCGCTGAGGGCCCGCTCGGAAGACAGCTGGATAGTCGGCCCATCGGCCATCGGGTCTGAGAAGGGTATACCGAGCTCGATAATGTCGGCACCGGCGCTTTCCAACTCCCGGATAATGTCTGGAGTGGTTTCCAGGTCCGGATCTCCGGCTGTTATAAAAGTCACGAGAGCCTTCTCGTTATTCTTGCCCAATTTTCTAAAGGTTTCGGCGAGTCTGCTCATGGTCATTACCTGTTTTCTTTCAGTGAGAAGGTGCTTATTTCTTTTTTCAATACTTCAACCTGCTGAAAAAGGCCGTTAACCGCTTTTTCCATGGTGCCGGCCGCACTCAGGTTTTCGTGGCTTGATTTCTGTATGTCTTCAACGGCAGTTACAATTTGTTCGCTGCCGCGTGATTGTTCATCGCAGGCGCGTTTGATCTGCTGGATCATACTGGTGATGTTTTCGGTGGATCCGGCGATGAGAGAACCAACTTTACTCTGTTCCCGCGTTGAAGAGCGAACCTGGGAGGTGAGGACTTTCATGCGCTCAACGGCCGTCATGATCAGTTCGCTTCCTTTGTTTTGCTGCTGAGTGGCATTTGCGATCTGCATAATCATGTCGGTGACCTGTTCCATTGCTTCCCTGATCATCTGGCTGCCCTTGGCCTGCTCGGCAGCTGCGCGGGCAATTTCTCCCACCTGCGCTGATGCCATTCCGACGCCTGAGACGATTTTCCCCAGGGCAACGCCCGATTTCTGGGAGAGGAGTTCACCGTCGGCAATACTCTTCTCCGCAAGGTTGATGGCATCGACGGCACGCCGTGTTTCTTGTTGGACGCCCTGGATGAGATCCTCGATCTCGCGGGTCGAGCTGCTGGTCCTGTCAGCCAGTTCCTTGATCTCGTCCGCCACCACCGCGAATCCTTTACCTTGTTCTCCTGCCTGTGCCGCAATGATTGCAGCATTCAGTGCAAGAAGATTGGTCTGTTCGGCAACCTCGTTGATTACCGAGAGAATTGTGCCGATATCGCTTGCCTTTTCCGAGAGAGTGACGATTACTTCATGGGTTATGTGGGAGGACCGCTTGATCTCCTGCATACCCTTGATGGTTGCTTCGACCGAGACTTTGCCAATTTCGGCATCACGTCGGACCTCTTCGGAAATTGCTGTCGTGTCAAGGGCGCTCTTTTCCACCTGACGGATCGAACTGTCCATCTGGATAACGGATGAGGCAGTTACGGTCGATGAGTCGATGAGTCCGTTAACACTATCGTTGATGTGTTTGATTGCCGCTGCCATCTCGATGATGGATGAACTGACATCATCCACTGATTGTGCCAGATTTTCGACGTTCAGGGCAACTTCCTCGACACTGGCGGCCATTTCCAGCACCGATGAGGAGTTTTCCGAGGCAGAGAGTGAGAGACCATCAATGCCGTGGGACACTTCCTTGATGGATGCGTTTATTTCCATGACTGCCGATGAGGTTTCAGCAACCCGGGATTTCGACTGTTCGGCACCGCTGACGACCTTTTGGGAGGCGTCGGAAAGGGTTCGGGATATTCGGGAGAGTTCCAGCGAGGAAAGAGCTACGTTCAAAACCATCTCTTGGAGCATCTCGACCAGCTTGTTGAGTGACCCGGCAAGGCTGCCGATTTCATCCTCGCTCTCGACCGAAAGTCGGTCGGAAAGGTTTCCGTCACTGACCACTGCATTGGCAAATTCGGCCTCTCCAGAGATCGCGCGGGCAATTGAAAATGCGACGGAGCCAGCGATCAGGAGCAGCAGGAAAAGCAGTCCACCACCAACGCCGAATCCCATAATGACAGTTTTGTTGGCATACGAAGTTTCCTGCGATTCACTGGCGAGAGACTCCGATCGAAGTGCCTCGATCAGAGTGTCAAGAGCAGCTGCTACCCGATCGTATCGGGAGGCCTGGGCCCCCGTGACCAGTTCTTTCAACCGGATCCGGTCTCCCTGTTCTGCCGCGGGAATGATCTCTTCCTGAAGGACAACCGCCAGTTCGTTCCAGGATTTTTGGGCTTCGGTCAGCTTTTCTTTCGCCTCCGGGGAGGAAATGGTATGGGATAGTGCCGAAAGTTCAGTCGGAATATTTGCGGTGATGGATGTAACAGTTGCAATGATTGGCTGAATCTTTTCGCTACCGGAGTTTTCGCTTACCTCCAGCAGTGCGGAGTGAAGCCCCACTATATCGGATTTCAGGAGAATACTGCCTTCAAGCGAGTCCCGCGTGAGGATTATTTTTCGGTAGCTATCGCTGCCGATCCTGACCCTGGTGAGAGTCTGGAAAACAGCCAAGGTTATAAGCAGGGAGCCGATGAGCATTACGGTCATCAACAGGAGCATCTTTGTGCGCAGGCGCATTGTGCCGCAGATCTTCATAAAATCGGCAAAACCCATCGTTATTCCCTCCGCGTCTCCCGGTGCAAGACGGGATCGAGTACATCATTTCTGCAGGCGGTCCGCTCCTTTTCCTGACGCGGAGAATCGGTAGCGGATATGTCAAAAGCTATGAAAACTTATGCACTTGTAGCACCAGACGGCATTTTTTTCAAGGTAAAAAACATGCCGAACCCCTCTCCGATGGAGCATACGAACTGCCTGCCCTCGCTTCTGCGGTGATTCCTGAAGCACGGTGCAGAACGAAGTCAGGTCGCTTTTTATTAAATCCAGCAGGGAAGGGAACGGCATACCTTCACTGCTGGACTGATTCCAGTCTTTCTTCTTGACAGAAAATAGTGAGAAGCTACAATTAAACGCTTTATGGGGAGGTTGCGTACTGCCAACATAAACCAGCCCACTTATCTCTTGATTTCTGAACAAGTTTTACCCGGGAGACTACCCTTGAAAAATCAACCGAGCGATTTTGGCACGTCCTTGTGGCGATTCTTTTCATCTCTGAAACTCACGATATTCCTCCTGATTGGCTTGGCTGTGGTGTCGGTTATCGGAACGATTATCCCCCAAGGAAATCCTCCACCGGTAGAGTATCTACAGACCATATCCCAGGCGAAATTCGACTTGTACAGTAAGTTGGGCTTCTTCAACATGTACCACTCCTGGTGGTTTGTTTTACTCCTCTACCTGCTTACACTGAATCTCGTGGCATGCTCCCTTCGCAGGTTTCCCCATGACTGGAAGCTTATCAACGGCCAAGTACCCGTGCTCGATGAGCAGCAGGAAAAATCCCTGGCGAATGTACAGTCCTGGAAAGTGTCGCAGAGTGCAGCGGACCTCAAAAAGTCCGCTGCGGAAATTCTCGGCCGGGGGTTAACAACTCCGGTAGTGACGAAGGTCAATGACGAATATCATCTCTTTGCCGAGAAAGGCCGGTTCAGTCGACTGGGTGTCTATATCCTCCATTTCAGCATCATTATTGTCTTTATTGGTGCAATGGTCGGATCCTTTTTCGGGTTTAAAGGCTTTGCGCAGATTCCAGAGGGCGATTCCATTACCACGGCGTCAACCACGACAGGAAAGGTCATCGATCTGGGGTTCGCCGTGCGCTGCGACTCCTTTTCCCTTACCCTGTACGATACGGGAGCGCCGAAAGAATATCGCAGCGTACTCAGTGTTATCGAGAACGGCAAGACCGTTATCGATAAGCAGCCGATCATTGTCAATTCCCCCTTAACTTACCGTGGAATCACCTTTTATCAGTCCAGTTACAGCCAGGATGGCAACCCCTCTTTCCATTTTACGGTTCGTAACCGCACTAATGGAACGGAAACCCAGATGACAGCTACCGGCGACCAACCGCTGGCGCTTCCTGGTGGCGAGACTCTCACCATACTCGGGTTTGCTCCGGATGTCGGCAGCATCTACCCAGGTTTTTCCGGTCCTGCCGTGCAGGTGCAGGTGCAGGGGAAAGGTCCGACCGCTGAACCCTTTGCGCTGCTGCAGAAGTATCCGGCTTTCAATGCCGACAAGGGTGGGGACTATGTCATTTCTTTTGCGGGTGCTGATCAGAAGTGGCGCACCGGCCTTCAGGTCACCAAAGATCCCGGTGTCTGGGTGGTCTGGCTTGGCTGTTTCCTTCTGGTGTCAGGGATCTTTGTTTCCTTTTTTCTTTCACATCGACGGATCTGGATTCGTATCGGCGCCGGGCGTATCGTAGTGGCGGGGAGCAGCAACAAGAATCAGGCTGCGTTCCGCATTACTTTGGATGAAATTGTAGATAAACTGAAAAAGATTTAGTTTTGGAGGTATGCGGATGTCCAGTTCTCTCCTCTTCAATATTGCAACACTTTCCTACTTTGCGGCAACGGTGGTATTTTTTGCCTACCTTGCCAGCAAAAACCGGACCATCGGTTTTGCCGGCACCATTGCCTCCGGGTTCGGTCTTCTCGTCCAGACCGTTGCCTTTTTCCTCCGCTGGAAGGAATCGTATGATATGGGCCGCGGCCATGCGCCCCTCTCGAACCTTTATGAATCGGTGGTATTTTTTGCCTGGACCATTGTCCTGATTTTTCTCCTCATTGATGCGAAGTACCGCTACCGGGCGGTTGGCGCCTTCGTGCTTCCCTTTGCCCTGATGGCGATGGCCTGGGCCCAGTTGATGGGTGACGCACAGAAAGAAATTCAGCCACTGGTGCCGGCTCTCCAGAGCGACTGGCTTCTTTACCATGTAATTACCTGTTTCCTTGGCTATGCGGCTTTTGCTGTTGCCTGTGGCATTTCAATCATGTACCTGATCAAGGTGAAGCAGGAGGACACTGACGGCAATTCTCCGGCCGGGGGGATCTTATCCCTTTTTCCTTCTTCAAAAATTTTGGATGATCTCAATTACCGGGCAATCATGATCGGATTTCCCCTGCTGACGCTGGGGATCATTACCGGCGCAGCCTGGGCAAATTACGCCTGGGGCTCCTACTGGAGCTGGGATCCGAAGGAAACCTGGTCCTTGATAGTCTGGTTTATCTACGCTGCATTCCTTCATGCCCGGATCACCCGGGGCTGGGTTGGCAAACGTGCCGCCATTCTTTCCATCATCGGCTTTGCCGCAACAATCTTCTGTTATCTGGGCGTGAACCTGTTGTTGTCCGGTCTGCACAGCTACGGGGGAGGGTAGCGCCGGGCGAAACTAGGCCGGCGCGGTTTGATGGAATATCCTGCGGTTTCAATAATAATTCCGGTTAAACCGGGGGGCGCTGTGCGTGCCCTCGAGAGTTTGCGGAACGTCGAGTATCCTGAAAATTTTCTTGAGGTGTTGATTGCCGAGGGGACTTGCCCGAGTCGCCAGCGCCATCTGGCAGCCCAGGAGGCCCAGGGCGCGCTCCTCTATTTTCTGGATGATGATTCCTTCGTTTCTCCAGATGTTCTGGCGCGGGCGGTGCGCCACTACCGGCAAGACAAGGTTGCCGTGGTCGGAGGGCCCTCTCTCACCCCGGAGGAGGATTCACCCCTTCGCCAGGCCTTCGGACTTGCCCTTGCTTCGCCCTTC
>RPRC01000202.1 GCA_003857395.1 Geobacter sp.
GCAGAAACACCTTCATCATCCGAGGAGTGCTCAAGGCAGCCCAGAAGTCCAATGCCGCCGTTATTATAGAAATCGCCAAGTCTGAAAGTAACTACTGTCCCGTGAACAGCTGGAATATTGCTCTCCACGTGGACGCCATGTGCAATGAGCTGGGCATAACTGTTCCGGTGGCCATCCATGCGGATCACTACGGCATAAAGAATGAGAAAGACCTGGAGGTTGCCCGGGTGGAAATTCCCAGCATGTTCGATGCGGGAATAACCTCGATTGCCATCGATGCGTCCCATCTGCCCGATGACCGGAATCTACTGGCAAGCATCGCCTTGAAACCCTATGTCCCTGCCTGGGCTGGATTGGAGACAGAAGTGGGAGAAATCAAGGGGAAGCACGGCCTTTCCACGAAGGAAGAGGCGCTTTTCCTCATTCAGGGACTGAATGCCCATGGCATTTTCCCCGACTGGATCGCCCTCAATAACGGCACGACTCATGGTATTGAGGCCAGCGACCAGGGAATCCAGGTTGATCTGACGGCCGAGATTCATAAGGCTCTGGAGAAATATGCGATTTCGGGTGCCCAGCACGGAACCTCTGGGAATAGCTCGGAGCGGCTCCGGGCGATTGCCGCCAGGACCCACACAACCAAGGCGAATGTTGCTACCGCCCTACAGATGGTCTCCTGGGGATTGGAAGTGAACGATTACGGTAACGCTATCTTCGATGAGAACGGTTCGTTTATCAAGCTTCATGGAGAGGGAATGTGCGATGAACTGTGGGCGGAGATCGTTGCCTATGCCGATGCCAAGGGTTATAAGCCGGGTGATTACAAGAATCTGAACCTGCCGTTCGAAAACAAGCTCCTGGCTCAGCCTCGGGAAATCCGTGAGCGGATGGTTAAACGGGTGGAGGACTTTGCCTACAG
This sequence comes from Geobacter sp., assembly GCA_003857395.1. Next base: position 920 of record RPRC01000202.1, read on the forward strand.
GATGATGACTGAGGTTTTCAATGCCCAGGACACCGCTCCTCTGGCCATTGAGGCAATTCTGAAGGCGGGCTCCGGCGACCTCGGGCCTAAGGTGTCCCGGGTGGAAGACCCCGCGGAATGGACCGAGGAGAAGATCCTGGCAAGGGCCGCTTCTCTTGCTTCGGATAAGGGTCCTGCTGGGAATTTTGACGATTAGTACGATCTCGTTGTTCAAGGTTCAACGTGCAAAGATTCAAGGTTGTAACCCTTGGTAAGGCAGGACCTGCCTGGCAGGGGAGACACTGACTGCTATGATTTGAAATCCATTTCTGAAAGAGCTGCATGAAGAACTATTCCAACATTCTTCTTATCAAACCGGGTGCAGTCGGCGATCTCCTGCAGTTGACACCGGTGATCCGGGCTCTTGCGCTGAAATATCCCGGGGCCAGAATTACCCTCATGCTGGGCTCTTCTGCGTCTGCATCGCTGTTTTTATTCAACCCGGATATTTACAAGACAATCGTATTCGACCGGAAGGGAGCCCATCGCTCTCTGGCGGCTTTCCTCAAACTCTGGAGACAGATCCTTGCGGCTCGCTATGATCTAGTGGTGAATTTTCAGCGAAGCAATATAAAAGCCTGGGTGCTAGCTTTTGCTGCTTTTCCCTGCCGATGTCTAGTCTACCACAAAGCGCGTGGGAGAATCGTTCATGCCGTCGTGAATCATCTGGAAACCCTCGCTCCCCTGGGTATCGATCCATCGACAGCAGATCTTTCGTTGAATCTTGTCTTTGGGGCTGAGGATAAATTATTTGCTGAACGGATTCTCACGGAGGCCGGTTTCAATGGGAAGACACTCGTTGCGCTTAATCCAGGGGCAAGTCATCCGGTGAATCGATGGAGCACAAAATCCTTTGCCGCCTTGGCAGACAGGATTTCACAGGAATTGAACGCCGGAATCGTTCTGATCGGCGGAGAGTCAGATAAGTCACTGTCCGAAAGTATTCTCTCTCAAACTAAGTCTACTTTATTGACAATGACGGGTAAAACATCCTTGCTTCAGCTCGGAGCGCTTCTTGATAGATGTTCACTGCTGATAAGCGGAGATACTGGTCCGATGCATCTTGCAACCGCTGTGGGAACAAAGGTGCTGGCGCTTTTTGGGGCCGCGGACCCGGAGCGGACAGGCCCAGTCGGATCCGGTCATCGCGTTCTTTGCGCTGATACAGTTCGATGTGTTCCTTGCTGCAGTCGTCGTTGTGCAAATGAAGTTTATCTCGAGTGTATGGAAGAAATTTCGGTTGAAAAGGTTTTTTTAGAGGTTCAGCAAATGCTTAAAGAACCGGGGCGGCTACCGTGAGGGTACTCGTGGTGAAAATGAGCGCCTTGGGCGATATTATCCATGCCCTGCCGGTGCTTGATTATCTTCACCAGGTGATGCCCGGCATTGAGGTGGACTGGGTCGTGGAGGAGCCTTTTCGCGATATCCTGGAAGGGAATCCCCTGATCAGCCGACTGCATGTTGTGCGGACAAAGGTCTGGCGGAAAAAGCCCTTTTCGGCTGCTACCCGCCGTGAGATATGCGAGGTCAGGAACGCCCTGCAGGCCCGTGACTACGATCGGGTATTCGATATCCAGGGCAATCTGAAAAGCGGCCTCGTGGACTGGCTCACCGGTGCCGAGGACCGAATAGGTTTTACCCAGGAAACTCTTCAGGAGTCGATCAATCTCCTCTTCACCACCCGCCAGATTCCCATTCGTCGCCATGACTACCATATCACTGATCAGTACCTCCGGCTGGTGAGTGTCTCTTTCGGTAAGGATTTCAGCACCTTCAAACTATCTTCGGACATCTATACATCGTCCGAGGATAATGAAACTGCAGGTACTCTTCTCTCTACTCTTTCAGACGGGCTGGTTTTCCTTTTTCATTACGGGACTACCTGGCAGACCAAGTTCTGGTTCAAAGAGGGATGGGTCCACCTTGGCAGGACGTTGCTGGAAGCTTACCCTGAATCCACTGTTCTTCTGTCCTGGGGCAACGAGAAGGAAAGGGAAGCGGTAACCGAAATTGCCGCAGGAATCGGGAAGGGTGCAAGAGTTCTCGAACGTTACTCCCTGAAAGGATTGACTGCCCTTCTGAAAAAGGTCGATCTGGTGGTGGGCGGTGATACCGGCCCGACACACATTGCTGCCGCGGTGGGTACTCCTACGGTTTCTCTGTACCGGGCAAGTGACGGGAAGCGGAGCGGTCCTCGTGGGACGTGTCATGTCGTTGTCCAGTCACCCCTTGCCTGCACCTCCTGTTTCCGCACCGAGTGCGACAAGGACGGCGAGTGTCGTCGGAGCATTACCGTCGAGTCTATGGCTAAGGCTGTTGAAAAGGCTTTGGCCGGCTAATGACGAGAATCCAGAAGAGCATGTCTTTGGGAAATTTATTCAGCTATGCCGGTACAATTTCCATCCATTACCAGACGGTTGGTCAGGGACCTCTGCCAATCCTGTTCCTGCACGGCTTTGCCTCTTCCTCCACGACCTGGCAGGATATGGCAGGCCTTTTCCCTGCTGGGGAATTTACCCTTTTTCTCCTCGATTTGAAAGGCTTCGGCCTTTCCTCGAAGCCGAAAGATGCTGCCTATTCCATCGAAGATCAGGCTGAGATAATCCGGGCATTCATCCTCGATCGGGGATTACGTTCTCTGGCGATCGTAGGCCATTCGCTGGGTGGCGCCGTAGCTCTTCGAGTATGTATCGAGGCAGGAAAAGGAGAGAGCCCATTTACCATAGAAAAGCTTGTGCTCATCGATTCCGCGGCATATCCTCAACGACTCCCCAAGTTCTTCCGTAAGCTCAAATCTCCGCTAGGGCCGCTGTATCTTCTGCTTATGCCGGTTCGTATGCTTGTTCAGGGTGCCCTGGAGAGAGTGTTCTTCGACAAAGCCCAGATAACTTCTGAAAGGTTCGAGCGCTATATAAGGTATTTTCGTGGCAAGGGTGTTTCCTATGCGTTGCGGGCAACGGTACAGGCCGTCGACCCGGAAGCCTATGTCCATGTTGAAGAAAGCTACCGTCGACTTAAGCTTCCCGTTCTGATTATCTGGGGGGCTGAAGATCGAAATGTCCGGCTGAGTCTCGGACAGCGACTGCAGGGTGATCTCTCCGACTCCCGACTGAGGATCCTTGAAAAATGTGGGCATAACCCCCACGAAGAACGCCCCGAGGAAACCTTTTCAGCAATAATCTCTTTTCTCAGGGAAAGCTGACATCTTCGGCAACTGCAAACGTTTTTCTTTATTTTGTCGCACTTTTGACTTGTTATGCCAGTTTTTTGTGTTCTTTTCCTGCAGTCCCTCGGGGGGAAACTGATTTACTGCAAGCCATTTCTTCTGCGGTTCTCCCTGTTTTTCTTCAAACAGTGCACTGTTTCGGCCGACAAAAATCTATCCGGCTTGTTGGACAGGACTTTCTTTTAATCAATGACTGCCCGGGCACAAAATATGCTTGTTCTTCAGGTGTTCGTGCAGGACATGCATCGATACTTTCTTTGCAGATGGACTCTTCACTTGATCCAGGGATGATATGATGAAAAACGCACCAATGCTTCTTGATAAACTTGTCAGCCTCACCGGAATTCAGGACATTGAACTCATGGAGTTTAGCTTGCTGAAGACTCTTGCCGAGTTCATTCGTCCCCAGGAACTTTCAATTCTAAAACTCGACCGAAGGGGGTTGCCTTGCTACCAGTTACAAATGCGACAGGAAAAGTACGAAATCCTCTCGGATAACTTCTCTCTGTCGGAGGAGGTGTTTATTGCCCTGGATATCGTTCAGGGGACGAATCAGCCCTTCCGCAAAAAGCTCGAGTCGGGAAGTATGCTCATCACCTGGCACGTCCAGCAGACCAAGATGCAGAACGTGTACCTCGTGGCGGTTACCACACGTGAACTCAGCAAGCTTGATTCCCATATGATTCGCGGTCTACTGCACATTTACCGCAATTTCTACGAAGTGCTTATCGATGCGCAGCGCGACCAGTTGACCGGGTTGGCAAACAGGAAGACCTTTGATGATGTCATCCAGAAAATATACAATCAACCGGCACCGTTTACCGATCCTGTTCCCGTTGACAGGAGGAGTGTTTTTGATGATGAGAATGTCGGATATTGGATCGGCATGATTGATGTCGACAATTTCAAGCGGGTCAATGATACCTGGGGTCACTTGTATGGTGACGAGGTTCTCCTGTTGCTTTCGCAACTCATGCAGCATCATTTCAGGGAAAGCGATTTCCTGTTCCGTTTCGGCGGGGAAGAATTCATCGTCATAGTCCGTGCCGGTACAAAAGAGAATGCCATCAGAGCATTTGAAAGGTTCCGTTTGTCGGTTGAACAACATGACTTCCCTCAGGTAGGCCAGGTCACGATCAGTGTGGGTGTGGTGAAGATGGACCCGGAAATATTTACTGCAACGCTGCTTGACCGGGCAGACCAGTCCCTCTATAACGCAAAGAGAAAAGGTCGAAACAGAGTGGAACACTTTGATGATTTGCTGGAGGAAGGACTGGTAAAGGTAGCCGATATCGCCACTGGGGAAGTAGAATTGTTTTAGATTTTCTTGCTGAAAAGGCCTTGCCTGATATGCACCACGAATAATACGAAATATCCCGCCGTAAAGTCATTGCCCTCGTTACCGAATTGGAAACCGCTGGTTTTCCATCCGGAGTTTCCGGATGGAATCTAACTGTCCAGGACTTCTCGTACTGTCTTCAGAAATTTGGGGAGCGATGCGGGTTTTGTCAGGATAGTGACATGTTCACCCTGGATACCGCTTTCGTGAATGGTTTCCTTGCCATGTCCGCTGACAAAGAGGAATTTCATGGCTGAATTTTCTCTTTTGACGGCTTCATAAACTTCGCGTGCATTCCTTCGTGGCATGATCACATCGAGGATGAGAAGCTCTATCGAGTTTTTATTGTCCAGGAAAGTATCGATTGCATCTTCGCCATTGGCTGCCTCTAAAACGGTGTAACCATTTTCTTCCAAGACAGATCGGAAGAGGTGACGCAGTTCCTCCTCGTCCTCGGCGAGCAGTACAACCTCTGATCCCGGATAGGAACTCTGCGCCTCAAGTTCGTCGCTGAGCATCGCTGCCGTTGCTGCAATCGGAAGGTATACGGTTAACGTCGTGCCTTTTCCTTGCTCACTCTCCACGGTGATATAGCCGCTGTGCTGTTTTATGATGCCGTAAACGATGGCGAGACCCAATCCCGTGCCTTTCCCATTTTCTTTCGTTGTGAAAAATGGCTCAAAAATCCTTTCCCTGGTTCTTTCGTCCAGACCGATTCCCGAGTCGGAGATGGAGACGGCTGCGTAGTCACCCGGTGTGCCGAAGCCGAATGCTTCGATAAATTCGTTTTCCAGATGGACGGGGAGGGTTCTGATGAGGATCGTTCCACCTTTTGGCATGGCATCGCGGGCATTGGTGACCAGGTTTATCAGTACCTGTTCAAGTTGGCCAACATCGACCATAACGGTTAAATCGAAGGGGTGCAAGTCCCTGCGAAGTTCAATATCTTCTCTAATCAATCGTGAAAGAATCACGTCGATCTTGTTGATCATCTCATTCAATTCGGCCGGTTGAGGGTGGAATGCCTGTTTCCTGCTGAATGCCAGGAGGTTTTTGGTGAGATCCGCTGCCCGTTGCGAAGCAAACATGATGCTGTCCACATATTTCCGTGTCGGGTCGTCACTTGACGTTTTGAGTTGGAGAAGATGTCCGTAGCCAATGATCGCGGTGAGGATGTTGTTAAAATCGTGGGCGATTCCGCCGGCAAGCTGACCAATTGCATCCATCTTTTGCAGGTGGTTAAGCTGAGTTTCGAGTTTGCGCTGACTGGTAATATCGCGGGTAATCCCTACCACTCCAATGACCGATCCATCTTCGTCGAAAACCGGAGCCGCGTGTATGTCACGGATTGTCCCGTCTGAAAAGGTCATTTCTTCACATTCGGATTTGCCCGTTAGGAAACTCCTCTGGACCGGACATACCAGGCATGGCTTGCTCTCCTGGTGCCACAAGGTGTAGCAGAATTTGTCCAGAATCGCTTCGGGTTCCCTATCGAAGGCAAGGCTGGCATTGCGATTGGCCCAGCGGATCCGCAGTTCCGGTGAATAGAGAATAACCGCATCCGGGATCGCTTCGAGCAAAGCCTTGAACTCCATGGAAAGTTTCCGGTGTTTTTCCTCATTGTCCTGCAGGCTCTCTTCCGCTCGTTTACGATCGGTTATGTCGACAATCACTCCCACGATGCCTTGGAGCCTCTCGAAATGATTCCGGAAGGTGGCCTTGTAAAAGATTACATTGCGTGGGCCGAGATCTTTGTAGTGGATAACGGATTCGTAGGTTTGCTGCCCAGGGCTCATAACGAGTGCTGCGTCCATACGATGATAAATGCTTGCCAGTTCCATCGGATGGATATCAAAGGCGGTCTTGCCGATAATCTCCCCTCTGTCCCTGCCGAGGTGATGGGCACATGCGAGGTTGCAGCCAAGATAGTGCCCTGAAACCTCCTGGTAAAAGACCGGATTCGGGATCGCGTCGATGATTGATTGCAAGAGATGCAGTTGTTCCTGGAGCTTCTCTTCTGCTACTTTACGATCTGTGATGTCGGAAAAGATGGTGGCAAACTTGTTGCGTTTAGGGGAGAAGGCAACGACTTCAAAATGCTTGCCCAACTCGGGCGAAAAACGCTCGAATCGGATTGAATGTCCTTGCCGTGCAACCGGTTCATAGATTTTGACCCATTCCTCAACCTGCCCGGCCAGGACCTCTCGGAGGGTTTTTCCGATAGTATCTTTCGCAGAGAGCCCCGTGAGTTTTTCGAAGGCGGGATTAACTTCCAGAAATCGGTAATCACAGGCGTCACCTTCTCCATCGTAGAGCATTTCGTGGAAAGAAAACCCATTGAGCATCCTGCTGAAGAGTAACCGGTATTTGTGCTCGCTGCTTTCGATAGCATTTGTTGCCAGTCTTTCCTGTCTGAGGATGAGAACGGCAAGGTAGGCAAAGAGTGCCATCAGCAGAAGAACCACAATGATTGCGTTGAGTCGTATGGTGTCATAGGTAGCAAAATAATCACTTTTGTTTATGCCCACGTACAGAGCGCCGATTATTGCCCCCGAAGAGTCGCTGATCGGGTCATAGGCTGTGTAATACGGGATGCCCAAAATGGTTGTTTCGCCCCGGTAGGGTTGCCCTTGACGGAAAAGGGAATCGTATGCCGATCCCTCAAGTTTTGTTCCAACAGCACGAGAACCGTCTTCTTTGAGTATATTGGTAGAGACTCGTACGTCTCCCATAAAGACTGTTGCCGTGCCACCGAAAAGGGACTTGATTTTGTCCGGCAATTCATAGTTGCCGTTAAGGAGATAGGTGCCGACGAACAACTTCCCATCTGTAATTCGAAAACCTATTCCTTTGTCATGCAGAAGGTCCCAAAAAGTCCGTAGATGGCTTTCCTGGGCCGATTTCAGGTTTTTTTCCGCGTCAGCATGCATTTGAGCGAGGAAAAAAATTGCGGTTATTGCTATTCCGACTGTGACAATCAGAACGTTCAAAAGCATGAAGTGGGTTGTTTTCTTCATAATCTCACTGGGGTTCTTTGTCTATGAAAATTTCTATGCGACTGTGGGATTACTCTCTGTAACTCTGAGATATTTCTGAAAATGTGCCCAACAAGAATAGAATCGGTAAGAAAAGCAAAAACTTTACCCTGGATGAGAAACTTTCTTCATTTGCTTTGGTAGCAGGGGGAGTAGTTCTGGCGAGTTGGCTCCGATACAAGTAAAATAGCTGCTTGTCTGAATTTTCGATGATAGCTATTTTCGCAGACGGAAAACAGGAGAAGTTATTCATTTGTCATTTCAGAACAACGTGTAATCTTTGAAGTATCCACGGATGAGAGTAGATGTCAAAGGGGTCCGAGCAGACTTAGAGCTTGTCCGTAATCTTAGACCTGATCAGTTTCAGGCAGCCATTGCCAGACAGGGGGGAGGGGGGAGGGAGCAGACGGGTTGTGAGGCCGTCTGCAGGAATATCTGAGTAAAATGCCTAAAAGGTGGTGTGGCGGATATCCTTGCCCTTGATCATGAAAATGACCATTTCTGCGACGTTTGTGGCGTGGTCGGCGATTCTTTCCAGGCACTTGGAGATGTAATTGAGCTTGAGGGCCCGAGTAATGGTGCCGGGATCTTCCATCATGAAGGTGAGCAGTTCTCGTTGAATCTGTACGTTAAGGTCGTCAACAAACTGGTCGTTTGCACAGACCTGCATGGCTAATATCTCATCTCCGCGAACAAAGGCATCAAGAGATTCCCTGACCATTGCCCGTGATGATTCTGCCAGCCGGGGCAAGTCGATGTATGGCTTTAGGGGGGGTTCGTCATTCAGCTCCTTGACCCGTGTGGCAATACTGACGCACTGGTCGCCAATTCGCTCCAGATCGGTCACGATCTTCAGGGCCAGGGTGATAAATCTCAGGTCCCGTGCGGCAGGTTGCCGGCGCGCCAACACCTGGAGACATTTCTCGTCGATCAGGACTTCCAGGTGATTGACCTCATGGTCGGCAGGTATGGTTCTCTCGGCAAGTCCCGAATCCCTCTCTACCAAGGCCTTGATGCAGTTGGAGATCATGACCTCGATCTTACCTCCCATATGAAGGATCAGGCCGCGGATTTCGTTCAGTTCGGCATCGTACTGTTTGATGATGTGTTCTCGTTCCATGTAATAACCTCGAAGAGTAGATCAGATTTTAACGAAATAGCGTTCAATGTCCCGTGGAAAAATTTTCAGCCGAATCTGCCGGTAATATAATCTTCCGTGTGCCTTTTATCCGGGTTGGTGAAAATCTTCTTTGTGGCATCGAATTCTATCAGTTCTCCCAGATACAGGAAAGCAGTAAAATCGGAAACACGTGCAGCCTGCTGCATGTTGTGGGTCACGATGACTACGGTGTACTGCTCTTTGAGCTCGTTGATCAGTTCCTCAATCTTTGCCGTAGCAAGCGGATCGAGAGCCGAGCAGGGCTCGTCCATGAGGATGATTTCGGGATTGACCGCTATGGCGCGGGCGATGCAGATTCTTTGTGCCTGTCCACCGGAGAGACCAAGAGCCGAATCGTGGAGGCGGTCCTTTGCCTCGTCCCAGATGGCTGCAGCTCTCAGGCTTCTTTCCACGGTTTCATCCAGAACGGCTTTGTCGCGAATTCCTGCAATGCGGAGACCGTAGACAATATTTTCATAGATGGATTTTGGAAATGGGTTCGATTGCTGGAATACCATGCCGACCCGTCGCCGAAGGCTGATAACGTCGAGATCAGGAGGAGTTATCTCCTCATTGTCGAGCTTTATGCTTCCTTCAATGCGGACGTTTTCCAAAAGGTCGTTCATTCTGTTGAAGCAGCGAAGAAGGGTGGACTTGCCGCATCCTGATGGACCGATAAAGGCGGTGACCTGTTTTCTCGGTATGGCTAGTGAGATGTCCTTCAACGCCCGTGCTGACCCGTAAAACAGGTTCAGGTTGGATATTTCCAGTACGGGATCGGCAATCATTTGTGGTGAACGTAACGGCATACTATCTGTCTCCATATTTTGCAGTGTTTGCATCCAGGCGTTGACGCCTGCTAAAAGGCTTTGGTGGCGTATTTCTTCCTCATCTTGTTCCTGAGGTGGATAGCGGTGCTTGACGCGGTAATGACAATCGCCATCAGGAGCAGAGTGGTAACGAAAACCATTGGCTTGGCTGCCTCCACGTTGGGTGACTGGAAACCGACGTCGAAGATGTGGAAGCCCAGGTGCATGAATTTGCGGTCCAGGTGGAAGAACGGGAACTGGCCGTCAATGGGCAGAGTCGGGGCCAGTTTTACAACGCCTACCAGCATCAGAGGGGCAACTTCGCCGGCTGCGCGCGCCATGGCGAGAATCATTCCGGTCATGATACCGGGGGTTGCCATGGGCAGCACGATTTTCATGAGTGTCTGGAACTTGGTTGCCCCGAGGGAAAGAGATCCTTGTCGAAGCCCTTTGGGGACCGACGCGAGACCCTCTTCGGTGGATACGATCACGACAGGGACCGTCAGCAGGGCAAGGGTAAGGCTCGCCCAGAGTATACCACCGGTGCCAAAGGTGGGCGTTGGCAGGCGTTCCGGATAAAACAGCTGGTCAATGCCACTGCCGATGCCA
>RPRC01000203.1 GCA_003857395.1 Geobacter sp.
TTTCGGCCCCAAATGCTCGAATGGGTTGAACATGTCGTACTGTTTGTGGTCTTTGACGTGAATCACGAAAACTCCAGATAACCAGTTGATTTTACTCGGTTATCTTGCCACAAAAGTAACGTAAAATAAAGCAATATATTCAGCTTTACTCAATTATTTCGGCATGTTAGCTTGATATTGGTTTTTGCGACTCCATCAAATTTTAAATATAACTATTTAGTCAGCTACGTATTAGCCGTGATATATCACGGGTTGTTTTTCAGAAATTGCTCAATTTCCATCTGTTTATTAGCTTGTTACGGCAATAATCTAGCGGGGCTACAATACCAAATACGGGTTTTTATTAGAAGTGTCTATTCCAATAATCAAATCATTAATAATAGGACGCATAAACTCGAATCTATTTGGCCAGGCCTTACTACCACCCGCTGGGATAAAACCCCTCAGAAGCCAAATATAATAGCCGATTTTTCATCCTTTTGCATTTTCCGGCAACTCCTTAGCTGCCTTGGCAATCCGATAAACTGACGCCACCCAAATTCCCACCTTCTCAGCCACAGCCTCTTTCGTCAACCCATCACACAGGAGCTGCAGAACTTCCCCACTCTTCTCCCGAGCAGTCGGCTTCCGCCCCTTAAACTTACCCTGCGCCTTCGCGATCCGGATCCCCTCCGCTTGGTGCTCCAACATCATCTCCCGCTCAAACTCAGCAACCGCCGCCAACATCGTCTGCATCAGCTTCCCGGTCGGAGTACTGGTATCGAAGTTGATGTTCAATACCTTGAAGACCACCTTCTTCTTTTTCAGTAAGTCGGTAATCTCTAGCAAGTGCTTTGTCGAACGAGCGATCCGATCAAGCTTGGTAACAACGACTGTGTCACCCTCGCGAACATAATCGAGCATGGCAACCAACTCCGGCCGATCCACCTTCGCCCCACTAACCTTCTCCTGATAAATGCGTTCGCACTTTGCTTCCTTCAACTGTTCAATCTGCGCATCCAGTTTCTGATCCTCGGTACTGGCCCGAGCATATCCAATGATTGCCATTTTCCGTTTACCTCTCCAAACCAATCAATAGAGTTAACACATTATGATAATAAGCTATCAAAATTCGACAGTCAACTCATATGATAGCTTTTTCTGCTACCTTCTTAAACTACCACTGGACCATGGGCTGTTGGTAGAGGCTATCGATGGAGGGTTCAGAAGAACGAGCCTGTGAATGCGAGAGAGAAGTACTGGGAATATGATAAAACAGAAAGTAGGCTATAGAGTCGTTAATTGACGTACCAACTCTGAATCCGAAATTCTTTAGTTCCGTGTGTAGCGGGTCCGGTACACAATTTTGACGGCTTAATCTCTCGAGGGGAATTATTAACCCTTACGGCCAAGTAAAGGAAGTCTATGTAATACTTTGCGAATGCAAAGCTCGCAGCGATACCCCAGAATTTGATCTGGTTCTGGAAATGATCCGAAAGATATTGGCTGCTGTTATCCATCCGCAAGGTGACAAAAAAATGTTCATCTCCATCATCCGACGCAACACCAACCCCAGCAGGAAACCCTCAAGCCACGACCAAATTAAAAACAGAAATTCAAGCGCTATATAAAACTAACTTTGATTCTGAGACGGAAACCAACAGGCTTGACGACCCGTCAAAAAGACTGGCGGGTCAAAGCTATGTTGGTTTCCTTTAGATCGGCCAAAATATCGGCCATCAAAATTAGGATAATGAGAAAAATGTTTATTTCTTCGGTGAAATACGGTACAAATATATCGGCCAAAACATCGGCCAAATTTTCGACATCTTTATGTATAATTAATTGCAATAGCTCGTTTCAACATATTTTTTATTTTGTAAGATCGTCCTGCAAACCGGCCAAATTATCAACATGACTAATGATTCACGTGTAAAACTGGCTCACAATTAATTAAATCCACGATATTTAATATCGGCCAAAATACTGGCCTATGTCTGGGGACTCAACATGGAAGATGGTTTTTATACAGAAATTTCGGAAATGGAACCAATGATGCCTACTGATCCTGCGGGAGAACTCGACGATTTGGCGATTGAGGTGATTCGTAAATCTGCCTGCATTAGTACCGCTGTCCATCCGGTTACCCGTAGGGGGATCGTGGAACTGGTAAGAAAAATGAACAGTTACTATTCCAATTTAATTGAAGGGCACAACACCCATCCTGCAGACATTGAACGTGCTATGCGAGAAGATTTTTCCAAAGACCCTGCAAAAAGAGCAAAACAATTGGAAAGTAAGGCGCATATAGAGGTGCAAAAACGCATCGAGGCCCACATCGAGGATACTCCGGGAACAGTCATTACAAGCAAGAGTTTTTTGTGCTTGATACATAAGGAATTTTATGAACGGATGCCCGAGGAGTATCTTGTCGTACAGCGTGCAGATGGAAAAACTGAAAAGGTGACCCCTGGTAAAACAAGGGAATTAGAGGTTGAGGTTGGGAGGCATTTGCCGCCTAAATCAGAATACCTAGGCGCTTTTATGGAAAGATTCCAAGAAGCCTACGACCCTCAAAAATTAAAAGGTTTAAGTCAAGTTATCGCGGCGGCGGCATCTCATCACCGTCTTGCATGGATTCACCCTTTTCTGGATGGCAATGGGCGTGTCACACGTCTTATGACTCATGCCTACCTAATAAAGGCAAAAATTGATGGCCACGGGTTGTGGACTGTTTCCCGAGGTTTCGCAAGAAACCGAGAAGAGTATCTTGCTTCCTTGGCAGGGGCAGACCAACCTCGTAGAGGAGATCTGGATGGTCGGGGAAATTTGACACAAGCGGGGCTGTTGGGATTTTGCAAATTTTTCCTTAAAATTGCTATTGACCAAATTGACTTCATGTCAGGCCTTTTGGATTTGGATGGAATGCAGAAAAGAATCCAAGCAGTGGTTGATCGTCAAGTTTCATTTGGTGAATTGAAACCTGAAGCGGGTCATTTACTGAGAGATGTATTTTTACGTGGGGAAATACCTCGTGGAGAAATCCCGAATATCATCGGAATGCCCGAACGTTCAGCACGTAGGGTCGCCAGTAGTTTATTGGAAAAAGGATATTTAGTTTCTGCTTCGGGAAAGGGACCTGTAATGCTCGGTTTCCCAGCATCGTTAGTGGGGTATTATTTTCCTCGCCTTTATCCTGAGGGAGTTGAGGCCAGCCTTGATTAAACAGTTCCCTTCGCCTTGTGGGGCTCCTTAGCAGCTTCGATTTTTCACTTCCGGGACACTCTTGGGGCAATTGGTGGAGTTCTGGCCTCAAAATGCTTTCGGGACAGATGATACCGTGCATCCGATCCTGATATATGCGGACCTGGTTGCACTTGGCGAGAAGCGCACCATGGTAACAGCAAGGTGAGAGGATATTGAGCTAAATATCTTTCCATCAGTAGACGGATGATCAATACCTGCCGTGAAACTGTTCACGAGATACTCGCATTCCGGCAGGCGATCCACTTTTGGTGCAACGCATTGCGACCCCGTATCTCCTTCGTATCTATTTTTTCTTGCTCTTGGAAGTTGACATTGTCTAGGCTGTAATACTAAGTTGCAATCAAAGACATAGACTTAACCCACCCGAAGCCAGTTATGCTTTCTACTCTAGTAGCATCATTTTCGAGTGAGTGAAGTGCCTGTTCAAGGACATCTTCGACGGCGTCCAATTCCCGAAACACAAGATTGGGAAACCATTTTTCACGAATCTCATCCCCACAGATGTTCAGTAGGATTGAGCTCTGGGCTATAAGGCGGCAGTCTCACAAGCCGAATGTTTTCGGGAATCTCAAGTTCTATAGCCTGATGCCAGCCGGCACCGTCGAGTACCATGAGAACAAATTCTTCAGCATGACGGTTAGCCACCTCAGCGAGAGAGATCGACATCGTCTGCATGTTGACCAGTGGCAGAATCAACGAATCCAGTAACCCGTCATGAGGAGAGACTGCTGCAAAAACATATGTATACTGGCGGACCAGATGTGCCCCAACGATAGGTCGGATATCAAGGGGCGCCCAGCACCGACGAGGATCGCTGATACAGCCGAAGCGCGCCTCATCTTGAAACATCAGGCGAACACTTCGTCCTTGTTCTGCTTGTCGAATCACTTCTTCTGCGACGATCTCGGGGAGTTTTTTTTGAACTCCTCTTGTGCTTCGCTCTTAGCCTTTGGGTGTCGGGGCCGGGGAGCCAACTTACGCCAGCCGTGACGTGCCAAAAGACGATAGATCGTCGACTTGGGAACTACATGGCCAACCGCTTGTTCGTAAGCAACCTTAATTGGGTTGACTACCAGGATGCCGCCAGTGCCAGCTTCATCCAGAAAAGGGTGCAGCAATTCATCTTCCTGCTCAACACTTAAATTCTGTCGCCTTCGGCCGCCTCGACCTATGCCAATAAGGGCTTCCTCTCCATGCAGCCGGAAACGAGAATGTAAGCAACGTACTGTGTTGCAAGATAAACCCACGGCAATGGCAATTTGGTCATCTTCAAGATTCAAGGTCGCACGCAGCCAGACACTCTGAACTCTCTGAAATTCTGCCTTGCTCTTGGATTTTCGCATCAGAGGGGCCAAAGTTTCCGCCGCATTTACTGGCAAAGATGCTCGTGGTGGCATACAGACCTCCGGTAGTTATTGAAATCAAGCTACCGGTACAGTGTACACTATTTATACGTTTGATTGCAGCTTAGTATGAATCGCTGTTTGAAAGTCTGAACACCCTTTCCCCTGATTCCGGGGAAAGGGAAATTTGCGGAGCGGTAGCTCAGGGCATTTCTGAAGCGATTCAGTGTATGGATAAGATCCAGGCAATAGCGAGTGAAAAAGCAGCATAGCACCGGTCATCGGAAATTATAAAGATCATGGCCGCCCCGGGAGATTGGGGCGGTTTTTTTTGTTTCTTTAATTCCCTGTCAAGGTCAAAGAGGTTACACCAGAGGTTACACAAGCGCTTACGAAAAGAAAAGGGGTTAAGCTGAATAGCTAAACCCCTTGTTTTTTTTGGTGGAGATGAACGGGATCGAACCGTCGACCTATGCGTTGCGAACGCATCGCTCTCCCAGCTGAGCTACATCCCCGTGGAATCGTTTCCTGCACGGCGAATAACTATACAACAATTGCCCGTTGATGCAAAGGGCGAATTTAATGGTGTACCGGCAGAATGATGCGAAATTCTGCACCGCTCCCAGCCCGGTTTTCTACCAAAAGCTGGCCTCCGTGATTGGTGACGATTCGGTGTGTGATGGGAAGGCCCAGACCAGTTCCCCCGTCCTTAGTCGTGTAAAATGGATTGAAGATATTTGGTAGAATCTCAGGCGGGATTCCGCTTCCGGTATCTCGAACCTTGAGGGATAATGCCGCTCTGCCATCAAGAACGGCCGGTGCTGTTGAAATGAAGAGAACCCCGCCCTGTTTCATTGCCTCCCCGGCATTGAGGAACAGGTTGATACAGACCTGTTTTATCTGTTGAAAATCTCCGGTAAACTCAGTTGCTGTCCTGGAAATACGTTTTTTTACCTGAATTTTGTTCTCATCGAGGAATCCCGAGACTACGGCCAGTGACTGCTCGATGATGTCTTTTGTGGTGCACTGGGTATAGCAGATTGTTGCCCTCCTGGTGAAAAAGAGGATCTCGTTCAGCATCTTTTCCAGGCGGTCGGCTTCACGTGCAATGGTTTCGGCGTATTTCCACTCGGTAGATCCAAACTCCTCCTTGCGGAGAAGACGTCGAGCAAGTCCACCGATGGAAATCAGCGGGGTCTTCAATTCGTGGGCAATTGACGCAGCTGTTTCGCCGAGTGCTGCCAGCCGTTCACCCTGCAGAAGGCGCTGCCGGATTTCGGTGAATTCGCGGTTTGCGTCTTCTATCCGGTTGTAGAGCATGGAGTTCTCGATTGCCATGCCTGCCTGATTGGCGAACAGTTGGAGAAAGTGAATGTCATCGCTGGTAATTGCCTTGCCGGATACGGGATTGTCGAGAATCAGGAGAGCGACAGCTTCTCCTTTTGCAATGATCGGCACCGAGGCAAATGATGTCAGATTGAATTTTTTGATGACATCATCTGTATCAGGTTTTTCTTTTGCCGTACAGCCGACCACGATGAGCTTTTTCTCGAGAACTGCCCGTGAGACTATGTTGCGGGTTTTGTCGAGTGGCAGGCGGGTTCCCTTAACCAGGCAATTAAGTTCGGAATTGTCTTGGCGCTCCATGTCTTCATCGGGAATTACCCAGCGAGTATAGAGCGAGTTTTCATGGTCGTCTGAAGACTGGATGATTCCTTGGCATTCTTCGCTGGTAATGCCGAGCATTCCCTGCATGACTCCGGATCGGCGATTTATCAGGAAAAGCATGGCGCGTTCGAAAAGATGCGATTCACCCGAGACGAGAGCTGTCAGATTGAGCTGGATCAGTCTGTTGATCCGGGTGGTGGCGTGCATGGCATTACTGACACGATAGAGCAGTGAGAGCTCTTGCAGTTTTTTATCATTTTCGCTGACGAGCAGTTCCATGCGACTACTGTGTTCTGATTGCACCAGCGCGGTAGCGATCAGGTTTGTCATGCCTTCGAATAGTTCGCGGTCCTCTTCATCAAAATTGCGCCGACCCGACCTGCCCGTTTTGCCGAAGAACGTCAGGCAGCCAAAGGTACTTTTCTCGTACTGAAGCGGGACACTGACATACGAAGGAGGGAGGTCTTCGTCGGAAATGAGGTCGACGGCCAGATGTGGTGTATTTGTAGCAAGCATTCTGGCTGCAGACCGGGTTTCGATTTCCTTCAGGGAGCGGAGATGTGCGCAGTGATTTTTCCTGCATGTCTGGGCAATTTTCGGGGAAAAACCCTTCTGCCCGAATATGCGCAGGATGGTACAGGACGAATCGGAGAAATTATGAACTGTTTCAAGGATATATGGGAGGATGTCCTTGGAGGGAATCGGCTGCTGAAGGGCCTTGCCCAGTTCATTCAGCGTCATGAGGTTCAGAATGCGTTGATCTGAACGTTGGGTAATCTCTTTGGAGCAGATGAGTCCGGCTATTGTCTGCAGTATGTCATGGAGTACTGCCGGCAGGGAAACGGCGAGGGGTGATCCCTCCGGCAGCTTCAGGCCAAGGACACCTGCCACTGCTTTACCGCACATGACCGGAAGAAAGATTGTGCCCTGTTTCCGTGCGGCTCCGGGATCGCTTTCAGGAGTGATGCCGTTCGGGGAAAAGATGAGCACTTTTCGGGAGGCGCATAAACCTGCCGCTTGTTCACCCAGGGGGATTCGGCAGGAAAGCATTTTGGCAGGCCCGTCTGCCGATAGTATTCGAGAAAGGGTGCGCCGCTCGGCATCAAGAAGATAGATGGCAACAGAGTGAAGGTGGAAAGATTTTTTGATGAGCCGGGCGAGGGATTTGAGCCGGCCAGTAAAGGAAAGATGGGCGGCATTGGCTATCTGAACCGCAGTGCTCAAGAGTGTATAGTTATCCTGATTAGCCATGGAGGATCGCCATTAGTTGTCGAGATGTATCGAGTGGACAGCTGGTGGAGTCAATTCTGACTGAGCGAGTTGCTAATGTTTTTCAGTTTTTTCCTGTTCAATCTTGCAGTCAATGCAGAGGGTGGTGACTGGACGAACCTTGAGTCGTGCTTCGCTGATTTCCTCGCCGCACATCTCGCAGGTGCCAAATGTGTCGTTTTCGATTCTTTCCAGGGCTTCCCTGATTTTGTTGAGGAGCCTTCTTTCCCTGTCCCGAATTCGAAGCTCGAAAGTTCGATCCGACTCCTGGGTGGCTCGGTCGGTGGGGTCAGGAAAATTGGTGGTGTCCGCATTCATTTCGGATACGGTTTTTTCAGCGTCCTCAAGGAGTGATCTCATTTCTTCCAGGAGGATGCCCCTGAAGTATTCTTTTTTGTCAATATCCATGCCTTTTCTCCTGGGTCGATAAATCTCTAATATACTAGGAGAATTAGACTCTTAAGTAAAGGAAAATATTCCGCGTGCATCACGCTGGAAGAAAGAGATTTTCCAGTGTTTGCTCCACCGAAGAAACTCCGATCAACTCGACATCGTCTGTGCGGACATGCTTCAAACTGCCGGCCGGAAGGATACAGCGGGTGAATCCCAGCTTGGCGGCTTCCCTTACCCGGATTTCAGGGTGGGTAATGGCTCGTACTTCTCCGGCAAGCCCAACCTCGCCGACCACCATGGTGCGAGGTGTGATGCTCCGGTCAAGATGGCTTGAGGCGACGGCGGCAACGATCCCCAGGTCTGCCGCGGGCTCGCTCAGTTTTACCCCGCCGACGACGTTGAGAAAGATATCCTGACCTGCCAGGGAGAGCCCGACTTTTTTCTCCAGGACCGCCACCAAAAGTGCCAGGCGGTTATGGTCAATACCGATGGTGGTCCGGCGGGGTTGACCATAGGTGGAAGAGGTTACCAGGGCCTGGAGTTCCACGAGGAGAGGGCGGCTCCCTTCGATGGTGGCCGCCACGACGGAGCCGGAAACACCGAGGGGTCGCTCGGAAAGAAAAAGTTCCGAAGGGTTCGACACTTCGCGGAGTCCCTCCTCACACATTTCGCACACGCCGATCTCATTGGTGGAACCGTAACGATCCTTGATGGCCCGCAGAATCCGGCAGGGACGTCCGGCATCTCCTTCGAAATAGAGTACTGTATCGACCATATGCTCAAGAACCCGCGGTCCGGCAATGGAGCCGTCTTTGGTGACATGTCCGACCAGAAAGACCGGTATCCCGCTGCTCTTGGCGAGCATCATCAGTTTTCCGGCGGTTTCGCGAACCTGGCTGACAGTTCCCGGTGCCGACTCCAGCGCTGAGGTGAAGACGGTCTGAATCGAGTCCACCACCAGTACCTTGGGCGACAACTTGTTCAGGTGGGAAATGATTTTCTCCAGCGAATTTTCGGCAAGGATGAACAGCTCCTTTGCCGAGACCCCGAGCCGTTCGCCGCGCATCCTGGTCTGGCGGGCCGATTCTTCGCCCGAGACGTAGAGAACCTTGCCACGCCGCAGGGCCAGATGGTCCATAGCCTGGAGCATGAGGGTCGATTTGCCGATGCCGGGGTCGCCGCCGATCAGAACGAGGGACCCGGCGACGATCCCGCCGCCGAGAACCCGGTCGAACTCGGAGATCCCGCAGGAAAAACGGTCTGCTGTTTCAGCAGGCACTGCCCCTATCGGAGTGGGTACTGATGCGATTCCAGTCTCTCCTGAGCGTCTGTCTTCTCGAAACAAAATCTCTTCCACCAGGGTGTTCCAGGAGTTGCAATCGGGGCATTTTCCGAGCCACTTGGGCGATTGGTAGCCGCATTTCTGGCAGGAATAGATGGTTTTCTCTTTCACGGGTGCTTCCCTTCGCAAGGAGTGTGCAGCGATAGTATTCTTATTCGCAAGTCCTGTCAACCAGGGTCGGGGAGCTGAAAACAAAGGTGGTGGCAGTGGTGAGAGGGTCGAATCTAAGCAAGCAGGAGGTTGATTCTTGAAAATGCCAGGGAGAACGGAGGAGAAGGAAAGAGATGGTGGGCGCGGTAGGGATCGAACCTACGACCTGACGATTAAGAGTCGCCTGCTCTACCAGCTAAGCTACGCGCCCACGAAGCGACAGGTGGAAACATATCACAGTGGGTGGATTAAATCAATAGGACTTATAGCTTTTATCGATGGCGATGATGGCGAGGAAAACGGAGAGTTGCAGCGTTTCCTGATGTTTCAGGACAGTGCACAGTGCTGAAGGTTATTTCCTGAGTTTCTTGCCAAGGAAAGCCGCGGCAAAAAAGAAAAAGTTGATAATGATGATGGTTGCCCCGGTCGGCAGGTTCAGAATGAAGGAGAGAAAGATCCCCCCGACAACCGAAACTATTCCCAGGCAGGCTGAAAGGAGAATGGCAGTTTTAAATCCTCGGGCCAATTGCAGTGCGGAAACCGCTGGCAGGATCAGGAGCGCGGAGATCAGCATGATTCCGACGACTTTCATGGCAAGCACGACCGTCAAGGCGGTCAGCAGAACAAGGATGGTGTTGATGCGATCGACATTGATGCCGGATGTTGCTGCCAGCTCTTCGTCAAAGGTGATGGCGAATAGGTCGTTGTAGAGAAAGGCCACGGTAAGCAGCACGACCACGAAAAGGACTGCCGTGACCAGCAGTTCGGTGGGACTGATGGAGAGGATATTTCCGAACAGGTAGCTGAAAAGATCTACGTTGAAACCGCCGGAGAGACTTGCCAGCAGGATGCCGGTGGCAATTCCTAGGGAAGAGACGATACCAATTGCTGCATCTCCGTAGATGCGGGCCTTTTCGGTAATTTTCAGGATGCCGATGGCGGAAAGCAGCACGCAGGGGATGGCGGCAATTGTGGTATAGACGGACTGGAAGTGGAACAGCATGGCCAGGGCAACGCTGCCGAAGGTCACATGGGAAAGTCCGTCGCCAATGAGGGAAAGCCTGCGCAAAACAAGAAATACGCCGAGAACCGAACAAAGGACCGCAATCAGGGTTCCTGCCAGGATGGCCCGCTGGAGAAAGGCATAGTGGATGATGTCTGCCAGATTCATGTAACCCTTCTTTCAGTGTCGATGGCAGATAAGGTGCTGGTTTTGTGGACCGAAAACCTCTGTCATGTTGGCAGATTGGCAAAACTCCCCGAAACTCCCGAAAAAAATCATTTTCTTGTCAAGATAAAGGAGCTTTGAGGCATAGAGACCGATTGTCGCGGAATCATGGGTTATCAGGATAACTGTCGTGCCCTTGGTGGCGTTGAGGTCCTGCAGGGTTGCGTAGAAGCTCTCCCGTGTCTCGGGGTCCAGCGCGGTGGTCGGCTCGTCGAGGATTAGGATATCGGGCTCATTGACCAAGGCTCGCGCCAGGAGCGCCCGCTGACGCAGGCCCCCGGAGAGTTCTCCGATGAGTTTGTTTCTGATGGAGGATATCCCCATACGCTCCAGGGCCTGTGTCGTTGCCGTGGAATCGGCGGCGCTGAAACGGCGCGGAAAGCTTTTTTTTGACAGCCGGCCGAGCTGGACTATTTCCTCGACCGTGGCCGGGAAATTCGGATTAAAAA
>RPRC01000204.1 GCA_003857395.1 Geobacter sp.
CACCAAGGGCAGTGCTGCACACCCCGATGTGGACAAGGTCACCAAGGCCCTTGAAATCGCCAGGCAGATCGACCCGACTCTCTTGATCGACGGCGAGCTTCAGGCAGATGCCGCCCTCATCCCAAGCATTGGCGAAAAGAAAGCCCCCGGAAGCCCGGTAGCAGGCAAGGCAAATGTTATCATCTTCCCCGACCTGGACGCTGCCAACATCGGCTATAAGCTCACGGAAAGAATCGGCGGCGCCGAAGCCATCGGACCAATCCTTCAGGGTCTGGCCAAGCCGGTAAACGATCTCTCCCGCGGCTGCTCCGTGGAAGATATTGTCAGTGTTACGGCGATCACTGCCGTACAGGCCCAGTAAACAGCTCCAGAACGACGGGTGAAGCTTTCCTGACCATAACCGCGGAAGTCTTCACCCGTCCAATAATGAACAAAAAAAGGCCGGCAAAATTTGCCGGCCTTTTTTTGTATCCAGAAGGATCCCGTGATTACTATTTGCCGTAATCAGCCTTGGAAAAGGAATACTCGAAGTTCATGTGATCGGTATAGCTGCCGTCAAGAATTGCAGCTACATCCTCGGTGAAGACAAGCTCTTCATCCGTCGGGATCACGAACACTTTGATCGGAGAATCATCAGTCGTAATGAGACACTCTTCACCCTTGACCGCCGCGCGATTTCTCTCGAGATCGAGATGAATGCCCATATGCTCGAGACCTTCACAGGCCATTTCACGGATCTGCCAGCCACGCTCTCCAACGCCGGCAGTGAACACTACAGCATCGAGCCTGCCAAGAACGGCCATGTAGCTGCCGATGTACTTGCGAAGACGATACGCCTCGATATCCATGGCGAGTTTACAGGTCTTGTCACCCTTCTCGGCATGGGCCGTCACATCCCTGCGATCGGTATACTTACCGGTAATGCCCAGGATACCGCTCTTCTTGTTGAGGATACTATCAATTTCCGAAGCAGACAGGCCCTCGATCTGCATCATGAAGCCGGGGATCGCCGGATCGATGTCGCCACAGCGGGTACCCATTACGGCACCTTCAAGCGGGGTCAGGCCCATGCTGGTATCAACCGAAACGCCGTTTTTGATGGCAGCATGGGAAACACCGTTGCCGATATGCATGGTGATAATGTTGCAGTCCTTCGGCTTTTTACCCAGCAGAACCGCGGCCCTCTTGGAAACATAAAGGTGCGAGGTGCCGTGGAAACCGTAACGACGAACTCCGTAACGCACATACCAGTCGTAGGGCAATGGATAGATGTAGGCATATTCCGGCATGGTCTGATGGAAGGCAGTGTCAAAGATGGCGATGTTGGGAACATCAGGAAGAACCGCCATCATAGCCTCGATACCGGCAATATTGGGCGGATTGTGCAGAGGAGCAAGATGCTGAACTGCTTTAACTGCGTCGAGCACTTTTTCATCGATCATCACTGACTGAGTGAACTGCTCCCCGCCATGCACGACGCGATGTCCGACAGCCGAGATCTCCCGGATATCATTGATGACTCCGTGCTCCGCATCGGTAAGGGTTTTGATGATCAGGTCCATGGCAACGGTATGATTCGGGCACTCGTGCTCAAACTTGTACTTCTGGCGTCCCGGCACCTCCTGCTGAATGAAGGACCCTCCGACAACAACCCTTTCAACGACACCTTTTGCAATAAGTTCCTTGCGTTCCCAGCTGTACAGCTGATACTTGACTGACGAACTGCCACAGTTAATGGCGAGAATATCCATTTGAATTCCTCCTGTATGATAATTAATTGTCTTTGTATGGATTTGAAGTGGTCGAAGTGAGCAGATATGCCTGGAACGACAACGCTGGCGTTTTCAGAGGCAAAGGAAAATAACCGTTATTATATACAATACTGTTCCTGCGATTTCAACAGTTTTGTTGATATCACATACATGCCGCCGCGAAAATAATGCACCTTTTGCAAGTCGTTCCCTATAAATTCCGATATGTATTGTTGCCAAACTTTGCTGTGGAATGTCAGCTTGCGACGATCAAGCAGGAGGAAGAACTTTATTACACGTCTTAACTGAATCATTACTCCAGGGGAATTTTTCGAAGAAAGACTTGAAGTTTTTCAAAGGCAACAGCAATGTTTTCGCCGGAATACCCGCTTAAACCCTCACCATAACCGAAATCGATGCCCGGTATGGTGAGCTGCCAGGCAGGAAGAGGAGCCTTACGGAGGAGCTCCGCATAGCAAAGGAGATCGCCCGGGGCAAAGTGGTGTCCAAGTGCCGGGGAACTCCCCTCACCGCCCACGGGGCAGATAGCAACCATGTCGCCCCCTGCACAATCGTTGACACAGGCATCCAGAAAAATGACCGCCGCCACCCCGGTCTCGGCCAGAACTTCGGCTATCTCCGGAACAAGCTGATGAAGGGTTATGACCTTCATATCGCTCCGCCCGCCCCAAGCCTCAACCATCCTCGCAAGAACTGGACCTGCGCCATCATCCCGGCGAAGAGGATTTCCGTACCCAACCAGCACGATCATATTTCACCTGAAAAAAACATCCGAGCCGTCTTAACCGCTCCCCGACGGCTTCAGGGGTCGCGCAGATCAGCATCTGTACGAAAGGTCAGTCACGCGAAAACTCCCTCACCACAAGACCATCAGAAGATATGACCCGAATCACCAAGGGCATCCTGCCAACAGCATGGGTGGAGCAACTGAGACATGGGTCGTAAGCCCGAATACCGTGTTCCACCCGATTGAGCATCCCTTCCGTCACATCACCGTACACATACTCCTTGGCAATGTTGGTAATCGTGCGGTTCATCGCCAGGTTGTTATGACCGGTTGAGACAATAAGGTTGACGTCGGTGATGAGCCCATTGCGATCCACGGAATAATCATGGATCAGGGTGCCTCGTGGTGCCTCGATCATCCCTACCCCTTTCAGCCTGTTCACACCCGCCTCAGCCCGTACCCAGTCATCGAGAATGTCCGCATCGTCCAAGGTCTGCTCAATCTTTTCCAGGGAGAACAGGATTTCGATCAACCGGGCATAGTGGTAGTGGAAGCTGCTGGTTACGGTGCGACCGTTGCCGAGACGCCGAAAGGCAGCCAGTTCTTCATCGGCCTTCGGCGTGCCGGCGAAGTCGCAAACGTTGAGGCGCCCCAGCGGGCCGACGCGATACATCCCCGCATACTCGCTCCGGTTGTAGGGACCGTAAGGCTTGAAGAAAGGAAACTTCAGATAGCTCCAATCCTCCGAAGCCTCCTCGATATAGTCCCGATAGCGCTCGTTGGCTACCCCGGACTCGATCAGCGTCCCGTCACTGGCAGTAAAACGCAGCAGTCCGTCATACTGCTCCAGCCCACCCTCGGGGGTCACCAGGCCGGCAAACAGAGAGGGGAAATCATAGGTCTCGATTTCGCCGGCAAACTGAGCAAAACTATTTTTCAGAAGGTCAAGGGCAAGCCCGACCGTCGCGAAGGCCTCGGGAAGCAGAGCCTTGATGGCATCCCTCTTTTCCGCATTCAACGGCTGACGGACACCTCCCGGAACGGCCCAGGCCTGATGGATACTCTTATCGGCGAGAATCCGGATTATCTCCTGGCCCATGCCGCGCAAGCGAATCCCTTGACGGGCCACGTCGGGATATTTCTGGATCAGCCCCATGACATTGCGTGTGGCCGGGTCATGATCAAACCCCAGCAGCAGATCCGGGGCACTGAGGTGGAAGAAACTCAAGGCATGGCTCTGGATGTATTGGGCCCAGTTGAAAATGCGGCGAAGCTTTACCGCAACCGGGGGGATCGCAACCCCCATAATCGCGTCACCGGCCTTTACCGAGGCGAGCGCATGAC
Organism: Geobacter sp.; assembly: GCA_003857395.1. The sequence goes on from RPRC01000204.1 coordinate 3,844, forward strand.
TGGTGGGACAGATTCCGCAGATCCGGTTGGTGATTCCAGGCATCTCATAAAAGGGCCGCCCGACACAGAATTTCTCAAAGGCACGAAACTCCACCACATGCAGCCGGGCCTCACTGACCCCTCCGGCATCGTCCAGATAAATGGATACCTTTGCATGTCCTTCGATCCTGGTAACTGGTTCTATACGCAGCATAGTGGCCATAGACCGACACTCCTTAGCCGAATGTTATCGATTCCGCAGGCAACTGCGGCTTTTCGCCCGCCAGCAGTGCGGTAACCGTTTTGAGAATACGGTCCGGGTCGGGCGGGCAGCCCGGCAGGTAAAAGTCCACGGGAACGGCGGCATGGAGCGGATATACCTTGGGAAGCAGTACCGGCAGTACCTCCAGGGCTTCAGGCCCCTTGGGGATACTCCCCGGCCCAGCCTGATAGACCTGGGTCAGCACATCGTCAATTTTCAGCCTGTTGCGCAATTGAGAGGTATTGCCGGTAACAGCACAATCGCCGAAACTGACCAGCACCCGGGACCTTTCCCTGACCTTCAGCAATAGCTCCAGGTTTTCGGTATTGCAGAGAGCACCCTCCACCAGCACCACATCGACACCCTCGGGATATTCCTTTCTATCAACAAGGGGGCTGTACACCAGTTCAATCCGATCCGCCAGATCAAGCAGTTTTTCGTCAATATCGAGAAAACTCATATGACAGCCGGAACAGCCACCCAGCCAGACAGTTGCAACTTTCGCTTTGCTTGTCATAGGTAACTCCAGGTTTTTTTCTCTCTGCCGCCCCTGATCCAGTGGAGGAATCCCACCTCCTTCTCCATCTCGGCTACCGTCGATCCTTTCCAGAACAGGGTCCCGGTCGGACAGACATTGACACATTTGCCACATTTAGTGCAGCTTCTGCTGGTACCCCATTTCTGGTTCATATCAATAATTACCCGATTTTCGATCCCGCGCCCCTCCATGTCAAGGGTGTGCGCTCCTTCGATTTGGTCGCAGGCCCTGATACAGCGAGTACAACTGATGCAGCGATTGTGGTCAAGCCCATTCCGTTCGTGGCTGGTATCGATGGGAGGAAGGTCGGGACAGCGGTACTCAAAACGGGTATGATCAACCCCGAGCTGAGCGCACAGGGTACGTAGCTCGCAGGCACCGTTGGCGACACACACGGAACAGATGTGATTCCGCTCCGAAAGGAGCAGTTCGAGGGTCATCTTGCGATACTTCACCAGTTTTTCCGTATGGGTCTGAACAACCATGCCTTGTTGGGCTTCGGTGACGCAGGCCGGCAGCAGCCGCCTCGCCCCTTCCACCTGGACCAGGCAGAGCCTGCAGGCACCAACCGGGGTCAGCCCCTCAAGATGGCAAAGCGTGGGAAGTTCCACTCCATTCTGACGGCAGGCCTCCAGCAGCGTTGCGCCCGCGGGAGCGCTCCCTTCAACTCCGTTAATGGTCACGGTGATGACTGACATCGGTCTACCTCCCCTTTCCGGGCAGTGACGACTTCGCCCCGGCCCTTATACGTCGCGGCAGTTCGGCGACGAGTTCCCGCAGCGGTACCTCATTCATCACGCAGACACCGACCGGGCACTTTCGGTCACGGATATGGCTCTCGTATTCGTCGCGGAAATACCTGAGCGTGCTGAGCGTCGGGTTGGGCGAAGTAAAGCCAAGCCCGCAAAGGCTCGTCTCCTGCACCATCTCGGCCAGTTCCCGCAGCTTCTCCAGGTCCTCCATAACCGCACTCCCGTTGCAGATTTTCTCCAGCAAGCCGAGCATCTGCGAGGTTCCAACCCGGCAGGGAATGCATTTTCCGCAGCTTTCGTCCCGGCAGAAGTCCATGAAAAACCGTGCCACGTCAACCATGCAACTCCGGTCGTTCATGATCACCAAACCACCGGAACCCATGATCGAGCCGAGTGCCGCCAGATTCTCGTAATCGATGGGGGTATCCAGATAGTCGGCCGGGATGCATCCGCCACTCGGCCCACCGGTCTGAGCAGCCTTGAAACCGGCGCCACCGGGTATGCCGCCGCCGATTTCGTACACCACCTCGCGGAGCGTTATCCCCATCGGCACTTCGATAAGGCCGGTATTATTGATCTCACCGGCCAGGGCAAAGATCTTGGTTCCCTTGCTCTTTTCCGTGCCGATTCCTGCATACCAGTCTCCGCCGCGGTTGATGATCGGGGCAATATTGCCGAAGGTCTCGACGTTGTTGATCAGCGTGGGCGATCCCCACAGGCCGCTATTTGCCGGGAACGGCGGACGAGGATAGGGCTGGCCCCGGCGGCCCATTATCGAGGTGAGCAGACCGGTTTCCTCGCCGCAGACGAACGCGCCGGCCCCCAGGCGGATATCGACGCGGAAGTTGAAACTGCTGCCGAAGATGCGATTGCCGAGAATCTCCGCTTTCTCAGCCTTCTTGATGGCCTTGGCCAGACGTTCCGCCGCCAGCGGATATTCGGCCCGCACATAGAAGTAGCCCTGATCGGCACCCACGGCATACGCGGCGATCGCCATTCCTTCCAATACCAGGAAAGGATCGGATTCCATGGTCGTCCGGTCCATATAGGCCCCGGGGTCACCTTCATCGCCGTTGGCAACGATATATTTCTTTTCGCCCAGTGCCTTCCTGACCAGATCCCACTTCAACCCGGTAGGAAACCCTCCGCCCCCGCGTCCCCGCAAACCGCTCTTTTTGATCTCCTCCACCACCTGCTCCGGAGTCATTTCCTCCAATACTTTGGCAAGTGCGGTAAAACCGCCCATGCTCACATAGGATTCGAGACTTTCCGGGTCGAGGGAGGCACTATTGGCAAGCACCACCTTCAACTGCTTGGCAAAAAAGGGCAGATCCCCGGGCAGAACGTTTTCCATGAGCGGTTCGTTTTCAAGCACATGCTTTTCCAGTATCTGCACAACGAACTCCGGGGTTACGTGCTGGTAGATCACATCCTCACACCCCTGGCGCCGCACGGTTACCAGCGGACCACGGCTGCAGGGTCCGACGCAGCCGGTGCGGGTCACATCCACCTCTGCATCGAGATTCCGTTCTTGCACTGCCGCCAGCAGGGCCTTGTAGACCGCTTCGGCACCGGACGAAAGACAGGGCGAGCTATAACAGACCAACAGACGGCAGCGAAAAGCAGCTCTCTTTTCCTGCTCCTTCATGGCCATGGTTCGCAGTTCTTCACGTGTCATATTGACGGTCCTCCAACAGACTCCTAGCCTTTCAACACTTTGCGGCATTCCTCGAGCATGGATTCGGATGTCTGCCGAGCATGCACCTTGCCGTCCATGATAACCATTGGCGCCAAGCCACAGTTGCCGAGACAGCGAACGATATTGATGCTGAATTTGCCGTCCGCGGTGGTCTCACCGGCCTTGACCTGGAATTCCCGCTCCAGCGTCTCGACGATCTCTCCGGCCCGCTTGACGAAACAGGCGGTGCCCATACAGATGTTACAGCTGTGCTCTCCCTGGGGCTTGAGGTTGAAGTGATGGTAGAAACTCGTCACGCCATATACCCAACTCAGGGGAAGTTTCAATTCATGGGCGATATAGGTCATGGTGTCTTCGCTGAGATAGCCGAAGGTTTCCTGGGCGGTGTGCAGAATCTCAATGAGAGCATCCTGACTGTACTGGCAGCGTTTCAAAGCCCGGTCAATCTGGATATAGGGAGAATCCACTCCAGCCGCTGCCGAACTGCCGCCGGATCCGGCTCCCGGTGCGCCGGTCCGCGAACGGCCTTCCGCCTCGCGCTTCAAGGCAGCACCCGTTGTTTGTGAAGTAATGACGCTCCCCTCCTTCTTCGAGACCGCATGACTCGTGATCAAGCTCTTATCTGCACCCATGGTATTCCTCCCTATGCATGGCAGAAATCGTACGACTCCCAATCCACGAAAATTTCAGACACCACAATCACGACAGCTCGACAAAGACCTTAGGGAAGAACATGCGCCCACCCCTATCGACAGAGAAACTCACCCGCGAGTGATCAGTTTGAAAAAATACGAAAAAAAATCAGGAAAGACTCTCAGAAAAGAAAAAAGGGCAGGAAAAAAGATATACTGATCACATACTGGTAAGGGTACTTCCGTTTAGCGCTTTGTCAATATCGGCGATTACAACCAGGAATACCCTGATAAATAGAAAGGTTACCCCAAGAAGTACTGAAAAAAGTTTCGAACTTCCGGCTCATGCCATCAGGCGAAAGGAATCGTTTTTCACGAGAGAATTTCAGTTTGAGTAAAACTATTTATTTATGATATATTTCTATTCATGCTTGACACAAGACGCTGCCGGCCACTTTCAAAGGAAAGTATCGCCAATAAAATTTGGATGTTGCGACCAAATCGTTCATTGTATCAAGCCGCACATTACTGACATCAAAAAGATACGCGCTGAATGCCTCAGAAGGAGGGGACCTTATGATTGAAACATGGAATGAACTTGCACACCAGATGCACACGATGGGAACCAAAACCGGAGAATGTCTGTCTTTCCTGCAGAAAGCTTTCATCCAATCTGATCGCGAGTCACTCAATCACTTTTTTGCGCAACTCTCTGCAATCAGGGCAGAGGCGCCGGAACTGTCGAAAAAAATTGCAGAAACGGCACGACACGACAAGACAAAGGAAGTGTATGTTGACATCCCGAAACATTTTCTCGGGATATGCGACCATCTGGAAATTCTGGCAGAAATGCTGAAGAAAAAGATTGACGAAAACATCCTGTTCAGCGACCGGGCGATCACTGAATTAAGTTTCCTCTCACAAAGCCTGCTTGAGATACAGAATGCCGCAACAGACCTGGTGCTGGTGAAGAATCCCATCCTGATTCGCTATGTTCAGGAATCAGAAGCCATGGTGGAAATGGCAACCACTGAATACGCCACACGCCACGAAGAGCGGTTGATAGAGGGTCTCTGCCTGCCGGTGTCTTCGTCGGTCTACCTCAAAATGCTCGACGCACTGAAGGGAATTGCCCGAGAAGCAAAAAGTATTGCGGAAAGTTTGTCAAAGTAATCATCCCGCCGCCGTGCAGCCAGAATAAACCCAAAAGAATTCTCGGCAAACGGCGGCTGCCTCAGCCACGGCGTTTCCCAGGGAGCCAGAGTTTCTCGAGGGGAATGGGCTCATAATAGATGGCCTGACGGGTTGAGACACCTTCAAGGCCGGTACTGAGACTGTACCCGCGGATGACTTTTCGCAGCTCATCGTCATCCATTCCCAGAAAAAGAAACTTTTCCACCGAGGCCAGGAATTCTCCGCCACGCTCCAGAGATTGGTTCCATAAACTCTGGAAGTCGCCAACGTGCGCTTCTCCGGTAACGGGATGCCGAAAAGACTTGAAGTTGATTATTTCTCCCGGCACCTCCGAATAGCCCCACGGATAGAAGAGCGCGAGAAAAGACTGCAGACGTCCGGACAGAAAGCTGTTAACAAAGTTCAGAGACTTGCCCAGCAATGCTCTGCGGAACGCTGCATTCAGGATCATCTGAACCCGATAACCCCGCACTAGAAAGCGCCAGGAATCGGGATCGATCGGAAAAGACTTTTCACAGGCAGTAAACAAAAAGCGCATCAGCTCTTTGTTCAGTGCTCCTTTAGCACGAATTTTCCGCAGATACCCGCAGCGTGCCAGACGCAGCGAAGCCTGTTCAAGCAGATACAGATCGAGCCAGGCTTCAATCAGACGATGCCTGGCCTGTGATTCCCGCCGCTCAACCGGACAGTCAGCATAATAATTGCCGCTCACATGGTAAATATAGGGGTGAAGTGTTGAATCAAGAGCGATATGGGTCAGAAAACCGCAGACAAAAGCAGTTTTTTCTCCATACAAGGTGTCGTTCGGCGAATCCCGCAGAGCTTTCAGCATCTCATGGACCGGGCCGCTGGTATCATTACCTTCCGCACCATGAATCATATCCCCCCAGCAAGGCGAAGAACCAGATTCGGAAGGAAGTCGAACCGCATAGAAAAAGGTATCGGCAACTATGGCACCAAAATGGTATGCCGTGGAATAATCTCTCAACAGCGAAAGAAAGCCGCCGCCAACGGAACCGGCAAGTCTCTCTGCCGTCTGCTCCGCGCAGATGATGTGTGACAGTTCTTTACCCATTTTCTCGTCCCGTTTTCCTCTGCAGCCAAAGAATTGCAGCGCGTATATAACCGAAATAACCTGACACCTGGCGATTGCCAAGCGTCAGGTGTTAAAGAAAATCCTGACCCCCCTCACCTGATACGGGCAAAGGCTGAAAAAATCAAGGGCGCGACTTGTTGGAATCGCGCCCTGCAGCAAACCTTCCCGTACTTGCAGACAGCTACCAGATGGGTGATTCTATTTTGCCCGCCCGTTTGATGAGAACATCCACAATCGCCAGGTCAAAAATGTTCGTGGCAGCGAGTTCAGGAGTTATACGGGAAGCAAAATGCTGCCGCCCTTCCTGCAGTTCGTTCTGGAGAATTTCAAAGATGGTATCGTTCAGGATCCCCTCTACGACCTTCTCCCGGTTATAGATTGCCACATCAGAGATGATGGCCCTTGCCAGTCTTCGTGCGTGATCCGGGTTGTCAATCAGACTCATTCCCTGCCCCCTTCGCTCAAGTGTCTCATGCGGCTCATTCATTCCTTGTAATTCCGGTTCTTTTAGCCCCTGACTGCGTTGCGACTCCTCGCCAGAGCTCGGCTACCTGTGTCACTTCGCCTTGCCAAGAACTAAAAATCCGCGGAATTACAGAGACGTGCTATCCACAGGGAACACTACCGTGTATTCAAGACAAAATAGATGCTGGCATTACCCCTGTTTACAAGCAGCACCACCGAACCCTTCCTGGTACTTTCAGCAACAAGCCTGGCATACTCGACAAGATTCGCCACCTTCTTGCGATTGATGGAAACAATGATGTCTCCCTGCTGCAGACCCGCTTCAGCAGCAACTCCCTCAGGGTCAACGCCTGTGATAATGACACCGGAGTACCCCTTCATACGCATCTCGCGCGGAAGATCTGCCACCGACATTCCGAGCCATGTTGCCGGTTGCGGCTCTTCGGGCTTCACCTGTTTCGACACAGCACTCTCGGCGCTGCCGATGATCAGCGGGAGCTTGATGTCCTTCCCCTCCCGAAAAACCTTCACCTCGACACGCTTCCCAACGGGCAATTCCCCC
>RPRC01000205.1 GCA_003857395.1 Geobacter sp.
CAACCTTTACCACGATGCCGTCCATGGCAAAGGGTTGCCGGTCGCGGTTAGCCAGAGAGTCCCGGTAAATGACCTTCACTTCGTCCAAGCTTGTCACCTGCCGGGTCTGCTCGAAGACAACCGGAAACCCCCAATCGGCCATAAGCCGCAGTGAAGCCAGGTCGGAACTGACGCCATCACCGGCTTGTTCGGCATTGACCAATTCGAACGGAAACAGTCGCAGGGCAGCCAGCGCGTCGGGATCAGGGTTACGCGACTGCAGCGTGCCCGCTGCCAGATGGCGCAGGGTAGCATAGTGTTCCATGCCGACACTAGCATCGAACACACCAGTATTCTCCTCTAATTGCCGATCCGCATAGATCTCACCGCGCACCACCACCCGGGGCGGGAAGCTGCCGGACAATGTCCGGGGGATATCCCTGACCTGAAGGATCGTGGCCGTCACATCAACACCGGAACGTCCGTCTCCCCGCGTCGTTGCTGTAACCAATCTGCCTGCCTGGTAGATCAACTCCACCGGCAATCCGTCAACCTTGGGCTGGACCAACAGTACTAGCTCTCCGGATTTTGCCGCCACTTTTCGCAGCAGTACTTCGACCGCCTTCGGATCGGTAGAGGACGAGAGACTGAGCATCGGTCTTTCATGCCTTACCATCAGTGGTCCGTCACCTACGGCACTGCCGACTGTCCGGGTCGGCGAATCATCAGTGGCAAAGACGGGAAAGCACTCTTCCAGCAGCATCAGTTCGGCAAGCAGTCGGTCATACTCTGCATCGCTGATAACCGGACGCATTTCCTGATAATAGCGTTTATTGTGACTATGGATATCGTCACGCAGGATTTTTATGCGCTGCATGGCGGCGTTGGAGGAAACTTCCGGACAGGAACCGGCTGATGATGGCGGGACAGAGTGACAAAAGATCAGGCTCAACAGCAATAACGTAAAGGTGTATACGAATTTCATTATTTGCGATTGTCTTTCATACTGTTTTTTGTGGCCATTTGTGATCCACCAATTCCTTTTTCTTCCCAGCCATAGGGCGACATGAGATTGGTTTCAGTTATTGCAGTTATATTATTTAATTGGAGTACCTTAATCTATATACCAGGACAAATCAAGGTGTAATAAGTTTCCAACCGGAAACTTCGCAACAGTGCTGTTCCTCGTAGGGTTGTGGCATTCACGGAGTCTCTCGTCCGGCTTCAGGGCACGATGGATACAGCAAGGAAAGCGCCTGAAGCCGACTAGCCTGATCTTGCTGAGTTATTGAAGCCGAATGGGGAATGTTACCATTGCAGTTAAGGACAGGTAATGCTAGTATTACCTTAGTATTACCTAAAAGGGAGGCAAGATTATGCAAACTGCGACAAGCAAACTCACATCCAAGTTCCAAGCCACAATCCCGGAACCGGTCCGTAAAGTTTTACATCTGAATGCAGGCGATGCTATCGCTTTTGATATAGAAAACAACCACATTCACATTCGAAAAGCGCAACCTGTAGATTTGGCCTTTGCGCAAGCACTTGAAGACACACTGAATGAGTGGGAGTCGACAGCTGATGAGGAGGCGTATCGTGACCTTTAATGCCTTCGATGTGGTTGTAGTACCATTTCCGTTTACAGACAGAAACACAACCAAGCGCAGGCCGGCATTGGTTCTATCCGAAGCTCAGACATTTAACCGGCAGGTTGGCCAAGCTGTGATGGCGATGATAACGAGCGCCAAGAATTCTAATTGGCCCCTTGATATCGAAATCCAGGATTTAGATTCCGCCGGGCTACCGTCTGCATCAATCATTCGAATGAAATTGTTCACTTTGGATGAACAATTGATTATCAGAAAAGCCGGAACATTGGCTATAGCTGATCAGAATAAAGTGAAAGAAGCTCTTCATCAATTACTTCCACTTTAAAGAGTTCTTAACCAACCCTAAAATCAAGTACCTATCAAGAGGGAATTTCATAACACCACCTCTTTCAAGGTCCGCTGTCTGCGACGTTCTGATCCTGGTCAATAAAATAATCGCTCTTCTTTACGATAGGTTACCGCGGTTTCGTAACCGCCCCCAACCGTACTTATGCTGATTGTAAATGTCTTTGACAAATTACATAGTACAAGATAAAGTCTTTCCATGATCCTGCGTTCAGCGGAAAACACTATTCGGGACCTGCTCCGCGGTTTTCCGATTATCACTATTACCGGACCACGGCAGTCAGGAAAAACAACTCTTGCCAAGGCCATTTTCCGTGAAAAACCGTATGCCTCACTGGAAGACCCTGACGTACGACAGGCAGCTCTCGACGACCCCCGTACTTTCCTCGGCAGATTTCCTGATGGGGCCGTTCTTGACGAAGTACAGCGTTGCCCGGAACTTCTGTCCTACCTCCAAACAATTGTCGACGCAGACAGGCGCATGGGGCTTTACCTTCTCACCGGATCCCAGCAGTTCGGCCTGATGTCGAGGATTACCCAATCGCTTGCCGGCAGAACAGGTTTTCTTGAACTTTTGCCCTTCTCGATCACCGAACTTGCCCAAGCAGGACGACTGAAAACAAATCTCGAAGAACTGATATTCACCGGCGGCTATCCGCCCATCTACGACCGACAGGTGCCGCCGCGCACCTGGTTCAGCGCCTACGTCACCGCATACATTGAACGAGATGTGCGACAAATTCTCAAGGTCCAGGAACTGGAAGTATTTCAACGCTTCGTGCGGTTCTGTGCAGGCAGGACCGGACAACTGCTTAACCTATCTTCACTGGCAACGGAATGCGGTATTACCCACAACACGGCCAAGTCGTGGATTTCCGTGCTAGAGGCAAGTTATATTATTTTCCTGCTCCGGCCCCACCATGCAAATTTCAACAAGAGACTTGTGAAGACTCCCAAGCTTTACTTCCACGACACAGGACTCGCCGCATGGCTGCTTGGCATTCAGTCACCTGATCAGATCGAAACTCACCCGCTACGGGGCAGCCTCTTCGAAACTTTAATCGTTAGCGAACTTCAGAAGTCGCGCCTTAATCAGGGAGAACGCCCCAATCTTTTCTTCTGGCGAGACAGCAACGGAAACGAAGTCGATATAATTGTAGAAAAAGGGACAAAACTTCAACCGATTGAGATCAAATCCGGAAGAACTATCACCGGGGAATCCTTTACAGGACTGGAGAAATGGTGCGCATTGGCAGGTAACGCCGCTGACGCTCCAACTCTGATATACGGTGGCGAGGAAAGCTATTCGCGGAAAGGAATCCGCGTGGTTGACTGGAAAAATGCCGGGACAGTGGTTTGATAAAAGAACTACAAACAAAAATACAACTCTCGAATATACACGCAGATGGTCCTAGCGCCTGCCAAGAAGGTTTCTTGAAAGATACCAATCGGAATAACATTGACTGATTGACACGCGTCACGTGACATCATATACTGTTGACGTGATTAAGACATTCGCAGACAAACACACACAGCTACTTTATGATACCGGTAAATCAAAGCGTCTTCCTGCGGATGTTATCGCCAGGGCGGTTCGCCGCCTTGAATTCATTGACTTGGCTGCCAGCCTCAATGACCTGAAAGTTCCGCCCAGCAACCGCCTGCACACCTTGAAAGGAAACCGTAGCGGACAGCACTCGATATCAATTAACGATCAATGGCGGATTTGTTTTCGCTGGGAAAACGGTGGTGCCCATGATGTGGAGATAACTGATTACCATTGAGGTGAAACATGAGCATAATTAACAAAGGAAAGCGAGAATTACCCCCTACTCATCCCGGCGCTATTCTACGGGAAGATTTCATGCCGGACTACAACCTGAACGTCGCCACTCTTGCCGATACGCTTGGCGTGTCGCGCCAGACCGTCAATGAACTCTTACGCGAGCGGCGCGCCCTGAGTCCGGCTATGGCACTTCGGCTTTCGCGACTGTTCGGCAACAGTCCTGAATTCTGGCTGAACGCCCAGCGGGCTGTGGACTTGTGGCAGGCGGAGAAAGAACTGGCAAAAGATCTGGAGCGGATACACACACTTAATGCAGCTTAGAGAATTCGGATTGACAAGGAATTACAAGTGCGGCACTATCTAACCCATGCCAACGATTTTGCGTATCGGTTCGTATCGATTTCACTTTTACTCCGACGAGGGTAACGAGCCACCACACATTCACATTGAAACACCGGATGGTGAATGTAAATTCTGGCTTGACCCAATCCGGTTGGCGCGCAACAAAGGCATCCCGCCAATCACCGTTCGAGAGATTGAGCGGTTTGTATTTGAATACAAGTCAGTATTCGAGGAAAAATATCATGAATACTTCACAAGGTGAAAGGGAAAGCATAGAGCCCGCTGCCATACGGGCATGGGCGGAAAACAGAACAATCTATGTCGAACTTACCGATGGTCGAATCATAGGTTTCCCTGCTGACCGATTCAAGATTCTTGCTGCTGCAACTGACGAACAGTTGCGGGAAGTAACGCTACGTCTCAACGGGTTTGCGCTTCGCTGGGAGAATATCGATGAGGATATTACCGTACCGGGTATTGTCGCGGGTAATTTTCAACTCCCGTTTCGCAAGGCATCCTGAGCTGAAGTACCTTTCCGGGCCGGTTCTCTTAGAGTTTTCCGTTGATGGTTATTTCGGTCTTACCCGTAAAAATCCGCTCCACGACCTCCACACCTTGCATGAAGGAGTGGTCCATATTTCCTACCTCATACTTCCAGGCTCCGAAACGACCGCGGGAAAACACACCCTGAGATTCCAGCCAGGGCTGGATAACCCCGAGGGCGTTATCCCGTCCAACTGTCGGCACCGGATAGGAATACGGGATATCGATGAGATAGCGGCTAACGATCCTGCCACGCTCTTCCTCAGTAATCATTCCGGTATTGACCAGCCCCTGGATGGTATCTTCTATGATTCGGTCCTTGTCCACCGGTTTGTGGGGAGAATAGGTCGTCTCGCACATTAGGGAGAAATAGCTATCGACATCTCCGTTAGGAACGTTGTTTGGGGAATAATTGAAGAAATTCGTTACTCGATAAAAAGGTGAATTCGCCTCGGGGAAATACATCCAGCACTTGGGGTCGACTCTTTTTCCCGTAAAGCCGAGCCCGACGATCAACCCACCGTTGTGGACAAGATCTTTGGCGGCATCACGAATGGCATCCGGAACAGGAACGCACTTCTTGATGAAACAATCAAGCGGGGTGGTATTGATCAGCACATCATAATGCTCTGTACGGCCATTGGCAAAGGTGACCTCTTTTGCTTCCAGGTCTACTGACACCAGATCATGATCGAAAGAAATACGGTCGCGGAATGGTTGAGCGATTCCCTCAAAAATTGCGCCAGTACCGCCGGATTCGGGAAATTTGAACCGGTTGTTCGGCCCCCAGTTCACGTCATCCTTCTGTTCGTCAATGTTATTCTGTACCCGGGAAAGATCCACGACGCTCACCCGCTCGCCGAGCCACTCTTTGCCCATCGTCTCCAGCGGAACGCCCCACACTTTTCGGTTATAGGGCTCCATGAAATACTTGACGATTCCTTCACCGAATATTGCATCCATCCACTCGCGAAAGTTGGCAGTTTTATTCAGATCAGGACGTTGGGAACGGAGTCCTTCCAGACAAGACTCCAATGCCACAGGTGGTAAATGGCGGATATTGTTCTGGAAAGGATACGGCACCCAGGTCTGCAGGATTCTGATCCAGCTTTCCCGGAAATGCTTAAAATATTCGTCCCCCAAAGCCTCTTCGATGGCCTTGTCGAAATAGTCGTAGTGGGAGAAGAGGACATGGCCGCCAACGTCCCAGGTAAAACCCTTATTGTCTGCGAAGGAGGCGGAGAGGCCGCCGACGTAGGTGGCACGTTCGAAAAGCCGCCAATTTATGTTATCGTCTTTATGCAAACGATATGCGGCTCCAAGACCTGTTGGACCTCCGCCAAGAATAGCAATTTGCATACGCTTATCTCTTCCTATCTGTTCTCCAGTCGTGCAAAAACGGTAGTATTGTCTCCACATTTTATTCCAGGTTAATGCTTTCAGAGCCGTTCAGGCCATTTCCTATAAGAGTGATACACGCGCAACACCTGAATCGTATCTTCTTTAACACGATAAGGAACAACATAAGGTGTACCTGAAACAACAAGCTCTTTGGTACCCGGCACACGCCCATGTCGCCCTAATCCCGGCTGTTGTTCAAGAAAGGAAACAGCCTTTACGACCTTCAGGACAACTTCCGCGGCAGCCACGGGATTGTCCCGGGAAATATATGATTCCGCCTCACCAAGATCGAGCAGCGCACGCTTAAGCCACCTTATCCGCAAGCTTGGCCTCCAGTTTTGCAAGTACGTCTTCGTGATTTACCCATTCAGCGTTCAGGCTGTCTGCCTCCGCTAAGGCATCTTCAATACCTTTTATTTGCCATTCGTTGACATCCAGATATTGTTCAAGTGCTTCTTCAATAACGAAAGACTTCGAGCGTTTGGTAGCACGAGCGAGCACATCGAGCCGGGCTTTAGTCGACGTTTTCACACGCACGGTCAAATTTGCTTCCTTTACCATGGTTATCTCCTTTCAGGTAAGGCACCTAACCACAATGTAACTCTTTGTATCACAGCTTTCAATCTCAAAACTTCTTTAATTCAAAAGCTCATGCCTCAAATCCCTGATCAGTTTCGCCAATCGTTGTTCTGTCTCCGCATTCACGACAAGTCGCTGGGCGCTCCTGCTCAACGGGGATATATCACGACCCAGAAACCGGCCCAGTTCCGTCAGCGACAAATGTCCATACTCCTTGACGAGTAAAGCAAGCAGCGCCCTCGCTTCGGTATATGGTCTCAGTTTACCCTGTGCCTTCAACTGCTCCTCGCTAATCCCATACAGGCGGCAAACAGCCGTGACAACATCGGTCAAAGAAAATGTCCGTTGCCTGATCTGGTCAACTCTGCAAAGCGCTTCGTCGATAAAAGTATCGTCTCCAAGAATTCGTCCCTCGCACGTCCCGCTGTGGAATTCGTTTCTTCTTTCTTCCGACATGCCATCGGCAACAAAAGTCCGGTATTTATTTCGCGCATTGTCGACCTTGTCGGAAAAATTCGACAACATCCAATCGGAGCTTAGCCAGGGAATAATTTCCATCCCGAGATAAGCCCTGTGCCCACTCCAGGGATAATCCTCCGGAGCAACCACCATTCCTGCGCGCACCGGGTTCAGGTGAACGTATCGGACGATTTCAAGCAGGTATGAATCGGCATCCAGCAGCAGCGCCTTGTAGCGACCCTGGAAGACATGCCCGGTACGTCCCTGGGAAAAGTTAATCCATTTTGTATACCGCAGGGAAAGATTTTGCATGATACGGGAAAGCGGGATGTCGCCTACCTGCATTATGAAATGGGCGTGGTTTGTCATGAGACAAAAACCATGTATGCGGTATCGGAACCTCTCAACTGTTTGCTGAAGGATCAAGTAGAGGCGAAAACGGTCGCGGTCATCGAAAAATATCGGTCCACCGGCGTTGCCACGAAGGATAACATGGTAAACTGCGCCGGAAAAATTGATGCGTGGTTTACGTGCCATGCGAAGAGTATATCCTTAAATAGCTGAAAGGCAAGCCTGACCCCAATGAATTCCCTGCCCTCTTCTATCGCTGTGTCGAAATAGTCATAGTGGGAGAAGAGTACGTGGCCGCCGATGTCCCAGGTGAAACCTTTTTCGTCGACGAAAGAAGCCGAAAGACCACCGACATGACTGTTTCGCTCAAAAAGTCGCCAGTCAGGCTGATCGGACTTATTAAGATGATATGCTGCGCCGAGGCCCGCAGGTCCGGCACCAAGAATAATTACATTATTCATAGAACGTAAAAACACCTATCCCATCATTAGCTCTGCCAATAATTGCAAGAAGCTTTCTGTCTCTTTCCCCGAGAATCTCAACCTCCGCTTTACCCTTGTAACGCTCTCGAATATCGCTCAAACCGTTCTTGACACCTTCCCTTGACAAGACATCATGGAACACAATGGCTCCTCCTTTATTCAACAACCTTACAGCAATTTCAAAATTGTTCATAACTGCATCGTAAGAATGCTCACCATCTATGAAAATGAAATCAAATTTTTTGTCCCATTCGGCATTAATTGAAGGAATATCTTCCATTCCGGTGTTTTGCGAAGCTTTTCCAGGAGGGAGACATGCCATGCATGTTCCACCGTATGTACCGAAAAATGCTGTCACAACAGCTAAACGCTGGGGAATGAATTTCTTGTTTAGTTTTTCCATAAAATTCCGTGGGCTTTCAAAAACCCTGTGGGGGATGTTCGGGTCTATTGCAGTCAAGTGCCCTTCCCAGCTTGACGATGCCTCAAGAATCCATCGAGACGATACTCCCAAAAAACTGCCAATCTCCAAAGTTTCCGGAGGTTTATAGCGACGGATGATCTTTCTAAGAAGTAATGCATCCGTAGGCTTGAGACTCCCATGTAGCGCATGGGTCATCTTTTCTTTAAGCGGCACATGACGCTCAAACTTCCTTAACAGGGCCATCAAATTGAACCAGATCCTAGAATATGTTATTAACGAGTTAATCATGCATGTCCAATCAATAAACCGTTTAGCCAAGGAAACTCACTTGGGACCCTTTGGTTAATTAGCATTACCATTTTTGCCAAATTCATCCACACGAAACAGCGACCAACCCCCAGTATTGAGCACTAATTCAACTACGTTACAACTCAAATGAAGATTTACCAGAAAATATCGTGCCAAAAGCTTGATTGATATTTTCCTTATATGAAATAAACAGATTATCTTCAATTTCTTCAATTTCATCATTGATGCACAGCATTGTATATTTTTTCGACTTTATTATTTCTGCAACAATATCTACATCTTTAGAGTTACGCATAGGGATTGTATGCGTGTCAGAAAAGGACCTTGGATAAAATTCACCTTTCAGAAGCTGCCAGTACCTGAAAAGGTACTGGCTAACATCTTCCTTGCTTCTAAAACGTGATGCCGAGGTTTTAGTCAGGATGTCATTGTTTTTGAACCAAACCTCCTCAAAGGTTTTCTTCAAAAATGGTTGAGGTTGATGAGGATCATAAAAACCAGTCATTTGCGGCCAAGGCAAAAGACAAAGAGTTCTCAACTGGTGTAATCCATATTTAGAATTGAAAATTTTAAATACGTTTTTAATCATAACATCCCGCTTTGAGAACCACTTATCGACAACCTCAATACAGCTAAGACGGACATGGGAAATGCTATCAAGAAAAATAGCGTTAAATACGCACATATCTTTCGGAATCCCATTCTTGAAAAAATAGCTCATATTTATGGGACTCAATAGAAACATATCATCATTGAAATAAACGAATTTTTCTGCAAGACCGGGTATCCTGTGGAGATTCAACTCTATCGGGTGGCTACTAAAAACGGGTAAGTTCTCTTTGAGAAGGAAGTCTTTGTGACGAACAATGTTCAGTTTTTCGTGACGACAATTTAACCAAGGAGGTAAATGTCCCCATGTTACAAAATGGATTTTTCTTACCCAAGGGGTACACTGATCAAATCCCCGAAAAAGATATTTGAGATTGCCCCAATCCCTGTAACGACATGTTCGCGTGTCACCTTCAAATTGTGGTCTGTATTTATTTAGCTCGCTTTGCCATTCGGGGTCGTTGCCTTCAACCCAGAGAACAACGAAGTCAATATCATTTTTTTGCTTCGATAAAAGCATCAAGAGCGATACCTATTCAAGTTAATATTTTGCCTAACCCTAAAATGTAACAATTCCGTCGATATCTTTGACACCGAAAGCGGTTATCAGCTTCTTATGCAGCTGCCGAGAAACTAAAGACAACAAAAGGTGAATATAGGAACTCATGTAAAAAGGGCGCGCTTGAATGGACTTAAAAAGGTATTTATAAAACAACTTGTAGTCATCATTGGCTGCACATTTTGATGCCTGCCTGCGCAGGTGCAGATAGAGATATTTTTTATTCACTTTGAAAATTTCTTTATGTTTATCCAAAATATAATCAATACCAGAAATAGCTTCCCCGTAATAAGTCGACATCTGACAACCATGAATATTGTAAATAACAAGGCACTCCGGAACAAATCCAAAAAGACAGCCTCTAGACAGTCTTATCCAAAAATCAAAGTCTTCATAATATCTAACTTTTTCATCAAAAAAACCAACCCTATCGAAGCATTTTCTATTAACAAGAATCGTATGAATAGCGTTTGGACAAGAATCTAATACCTCTGGAAAAATGTTGCCTTTCAATTTTGGAAGTTTTTGAATTCTAGAACTTCTAAATTTTTTTGTACTTCCACAGTAAACAATATCAATTCCTGGATTACTATTTAAAAAATCAATTTGTTTTTCAATTTTAAACGGCAACAATTCATCATCGTCATCCAAAAAGGAAATATATCCACCTGAAGCAGTTCTAATCCCAATATTTCTAGATGCTGATATGCCTAGGTTTTTGCTATTCCTAACAAAGGTAACCGACCCTAAATATTTGATTATTTTTTTTTCTGTTCCGTCTGATGAGTAGTCATCAACAACAATAATTTCGGTATTCTTGTAGGTTTGCGACAAAACACTATCAATAGCCCGGCATAAAAGCTCAAATCGGTTATGTGTTGTTATAATGATGCTTACTAAAGGGGTTTCCATCAGTTAGTGCCCTTCACTTTGTTAACGCCTAAAACCCATAATTTATTTGTTTATAATCTTATCATATCGTATGATTTCGTCTCTTATAATATCAAGATAACCGTGGCCGAATTTCTGATCAGGCTCAACATAATTACCTTCAGCCCATTCGTTCCATGACTTCAGCATCACAATACGTTTTTCTCGGGCCTTACTCGCAACTTGTAGTAGAATATTTTTCAGGTGAATACGAAAACATTCTGGTGTTGATCCAGTCAAAACAAAACCTTTTA
>RPRC01000206.1 GCA_003857395.1 Geobacter sp.
GCGCCTAGCTATTGGAGAAGCGCATCGTCGTTATTCAGCCATGATCAATCGAAGGCAGAAATGGACCGGTCACTTATGGCAGGGAAGATTTTGTCATTTCCCATGGATGAGGCTTACCTCTTTTCTGCGGTAAAATACATAGAGATGAACCCTGTGCGGGCAAACCTCTCTGCTGACCCGTACTCCTGGAGGTGGAGCAGCGCCAAGGCGCATGCCGAAGGCAAGGACGACATTCTTGTAAGTGTCTCCCCACTTTTAGAGATGTTTGGTGACTGGAGATCGTTCCTTTCGGAAGCCGACGAAGAGGATGCGAATAAAATCAGGCGGCACGAGCGGACAGGCCGTGCTTTGGGAAATGATGCCTTTCTTGACGTCCTCGAACACTCCCTGATGCGTCCGCTGAAACGGCAGAAAGTGGGACGAAAGAAAAAAACTCAAGATTTGGCCCAGGAATAGGTATGGTGTCCCTGTATTCCCTGTTTTGAAATTACCTGCAAGGAAATGAACATGAAAATGAGAGGCTGTTGCCGGTCTATCTTGGGAACACTGTTGCTGGTATTATTTTGGGGTACTGCTGCGTCTGCGGCTACACCGATGTATCATGGGAAAAGCGCGGACCAGTGGCTCGAAATGCTGGGTCAGCCGGATGATGATATTCGTAGCCAGGCTTTTATGGAGCTTATCCAGGCAGATCAGAGCGGTGGCGAAATGCTGCTGGCCTTTTTGGGAAGTCCAAACCCGGACCTGCGAACGATTGCAGTAATGGGTCTGAATCACATGGCTCCTTCATATCCCGAGTCGATTCCGGGGTTGGCCGAAGCCGCTCTGGATGTAAACCTGAACATCAGATACTGGACTTTGTCCGCGCTTCGGAAGTATGGGGATAAAGCTGGATCTGCCGTGCCCAACATCATTCGGGCATTGGAGACCTACCAAGGGCAAGGTCCGGAACTCGAGGGGCCGGTTCGGTATTACGCCGATGCGCGAGCCCGGGCAGCAAAAGCTCTCGGCGACATTGGCCCCGCTGCAAAAGACGCCCTTCCTGCCTTGGAAAAGGCTCTGCAAGACCCGTCTGCTATGGTACGGGAAGCAGCGAAGCGCGCAATCGAGTTGATCAGCGTGCCGGCACAAAGCCTGAGGGGGACGCCCAGAGAAAAATGGGAAATCAGGAAAAATAGTTTCCCTTCAGCGCCTCGCATGACGTCCCGTTGTCACTCCTGCTTATGCGCTTATTCTCCCGTTCCGGATTCATTCTTTCGTTGCCTCGCGGGCCGAGTCCAGGAATCGCAACACCGACGCCGCCACGACGCGCGTGCTCTCCGACAGGAAGGCGTGGCCGCCGGGGTGGCGCTCGAACCGCCCCCGGGGCAGGAACCCGGCAAGCGTCTCGGCTGCGGCTGCAGGGAGAAGGACGTCATCCTCGCCGGCGAGGACGAGCGCCGGGGCGTTGATGCGCGATGCCCGCTCTCGGGTGTCGTGGGCCAGACAGGCGCCGACTTGCGCAGCGAAGCCGCACGCCGAGGGGGCGGGGGCGCCGGCGAGGGTCGACAGCGCCCCCTCTATCAGCGCGTCGTTCTCGAGGGTCGCAGGACCGAAGACCCAGGCGAACTGCTCGCGCCGGAAGGCGTCGGCCTCTACCCCTGCCAGGAGGAGCCGCCGCCAGGCGTCGAGGGCGCGGCGAGTCCGCCCCGGGAGGCGGGCCGCGGTGGCGGCGAGCACCAGTGAGCGGATCCGGTCCGGCGCGAGGAGCGCCAACTCCTGCGCCACGAGGCCGCCGAGAGAGAATCCGAGCACGTCCACCGAGTCGAGCGAGAGGTGGTCTAGGAGCGCGAGCGCGTCGGCGGCGAGTCGAGCAGTGGTACATGGTTCTGGCGGCGGACCGGACAGGCCGGACCCGCGGGTTTCGAGGAGTACCAGCTGACGCTCTCCGCAGAGCTCATGCACCAGAGGACCCCACGCGGACAGGTCGAGGCCGATGCCGTTCAAGAGGAGCAGGGGCGGTCCGCTGCCAACGATCTCGTAATGGAGCGGTGCTCCGTCGAGTGTGAAGCCACTCGCCTCGGCGGCACCGGCACCCGCCGGCCGCTCGAGCTGGGCCTCGACGTACTGCGCGAAGTCGTTCAGGGAGCGCAGCTTCACCGAGGATTTGTCGCTAACCCGGATGACGAACCGCACCTCGATGGCCGCGATGAACGCGGTGAAGCCGAACGAGTCGAGAGCGTTGTGCGCAACGGCCTGATCCGGCTCCAGCTCGTGGACCGTCTGCGCGTTGCCCCCTACCTGCACTATGAGTTCCCTCAACTGATCGATCACCGGTGCTTCCATGTTTCCTCCTTGGTTGCGCTCCGGTCGAGCGCGTTTCGCTGTCTGCGCATCACGTCGTGCTCCGTTCTCTCAGTTTGAACCGCTGCACCTTCCCGGTGGAGGTGCGCGGCAGTTCGGCCACGAACCGGATCCGCGCCGGGCACATGTGGTCCGGGAGCCGCTCTCGGCAGTATCGCCGCAGTTCTCCGACCAGATTCGGCGACTCGGTCACTTCGCGGCCGAGCACGACGAAGGCACCCGGGACGCTGAACGCGCCGACCCGGGTGGCCACTACGGCACACTCGGCCACCACAGGGTGGTCCCGCAGGACCTCCTCCACGGCGGTGGGTGAGACCCAGCAGCCGGCCGACTTGAACATGTCGTCGCTCCGGCCACGATGATAGTAGAAGCCGTCCCGCTCCACGAAAAGGTCGCCGGTCGCGAGGGGAGCGTCGGCAGCCGCATCCGACGGGCTCCAGCCGCTCGGGGTCCGGGTGGGCCCGTCAATGAGCAGTTGTCCCTCGTGCCCGGGAGCGACATCCTCGCCGCGCTCGTCCACCAGCCGCGCCTGGTAGCCCGGCACCAGCTTCCCCGCCGACCCCGCAACCGCGTGTCCCGGGGTGTTTGAAATAAAGTGATAGGCCATCTCGGTGGAGCCGATGCCGTCAAGGATCTCCAGGCCGGTGAGCCGCTGCCACTCCTTGAACAGCACCGCCGGGAGCGCCTCGCCGGCCGAGCAGCAGAGCCGCATCGGCAGCCGCTGCCGGACCGCCGGCCACGAGCGGAGGATCTGGGCGAAGAGCATGGGGACAGAGAAGAGCACCGACGGGCTGTGCCGGCAGACGAGCTCAAGGACCGCCGCCGGATCGGGCTTTCCCGGGTGGAGGATGGCGGTGGCGCCGAACCGGAGCGGCAGGGCCAGGCTGTTGATGAGCCCGTAGGCGAAGGAGCACTTGCTCGTAGAGAAGATGACATCCTCGCCCGTCAGACCCAGCACGGCCTTTCCGACGAGGTCGCACGGAAGCACGAGGCTCCGGTGCCGATGAGGCACTCCCTTGGGCGCGCCCGTTGAGCCGGAGGTATAGAGGACGTAGGCGAGATCGTTGTCGACTGGCTGGAAGGCGTCGCAGAGCTCCAGTCCGGGGCCGGTGCACTCCAGAATGCCCACTTCGTCGCAGGCTATCTCCTCGACGGAACCTGCCGGCCCCCTCGCCGCGCTGCCCGCCAAGGAGATTCGCAGGCGCGCGCCCGCGTCGATCGCGACGTGCGCCAGTGCCTCGCGATCGAGCTCTGGGTTCACCACCACTGCCACGGCGCCCGACAGGAGGCAGCCAAGAAAAACCACTGGGAAGGCGAAGCAGTCCGGGAGAGCAACGAGGACGCGCTCCCCCGGTGAGAGCCCCCGCTCCCGCAGCTGTCGGGCCAGACAACGGGCTCCCTCGCCCAACTCGCGGTACGCGTGGGCCTTTCCGGAGCAGATATAGGCGGTCCTGTCCGGGCGGTCCCGGAGGTTGTGCTCCAGGAGATCCAAAGCGGCATTCGTCGCGCTCAATGATCCTCCCTGCTTGGTCCACGTGCTGTCGCGAGCGCCTGCGTCTCGGCTCCGACGCGGCGAGATAGCTCGCCGATGTGGGGGGCAAGTTCCGGCTCGTGGCCGTAGCAAAACGAATCCTTCCGTGCCCCGACGTAAAAGGGATAGGAATTTGCTTTTCGATGCAGACTTTATACCCCCGGAAATGAGCTTGTGTCAACGGATTTAGGGACTTTCTGGAGGAAATCGGAAGCGATCCGAGTAACCTCTGACCGGCTGACAGTTCAGGCGGAAATGGAAGACGGGGTCTGACGAAGCGAACATGTTGCCACTGACTAAAAACAGAAAAACAGGGTGGATTTGCCACCCTTAGATCCTCGTTTTTGATGGAGCTCCGGGGAGAGTAGAGAGGCGTTTCCCCTACCCTCCCTTATCAGAACGGCAAAGGGACGGCAAATCAGCCTCCCTTTGCCGTTTCGCCGGGCCTTCCGCTCAGAAGGCATAGACGAATTTGGCCCACAGGTTGTTCCCTTGGGGCCGGTTCCTGGCTTCCACCTCGAACAGGTACTTGAAGACGAAGCTCATGTTCTTGTAGCTGTACTTAGCCTGGGGCCCAACCGCGACCGTCATCCCCCGGTTGTCGCTCACTTCGGCACTACCGGTTTCGTCGTCGGTGACCTGCTGGTAGTAGTAGCCACCGACGCCGAGATTGAAGGGACCGACTTTCTGCCCCACGGTGTAATCCACGTGGAATTCCTGCCCCGAGAGGTAGTCGTTGTCGCTATTCCGGGTATTGAAGTCGTACATCAGCTTCGCCGACACCTCAAAGCCGCCGTCGGTGACAAAGGTTCCCGCCACGATGGGCTCGAAGGTCCAGTAGTTCCTGCCGAGGTTCGCCACCCGCGTCTTGTCGTAGCTGCCGGTGGGGCAGTAGATATCCACGCCGGTAGCAAGGTGCCAGTTCTTTCCGTGCCAGGAAAGGATGAACGGGTCGACGATGATGTCTCCCAGTCCCTCCCTGCTGCCGCCCCCGCCGGGCGATTTGTGGACATCCACCTTCATCAGGGGCAGGAAGACATGCATTCCCCAGTAGCCCCCCAGGACCTTGTAGGGGGTAACATGGATCAGGCGGAAGACATTGACATAGATATCGGCATCAAACTCAAACGGATACTTTTTGCCGTTGTTGTCCCGGAAGCTGTCTGCCGAGTAATAGTTGAAATAGTTGATGAAATAGGTCCCCGGCGGCGGCACCGCCCCGGACATGAAATCCTCTGCGCCGTTGGGGTAGGCCCCGCCGCCCCCTTCGGTCGCCGACGCCTGCGTACCGGCCATCAGTGCAAAACCCAGCGCCAGCAGCACCACAATCGACGGCATCTTCTGGTGGATGTTCCTCATTGCTCCTCCCCTTGCATCACATGAAATGTCCCCTCCGGGATTTGTGCGAAACCTTATACAAAGTAATCATGTACGTCAAGACAGAGATCACCGAACTGAAAATAATTACGTATCAGGGATGCCCCGGACTTACTTGTCTTGGATTTCCTCAGCTCGCTTTCCGTGCCCATCCAGACCGCTGCGTGACCCCAGTAACCCGGGAGCAGCTTGTCACTGCCGTTGGCTGCTATAACAGCGGTGTGAGGGGAAGTGCTTGCAGTAACTTGACCTTGCGCCGTTTAGCCACAGGGGCAAAGCGATCGGGATTATCGGCGGCATCCCAGCTGTTCTCCGGCAACATATCCCGCTCCATATTCCGCTCCACCTGTGCGGCAAGCCGTGGATTATTGACCAGTATTCCCACTTCGGTGTTGAGGTTTGCTGAGCGGGGGTCGAGATTGAAGGTGCCGATGAACAGGGTCTCACCGTCAATCACCATGCTCTTGGCATGGATGGCGAAAACCGGGGCTTCCTTCTCCAGCTTCGGATAGCGCTCCATCAGTTCAGCCCTGATGGCCGGTTCAGGTTTATATTCGTAGACCTTGATGCCGCTTTTCAGGATGCTGCGACGCTGTTTCCGGTAGCCGCTGAAGGCCATCAGGTTGTCGGTGGAGGCCAGCGAATTGGTGGAGATGCGCACCTCCACGCCCTGCCGTACCAGCTGCCGGAATAACGCGAGCCCCCCGTCAGGCATGATCAGGTAGGGAGACTGGATGATGACCTTTTTCCTCGCGCTCCGCAGCACCGCCGCCAACTCCGTTGTGGTCAGCCCACCGCCGGAGAGCCCGGCATGTCCGTCATTCTTGCCCGGCATGTCGCTGAGGAAACGGACCTCATCCCAGACCATCTCCCGCAGCAGACCGTCAAACTTCAGCGGCAGATTCCGCAGCGCCTCCCGCACCTCGGGGGCAAAATTCTCCTGCTTTCCGGCATAGGCACGAAGATCCGCATAGATGGCGTTCATCCGTGCCGGGGTAATTTTTTTCAGCTTCTTTGCCAGCAGCTTTTCCACCGGCACCGCTAGGGGACTCTCCCAGAAGCGGCCGAAACTCTCCTCCATCCCGGTCACCACTGGTCCCATGACCAGGGCGTCCCGATCTCGGAAATTATAGTGGTGATCGTAGTCATAATATTCGTCCGCCATGTTGCGGCCGCCGACGATCCCCACCAGGCCGTCAAACAGGGCGGTCTTATCGTGCATCCTCTGGTTGACGGCCCGCAGGGCAGTCACCACATTACTGATCCGTTTGACCGTGGAAGTGCCAACCGTGATCTTCGGATTGTAGATACGGATATCGATGTTCGGGTGCAGGGTCAGGGCCAGGAGGGCATCAGGCGGTGCATCGATCAGCAGGTCGTCAACCAGGATCCGCATCTTGACCCCTCTTTCGGCGGCCCGCAGCAGGGCCTCGCTTGCCAGGATGCCGACGTTGTCGGTACTCCAGATGAAGTACTGGATATCAATGCTGGTCTGGGCGTGGTCGGCCAGCCAGGCCCGTGCCAGCAGCGACTCCTCACCCTTTTCCAGGACATAGACACCGGACTTTCCCCCATGGCCGTCGATAATGCCCTGAGCCAGCTGCGAAAGTGGTTGGGCAGCTGACGGCGGCGGACACTCTGTTGCACAGAGCGGCACGGCCATGAAAATAACCAGAAGACAAAGGATGAAGCAGGGGTACATGCGCATTACCGTTTCTCCCGGAACCAGATGATAAAAAAATCAGGAAGTTGCAGCGTTGACTCACGGCAGCCGCAGCGCGCAACGCTCCCCATGCACCAGCAAGAAACCTTGACAACATTAGAAAACAATCAAAAACAGGGATTGTTATTGCACTTCTTTTCCGTCCTGTCAACAGCGTAAACAGTACACTACCGCCGCTCCGGAGCATCATCCGGACGCCAGCCGGCAATCGCTGTTCGTGCCCCCTTGACATGACCGTCATCCGCTGGTATGTTGTCATTTGACAACGTATCGTATCCCTGCGGCACACTAACCGCACAGGACACTATGAGGTAAACCATGGAAGAACTGACGGCCCGACAACAGCAGGTACTGATATTCATCAGCGATTTCATCGAGAGCCGCGGCTATCCGCCGACCCAGCGGGAGATAGCCGGCCACCTGGGAATCAACGGCACCCTCGGCGTCATGCGCCACCTGCAGGCCTTGGAAAAGAAAGGCTACCTGGCCAAAAGTTCCGGCAGCTCCCGGGGCATCGTCCTGTCCGGCCACCCTGCCCGCGCCACCTCCCTGCCGATCGTGGGAGACGTTCGCGCCGGACTACCCCAGCCGGCCAGGGAAGATATCGAAGGATACTTTGCCATCGACAGCACTCGCCTGCCTTCCGGGGCGGCTTTTTTTCTCCGGGTCCGGGGAGACTCCATGATCGGAGCCGCCATT
The DNA here is from genome assembly GCA_003857395.1 of Geobacter sp. Next base: position 7,674 of record RPRC01000206.1, read on the forward strand.
CTGGAAGGAGACCTGGCACTTATCCGACCCCAACCCTCCGCGGACAACCGTGACATCGTTGTTGCGCTGATCGACGGTCAGGCGACCCTGAAACGCTTCTTTCGCGAACGGCAGAAAATCCGGCTGGCAGCCTCCAACCCTAATTACGAAGATATTATTGTCCGGGAAGGTGAGGGAGAGGTAACCATTGTCGGCAAGGTGGTAGGAATCTACCGCCCCCTGGAGTAAGCCATGGAACGGATTCGGGAGCCGATTCGAGTCGCGGCGGTCTTCACTCCCGGCCGGAGCATCCGGCCGGTCTGGTTCGACTGGCAACGGCAAAAACATACGGTTGTGGAAACCACCTACTCCTGGCAGGAAAAATGTGGAGAAAACATCCTCCTCCACTTTGCCGTGGCAGACGGTCAGGCACTCTATGAGCTTGTCTACGACACGAAGAACCAGAGCTGGACACTGTATGGCATCGAGGTGGGATAGGAGCTGTTACTCCTCCAGCTGTCACAGTTTTTTTGTTAACAAGGTATTGAGAGGATGCTATCATCCGCCATGCACGGCAAAGAATTTCAAAGAAAACAAGCCGCGCTGACAAGTGAAGCGGCCCAGTCGCAAGAGAATAACCCCGGCAGATCGATTTTCTGGAGGATACCCTATGGAACAACAAGACATTCGTTGGCAACAACGTTTCAGCCATTACCAGAAAGCACTCCAGCAATTGAACAGTGCGGTAAAGCTCAGCCAACAGCGTCCTCTGTCGGAGCTTGAAGTACAAGGGCTGATCCAGGCCTTTGAATTCACCCATGAACTCGCCTGGAACGTCATGAAGGATTACTTTGAATATCAGGGGAACACCTCGATCACGGGCTCGCGCGACGCGACTCGTGAGGCCTTCCGAAGAACCCTGATTACCGATGGTGAAGGGTGGATGGAAATGATTCAAAGCCGGAACAAGACTTCACATACCTATAATCGAGAAGTTGCCGACGAAATATCAGCGAAGGTGATTGATGTTTATCATGATTTGTTTATGGCCTTTGAAAAGAGGCTGCAGGATTTAAAAAATGCCGACTGACACTATGAATGCAAGATTCGGCCTTAAACAGAGCACCATTGATAAAATCAACGGGGTTTTTTCCGCCCACCCCCGAATAGAGCGAGTCATTATCTATGGCTCGCGTGCAAAAGGGAACTATCGAAACAGCTCCGATATTGACATCACCATCGAGGGAGAAGCCATTACGCTTTCCGAACTGCTGAAAGTGGAAACCGAACTGGATGATCTGTTACTGCCCTACACCCTCGATCTTTCCCTCCTGCACCTGATAGACGATCAGGATCTTCTCAACCATATCCGGCGGGTCGGCAGCGTCTTTTACGAGAGACAGGCCATTTCCGCTGACAGCGGAGACAACCTCACCGGAAATAGCTGAATTGATTAAAACGAGTCTCACCATGACCCACCGCACCATTCTCCACATAGACATGAACGCCTTCTTCGCCTCGGTGGAACAGGCCATGAACCCGGCGCTGCGGGGCAAACCCATTGCCGTGATCGGCTCGGCCCATCGCACCGTCATCACCACCTCCTCCTACGAGGCACGAAAATGCGGCGTCAAAACCGGCATGGCCGTCTGGGAAGCAAAACGCTGCTGCCCCGAGTTGATGCTGGTCGTCGGCAATAACCGGAGGTATACCCACACCTCCTCTGAAATCATGAAGATGCTGCTCGACTACACGCCGCTGGTCGAGGTGTTTTCCATTGATGAAGCATTCATGGACGTGACCGGCTGTCTCCGCCTCTTCGGATCCGCGGAAAACATCGCCTACCGTCTGAAGGCACGGATACGCAACCGCTTCGGCATTACCTGCTCCATCGGCATCGCCCCCAACAAACTCCTGGCAAAACTGGCCAGCGAGATGCAGAAACCTGACGGCCTGACGATCATCAGGGCCGAAGAAATCGGCAGAGTGCTGGAGAACCTCCCGATAACAGACCTCTGCGGCGTGGGAAGACGCCTGGGACGCCAGCTGAGACTTCTCGGCATCACCACTTGCGGTGAACTGGGACGGTTTCCGGCAGAAATCCTGAAAAAAAAATTCGGCATTGTCGGCGAATACCTGCAGCGAATGGGAAAAGGGCTCGACGAGTCCCCCGTCCTGTCGGTAGAGGACGCCGAACCGGTGAAGTCGGTGGGCCACAGCATGACCCTCGAGCGGGACATCGACAAACGTGAAGAGATCTTGAGATACCTGCTGCAGCTGTCGGAGATGGTTGGCAGGAGGGCACGGCGGTACGGGGTAACCGGCAAGACGATAAGTCTTTACGTCCGCTATGCGGATTTTGATACGAGTTTCGGCAAACAGCAGACCCTGGGCGACTATATCAGCCTCAGCGAAGACATCTATCGGGCGGCCATGCGAATCCTGGATTCCGTCACCCTGGAACAGCCGATCCGGCTGCTCGGCATACGCCTTTCAAACCTCCGGCACCGGGAAGAACAGCTACCGTTGTTCATTGATGAGAAATTGAAGGTATTTGCAACCCGGGCCATGGATGAAGTAAACAACCGCTACGGAGACTTTACCGTAACCTTCGGGGCACTCCTTTCGACCACTGGAAAGAAAGGCTCCTTCGTCATCTCGCCTGCATGGCGGCCGGACGGCATCCGCTGCGTTGAGGTGGGATAGAAGCCCCCTCACCATCATTTCTGCAGGGGACATCCGTCAGGTGATAAACAGATAATCACGAATTACAATTCATCTGCCAGAGCAGGATTATTATTCACCAACACAAACTGTGGAACAGCTGTGGAAAACTTCGTGGAAGAGACAGGTAAGTGATATTTATTACAGGGGAAATCACTAAATGACCATTTTTTAGGCGGCTAAATACACTAGTTATTTCAGGATGTTACGATTATTTTTAGCAATTACGGGAACTTCTGGAGATACTTCACTGATTTTCGCGGAAAAATGCAACCGGCACCCCGCTCTGTGCATAAACCCTCTCTCCTAGCCCTTCTGCCCATAGTGCTTGGCTGCCCCGGCGCAGCTCAAGAACCTGAAACCCGTAGAAAATCGAGTAGGGTGAGGCGAGCTGATCATGCCCGCCTCATCCCTCTCACAGAACCGTACGTACGGGCCTCGTATACGGCTCATGCCCACTCTATCCTCATTTTTGAGGCGGTTGCCGTTCGCAC
>RPRC01000207.1 GCA_003857395.1 Geobacter sp.
ACCAGCAAATGGGATCCAACGCTCATGAACAATAAAATGATCCACATCCACAGTGACCGAGCTGCCTTTAGCCGTTCTCCGATGGCACGCCTGCATGTCCAGGGATCAATCAAGACCGTTTTTGCGAAGCTTAACGAGCGGTTAGAAGACAGCAACAGAAAATTTCCCCAGAGTGGAAATTTCGATCCTGAGGCCGCGGCCAGAACTGCTTACGTTCCAGTCGGGATAGAAGTGCAACGTCCGCATTGCTGCCGGCCAGCTGTCAACGGTGAACTCCTCAAAGCACCCCAGGTCTACTACGAACTCATCCGTCGACTACCGAGGGAAACCCGCTTTTTCATCGACAACAGCAACAGTGTGCCGTGGTCGATCCACTATTTCTTCCATTCCCGGCCGGAAAGCTATCACCTCTCCATTGAGTTCGCCACCATGGCTTGGGCTGTGGGAGCCGCGATTGGCGGAGCATTTGCGAATCAAAGCGCACCCTCGGTCTGTATTGCCGGCGACGGCTGTTATCTGATGAGTGCCCAAGAGATTACCGTGGCGGTGGAACAGCAACTGCCGGTACTCTTTGTGGTACTGGATGACCAGGCCTACGGCCTGATCCGGCATGGACATCGATTTTCGGGCAAGGAGACGGTAGAGTACCGCATTCCACCAGTCGATTTTGCCATGATGGCTCGGGCCACCGGCGCCAAATCTCATACAATCAGAGGAGCCAAAGATTTTGAGATGATCAATTGGCAAGAGTTGGCTCTGCATCAAGGTCCCACGCTGTTACATGTACTGATTGATCCGGAAGAGCCCCCTCCTTTGGCGATGGCCTAAAGTAGCAAATACCCGCAACTATAATTTTGTTTGGGAGAGTACCTTGGCGGGACGAATGGATATCTTTTTTCAAAATAACAGGCAGTGACCTGAGCCTGACATCCCTAACAAAAAAGGGGGGGCCGAGTGGCCCCCCTTTTTTTGTTTTTACGTTCGACAACAGTCTACTGGTAATGACCATCTCCTAAAAGAAATAGAGGAAAGCGAGGCGGCCGATGTTTGCAGTCCCGGTTCCGGAGGTACCGGCAAGACTGGTGGAAGTAGCTACATCAGTAGAATTTCCATACTGGGTATTGACATTCTGATATTCTGCGGAAACCCGAATGGCAGCATTCAGATCATAGGATACATTCACGTAGATATTGGTACTCGACTTGAGGAAATTGCTACCACCAAGTGCTTTTGCCGTATTGGGGGCAAAGGTAATATTCCTGGTTGCATAGTCATTATAATTGTAGGCATTTCTTCTCTGGCAACCGGCAGTAATGCCAAGATCCTGAGTCGGATAGAATATTACCTGACCAGCAAGGCCATAGCCCTTGGCCGGTTTAAGATTATCTGTCGTACCGACGATTGTATCTGCGGTAGCTGAGTTAAAAGCCATGTTCGCAGCCATGTATGCCTGTCCTTCAAAGGACATCGTCATGGCGCGGCTTTTGCCATCCTTTGATTTGAGGACCGGAACAAAAGTGTAGAAACCATAACCCCAGGAATCGACCGCCTTGTTTCCGGTAACAGCAAGAACTTTCTCGCTGCCGTAGAGGCCGAAGAGACCAGCGGTCAGAGAGTTCATCGAAAGGCCCCAATAGCCGGGGGATACACCCAGGGTCTTACTAACCCACATGGCCTGACCAGCAATGTTTACTGCCGTGCCGAAGGAACCAGTGGCAAGGGTTGCACCAGCGTTATTATTAGCGTTCTGGTTCGGGTCTTGAATACCTGCAACCAGTTTGAGGGAATTTTCAGGATTTAGGTTGAGTTTCTGAGTCACACGAAGCTGCGGTACGCGAGGATTGTTCGGCGTACCAAACGCTGCTCCCGAACGAAAATCAACCGTAGAAGCAACCATGGGACCAAAGACATCATATGCCTGACCAAACAGTACTGAGGTGTTTGCCCAGTCCATGGATCCCCAAGCCTGACGCATTCTGATCTGGGGACTTTCGGCAGCATCAGCAGGAGTTCCATAGAAGTCAACTTCGATCAGAGCATTAGTCTTTGCACCCAGGAAGCCTGGACCGCCAACTTTCAGCCAAAACCGCGACTGGCGAGCGGTGAAAATTGATTGATCGGTCTCTCCCTGCAGAGATGAAGTTTTGGGAATGGCACCGGAGCCAGGGGTAAGCGCACCGTACGAGCCAAAGTTAGTTGAGTTGTAAGCGTAGTCAAGCTTGACAAAACCACCAATGGACAGATTGAACTTGCTCTTCACCGGTGAAGCCATCTTGCCGTAAACACCGGGTGCAACTTCACAGGAGGGCTGGAAATCACAGTTATACACCGGTTCGGTGTTCTGCGGAACTTCCTGAGCCATGGCCGGAGCAGCCAGCAACAGGCTGGCGGCTAAAATACCAAATACCTTCTTCATTTCTGCCTCCTTCATGGAATATAGAGGACCAGACAATGGTCCAATAAAACATCAATAAACTACATCAATTACTATCCGAACAGCTGCCCTATCCTCAAGAAGGACCGGAATCACTTGAAAAAAAATATGCTTACTGCGCTGCTATTCGACCCCAACCAGATCGGCCGTCAGTGCTTTTGCGCCTTGCTTGACAATCCCGAAAGCACCGTCAGTGCCAACATAACCGGTAATTTCCAGAAGTCCTATTCTCTGGCCCGGTGCAAATCCGAGGTTCACAAGCACCTTACCGCCCCGGTAGACGTTCAGAACCCGCCCGATCATGATGCCGCTCTCTTTGCCGGCATTGATATAGACCCGTTCCCCTTCCACGGTTACCACCTTGCCATACCAGGGCACAAGGTTCGCAACGTCCTTCACTTCACCGGCAAGCTTCCGCAGGGTTGCCGAAAGGGCTGCACCCCGAGCAGCTTTGTCCGCAGGAGCAAAGGAGCTAATCTCGGCAGTCAGACTTTTAACCAGGGTCCCGCCGTTACATTCGTAAATTTCCACGGTGACCGAACTGCCTGACGCAATACCTTCCGGTGCGGAAAGGAAAAGTGCCAGATTCGCCCCAAAATCCTCCCGGAGTTTTACGGCAAGATCCGCACGCTCTGCGGGGGTAGCGACAGCCGCGTAACGAGCCACGAAGGCTGCCTTGGCAGGGTCGATCATGAGTTCAGCCGGAGCTTTTGCCATCTCTTCATTAAACTGCGCAAGCAGGCCGTTCTGACTGAGCTCGACAGTGAAAATCCTGTTTCTGACACGGGGAGCAGGTGCGGCTTTCACGGTGGCAGGCACCGGGATCGGCGCGGAAACAGAGACGGCGGGCTGCTGAACAGCCTGCTGCTGTGTGCCGCTTCCGGAAGAAGTCCCACGAAGTGCATCATAGCCCTTTTCAATCAGCTCGCCGCCACGCGGGATACTGCTCTCCACATAGCTTCGAGGCACCCAGATGGTGGCTGGAGCACCCGGAGACAGGGTAAAAGCGGGATTGTCAATTTCAACATACTCTTGCGGAGAAGAAATTGCGTTATGATTTCCGGCACATCCGGCAAGAGTTATCAGCGATAGAATCAGTAAAGATGTACGTATTCCCACGTTAGTTTCCTCCCTGTACTTGACAACACGAATAAGTATCCGAACCGGGTGTATGACGAGGAGGCATCATTCCACCAAGCGAGGCGCTGAGATAAAAATTGTCGGCAACAGGACCCAGTCCGCAATATTGTTTATTATAGATCGCGACATTACCACTCGAAAAGCGTTTGAACATTAAATGGAGACAAGCGAACAAGTCAAGGGAAAAATAGCTGGCAACGGGAATTTCGGCAGAAAAAAGACAGAAAAACCCGCCGACTCGAAGCCAGGCGGGCTGTAACGTGTGGAGTTACTATAGTAAAAAAGCTAGCTGCGGGGTTACTTGGTCACGACTGAAAGAATTTTCACTTCAGAGCCATCTTTTGAAAGAAATCGGTGCTTCATTGTGGAATCAAAATAGATACTGTCACCCTCTCCGAGGATGAGATGCTCATCATCAAGCAAAATCTCGGCAGTCCCCTTCAGTATAAAAAGAAACTTCTCTCCTTCATGACTGTAGGTGGTGGACTCAGAAACCATATCATTCAGGGTTATGATGAACGGTTCCATCTTTTTGTTCTGCTTGTGAAAAGAAAGTGATTCATAGGAATAGCCATGACGGCTGCCGGTGGGAGAGATTACCCGAGGGACTTCTCTCCGCTCGTCCTTTCTCACCACTTCAAACTTGCACTGCTCCTCGGTTTCGGCAAAGAAAATACCGATCTTCACATCGAAGAATTTGGCAATCCTGGAAAGTGTTGCAATGGGAGGGGAGACGTTGTTGTTTTCAATCTGGGAAATCAAGGCCGGCGAAAATCCCGTTTCTTTGGCAACCGCCTGAAGTGTGAGTTTTTTTGCAAGACGCAGACTTTTCAGTTTCGGGCCAATATTGTATTCACTCATATGTAAACTCCTGCGAAAATATATCGGGGAAAGCCAGACAATTTTCACAAATATTGAGTCTATTCAATCTAATGTCAATAAAAAAATGTTTACTATACGTAAAACATATTGTCTCTACGAGGGAAACATTCCTTTCGACGGGAAACCATTAGTCACCGTATTTGTTAGCATTTTTCAGAAAAATGCCAAGAGAAACAGAAGCAGGGTAAAGACAACTCCGTCTCACCTCTTGGACAGATTTCGCGCCAGGATTTCAAGAGTGTGCTTCACCCTTGCCTTGCTCCCAGCCTTCTGCAGTCCATCTGACAACTGAAGCATGCAACCCGGGCAGCCGGTGACGACCGTCTGTACCCCCGTTGACATGATTGCTGCCGTTTTTTGGGCGTTGATCTCCATTGAGGTTCCATAATGATGGATGGAGAAGGTGCCGCCAAGTCCGCAGCAGGAATCTGCTTTCTTCATTTCGATCAGGCTGAGTCCAGACACCTCACGAAGAAGCTCCCGAGGTTGGTGGACAACCCCCCGAGACCGCAGATGACAGGGATCATGGTAGGTAATCTCCTGTAGCGTGTTGGCACCCAGTTTCGGCCAAAGCCCGAGTTTTTGCAAAAGCACGGAAGCGTCAAGAGCTTTCTCGGAAAGAGCTTGGAGTCGCTCCGCAAGCTCGGGGAAGCGTTCTCCGAGCACGAGGGGGTACATTCGGTGGAATGCCCCGCCGCACGAAGCACAGGCCGTCATTACATAATCTGCCTGGTGGGCTTCCAGTGCGGCAAGATTCCTTTCCGCAAGCCCCCGAAAGGTATCCAGATCCCCTCCGGAAAGGGCCGGGAATCCGCAACAGTGCTGATTTTTTGGAATGACAATGGTGCAGCCAAGACTTTTCAGGAGCGCAACGGCAGCTTCGCCGATCTCCGGATAAATAAAATTCGTCATACAACCGACAAAAAAGACTATCCGTGGTCGTCCCGGCTCACCCGGGATAATCTCTGGATGCCTTGCCAGAAAAGGCTTGGCAGCTATTTTGGGGAAATGCCGCTGCCCTCCGATGAAAGGAAGGGGAAAGCGGAGCCGCAAACCCGAGGAATTCGGAACCTTGCGGAACAGAAGGGGACCAAACAGAGAAGCAAGAGTGGCACCCCCGGACAGCAGGGCGCGATTGCGCAGAAAAAATCCTGCCAGACGGTGAAAAAGGCTAGTTCCTCTCTTACGGGCCAGGGCTTCACGGGCTGCAAGGACAATCAGGTCCGTGGGAACATCATTGGCGCACTTCTCCACACACCTGCCGCAGAGAAGACATTTCGACATAACTTCCCGGGTACGGGCATCGAGGCTCAGCTGCCCGGAAAGGGCCGCGCGTGCCAAGGCGATTTTGCCACGGGCTGAGACCGGTTCGCGCCCCACAGCTGTGAAGACCGGGCAGTAAGCTCGGCAAGCGCCACACTTCACACAGTTCTTCAGTTCATTTTCTAAACGTTTGAGAGGATCCATAGATAGATAGTTTTTAGTTATCAGTTTTTAGCTTTGCGTTGTTGGTTTTGGATGACAGCTTTTGCTGTCCTCATTGTTTATTCCGGAAAGATTTTCCCCGGGTTCAGGATATTTTTTGGATCCAGCGCCTGCTTGATTGCTTTCATAACGCCGATCTGTTCTCGGGAGAGTTCCAAAGGAATATACGGTGACTTGCTGAGACCCACTCCATGTTCACCCGACATGGTACCTCCCATATCCAAGGTTGCCCGGAATATCTCGCGCACCGCCCCTTCGGCTTTCTCGCTTTCTCCGGGAATGCTTCGATCAATCATGATATTCACATGGATATTTCCATCACCGGCATGGCCGAAATTAACGATGGGAATGCCGTATTTGTCCCTGATTGTTTCAATCTTTCGGATAATATCGGGAACCCGGCTCCGGGGCACGACGATATCCTCGTTGACCTTATCGGGATTCACCTTTTTGAGTGCCGGAGACATGAGCCGACGGGCCTTCCACAGCTCCTCTGCTTCGCTGGCGTCAGCCGCAGCCTTGAAACTGATGAGACCGAGCGGACGAATTAAATTGCCGATTCGCCCGACCTGCTTCTCCACCAGTTCCTTTTCACCATCCAGTTCAATAATGAGAACCGCCTCCGCTTCCGCCGGGATACCAAGACTGAACTGGTCCTCAACGCATTGCAGGGCCGAGTGGTCCATGAACTCCAGCGTTGTCGGGATAATCCGGCTGCGGATGATTGTCGAAACCGCTCCGGCAGCGCCATCAATGGAATCGAATACGGCAAGCATGGTCTTCCGCGTTTCGGGAAGGGGAAGAAGACGAAGAATTATCCGGGTGATAATGCCAAGAGTACCTTCGCTTCCGCACAGGAGTTTGGTCAGATCATACCCCACCACGCCCTTGACCGTTTGACCGCCGGTGTTTATTACATCGCCAGTCGGAAGGACAACCTCTAGTCCAAGCACAAAGTCTTTGGTGACCCCGTATTTGACCGCTCGCGGTCCTCCTGCACACTCGGCCACATTTCCCCCAAGGGTGGAAAACCTCAGGGAGGCCGGATCCGGTGGATAAAACAGGCCCTCTTTCTCCACCGCATCCTGGAGATCCCCGGTGATGACACCTGGCTCAACAACAGCGATGAGGTTGTCCGTATCGATGGAGAGTATCCTGTTCATTCGTGTAGTAACGAGGACAAGCCCACCGCCCTTTGGCAGGCTTCCACCGGAAAACCCACTCCCCGCTCCCCGGGGAAAAACCGGAATATTCTCATTGTTCGCAAACGTCAGAATACGAGACACTTCGTCGGTATTCGCCGGAAAAACAACCACATCAGGGAAAAACTCCATCTGAGTCGCATCATAGGAGTAGCAAATCAGGTCCTGCTTTTCCGTTGCAACATTGTCCTTCCCCGCGATCTTCTGTAATTCGGAGATGATTCTTGCTTCCAGCATTGAGCACTCCATTTTTATCCGGCGGTAAAAACCATACCCTGCACTTGTGATTAAAAAAACTGCGATCTGATTTGCAAAAAAACCTGCATGGAAATCTTCCCGGAGGTGGTCGGATCCTCTTTACGTCTTCTTTTCCATGATATAGGAAGGTTGACGGAAAGTGCAAGCTTGGAGTCAGGCGGGAGAGAAAACCTTACTTTCCGGTTGACAAACAAGCGCTTTTCCTATAACTATTTGGCGCTTATAAAACGAAAAAAAAGTCATCAATTCCAGCCTTTCCAGGCTAAATATACGGAGGATTATTGCATGGAACAGTACGCAGAAGTTTTCGCCCTGGCATGTGCCGTGGCAGCAGTTGCTTATGGTCTTATTTCGACCGCATGGATCTTGAAGCTCCCTCAGGGAAGTGACCGCATGAAGCAGATCGCCGCTGCGATCCAGGAAGGGGCCGGCGCTTACATGAAGCGCCAATATTCGATCATTGCCGTTGTCGGCGTGGTCATGTTTATCCTTCTATTCTTCACCCTCGGCTCGAAAACCGCTGTCGGTTTTGCCGTCGGAGCGATTTTCTCAGGCCTGACCGGCTTTATCGGCATGTTCGTTTCGGTCCGTGCCAACATTCGGACCACTGAGGCAGCCAAATCCGGGATTGAGAAGGCACTCAACGTAGCATTCAGGGGCGGTGCCATCACCGGCATGCTAGTTGTCGGCCTGGGACTTCTGGGAGTAGCCGGTTACTATCTCGTGCTGCAGCAGCTCATGCCCGAGGCACCCGTGAAAGATGTCGTCAGCCAGCTGGTTGGCCTCGGCTTCGGGGGCTCACTGATCTCGATCTTTGCTCGTCTCGGCGGTGGTATCTTCACCAAAGGCGCTGACGTTGGCGCTGACCTGGTCGGCAAGGTTGAGGCAGGAATTCCCGAAGACGATCCCCGCAACCCCGCGGTTATCGCCGACAACGTTGGCGACAACGTTGGTGACTGCGCAGGCATGGCAGCCGACCTTTTCGAAACCTACGCCGTTACCCTGATTGCCGCCATGCTGCTTGGCGCCATCTCTTTCAATAATTTCGCCGGCGCTGTCAGCTACCCGCTGATTCTGGGCGGAATTTCCATTGTTGCTTCCATTATCGGCACCTTCTTTGTCAAATTGGGCGGCAGCCAGAAAATTATGGGCGCTCTCTACAAAGGCCTGATCGCTTCCGGAGTGCTGGCCTCAATCGCGTTCTATTTCGTGACCGTGCAGATGTTCCCGGCCGGCAACCCCACCGGCTATTCGGCAATGAATATTTTTATCTCCTCACTAGTCGGACTGGTTGTCACCGGGGCCATCTTCTGGATCACCGAATATTACACCGCGACCGAATATGGCCCGGTCAAGCACATTGCTGAAGCCTCGACCACCGGTCATGCAACAAACATCATTGCCGGCCTCGGTATTTCCATGAAATCTACGGCAGCTCCCGTAATCGTTATCTCCGCCGGCATCATCGTTGCCTACAACTTTGCCGGTGTTTACGGCATTGCCATCGCCGCCGTTTCCATGCTCTCCCTCACCGGTATCGTCGTTGCCATGGATGCCTACGGACCGATCACCGATAACGCTGGCGGGATTGCTGAAATGGCCGAACTTGACGATTCGGTTCGCGCAGTAACCGATCCCCTCGATGCAGTCGGCAACACCACCAAGGCAGTTACAAAGGGCTATGCCATCGGCTCCGCTGGTCTGGCCGCGGTAATTCTCTTCACTTCCTATGTGGATGAATTGAATCATGCCTTGGTTCTGGCCGGCAAGGAAATCATCAAATTCGACCTTTCCGACCCGTACATCATCGTCGGTCTCTTTATCGGTGGCATGCTGCCCTTCTACTTCGCTGCTCTCTGCATGGAAGCCGTGGGCAAAGCAGGTGGAGCGGTCGTTACCGAGGTACGTCGCCAGTTCCGTGAAATCAAGGGCATCATGGAAGGCACCGGCAAGCCCGACTATGCGACATGTGTTGACATCGTCACCAAATCGGCGCTCAAGGCAATGGTCATCCCCGGCCTCATCCCGATCGCAGCACCGGTCATCGTCGGCTTTACCCTCGGTCCCAAGGCTCTCGGCGGCGTAATCGTCGGTACCATCGTAACCGGTATCTTCGTTGCCATTTCCATGACCACCGGTGGTGGCGCCTGGGATAATGCCAAGAAACTGATCGAAGACGGTTTCCACGGCGGCAAGGGTGGCGAAGCCCACAAGGCGGCAGTAACCGGCGACACCGTCGGCGACCCGTACAAGGATACTGCCGGCCCGGCTATCAACCCGATGATCAAGATCATCAACATCGTTTCCCTGTTGATCGTTCCACTGCTGGCCAAACTCTAGTTCCCGGCAGGCAGAATACCTAAAAAGAAGGGGTGCGGCAAAAGCTGCGCCCCTTCTTTTTTATCCTTCAGAAATACCGGCGCACACCAGCCGGGAGCCAAAGGCCCTCTAGCGGCTAAAGATCGATGAGTTCGGCAATACTCATTCTGCGTTCAAACTCTCCCAAGCGCTGGATCAGACCTTCTGCCCGCAGAAGGTCACGGACACCGCCATGCATCTCTGCCAGCTTCAGGCTTACCCCGTTTTCCGCCAAATGATCATGCAGTTCGGTCAGCATCCGCGCACCGGCAAGATCCACGTACGGTGAAGTGGAAAGGTCTATTACCACAAGTTTCACCGACGGAATCTGCAAATTGATCATTCGCAGTATCTCCTCCTTTATGTTCTGAACATTGAAATACAGAAATGCCGCCTCCACCCTCAGGGCCAGTACCCCGGGAATCCGCTCTACATTCGGATAGCGGGAAGTCTCGCCAAATCGTTCGCTGCCGGCAAAACGTCCAAGTGCAGTGATGCGTGGGTGAGCTGTCTGTTTTATCATGAGGATAATGGAAAAAAGCGCCGCAAGAAGAATGCCCTTCAGTATCCCGAGGAGCAGCACACCCACAACCGCTGCCATTGCCGTGTAGAATTCCACTTTACTGACCCGCTTGAGGTGACGTAGCTCCTTTAGTTGGATCAGGTCCTTGATGGCAACGAGAACTACTGCCGCTAAAACCGGCTGGGGAAGATGACTCATGAATCCGGTAAAAAAAAGCAGCACCACCGCAATAACGCACGACGCAAAAACTAATGAAAGAGGCGTCCGTGCTCCAGCCTTATCATTGACCGCAG
>RPRC01000208.1 GCA_003857395.1 Geobacter sp.
GTCGGGTCGTCAAGATCAGGAAGCCGGTAAGCAACGTGGCAATGGATGCCGGGACAAAGAGCAGATCCTTATGTTCCGGAGCGAGCGGCAGTTTATCCGCAAAAGCAAAGGAAATCGCCGTAAATACGGCCCCGATCAGCAGGGTCGGCACATAGCCGATGAATGGTTCCACTTCGCGTCTGATCTGTGCCTTTCGAATGGCATCACTGATCAGATAGGGGATGACAATCCCCTTGGTCAGAATGATACCGACCGTGATGGCAGCCAGGTGACCGGAAAAAGGGTGAATCAGCCCGGGCAAAATTCCCAGGATGACCCCCTGGACAGCAACGGCACGGATGGAAAAAATCAGCCGGCTTGTCCCGAGCATGACCAGATTGATCAGCATCACCAGTATCAACAGTTCATCAGCGAAAGAGCTCATGGCATTACCTCAATTCCAGCAACATGGCAAAGGCGGACAAGATGGTGGCCCCGACCAGGAGTTGCGGGATACGAACCATCCTCAATCTGGCCATGACCGACTCGACAATGCCGATTGACACCGCCAGGACAAGCATGACGACAAGAAAGACTGCCCAGTCCACCAGAGCGTTTCCCGTGGCAATGGGCAGGGCGACATTGACGAAGACTGCTCCGAGAATAAACAGTTTCAGTGCCGCGGCATAGAGGATGATCCCGAAGGCCGGTCCGCTATGATCCAGAACCATGACTTCGTGAATCATGGTCAACTCCAGGTGGGTGTTGGGGTCATCAAAGGGAATGCGGCAGTTTTCCGCCAGCAGGGTGATGTAGAGCGCCCCCACCAGCAGCAGCATGCTGGTCCCGGCAACAAGCCAGGTCCCGGGTGTGGAATGGGTCAGGATGGTTGACAGGGAGAGAGACTTGCTCATGCGTGCCAGGGTAATCAGGGCAAAAAAGAGTGTTGGCTCAACAAGGCAGGCAAATGTTACTTCGCGGGCTGCGCCCATCCCTTCAAAACTTGAGCCGGTATCAAGAGCGGCGATGGTGGTGAAGAACCGCGCCAAGCCGAAAAGATAGGCAAACAAAATCAGATCGCCGCTGAAAGATAATGGCGCGGCATGGCGCCCCAGCGGTATCAGCAGGGCGGCGATCAGTGTTGCCGAAAGCGTCACCAGAGGACCGGCACGAAACACCCAGGTGGTGGTCTCGCTAAAGACAGTTCCCTTGCGGAAGAGCTTTATCAGGTCGTAATAGGGTTGAAAATAGGGTGCGCCGACCCGGCCGGCGAAAGCGGCCTTGGTCTTGCCGATAACCCCGAGCAGGAGGGGCGGAAAGAGCAGCGCCACGACACAGTGTATAATGATATCAGTCATGTAGTATCATCCTCAAAGAAGCAGAATACCTCGACAACCACACGATGTTGCTTATGCCAGGTTCAAAACGGCAAGGTATTGGACGTCAATAAAATTGTATACGTTGTAAAAATTAATAACACTTTCACAAAACATATGCTATAAACATTAATACGTCAATAAAATTCTGGAACACCAACATTGCGAACAACACATTACAATGGAGGGTGCCGTCATGTCGAATACGCGACTGAATATTACCTTGCCGACCGAGATAGTGGACGACATTAAGGCTCTTTATGGACAGCGCGGATTGAGCCAGTTTCTGGAAGAAGCTGCCAGGGAAAAGCTTGCCGAAGAAAAGAATAAAATACACAAAGGGCTGATCGAAGGGTATAGGTCCACTGCCGAAGAAACCAAAGAAGTGCTGAAAAAATTCGAAGCGGCGGTTACGGAGAAACGCGATGTTTAAACGTGGCGGCATCTACGCGGTCAATATGCCGCACACAGATTCACAGGAACCGGAAGTCTGCCCCTGTCTGGTGGTGAGCAACAATATCAGCAATGAGTTTTCATCGGTTGTGACGATTATTCCCTTGAGTTTCAACCGGTTGGAAAAGATTTACGATTTTGAGACATTGCTCCCGGCTGCCGGCACCGGTTTGGCCCGGGATGCAAAAATCAGCTCCCATATCCTGATTACCATTGACAAGGTCAATGTGGTAGGGGAGCGCATCGGTTTTCTTACCAAATCGCTCATGAGTCAGGTTGAGAAAGCACTACTTTTGCAGCTCGGCATCGAGGAGACGCCGGGTTTCTTAAAAGGATAAAGCCATGCTGCTTGAACCGCCAGAGGCCGCACAGGCTCTCAATGTTGATGAAAAAACCGTAATACGCTGGATCAAGAAAGACCATCTGCCGGCTGAGCTGTTCCAGGGAGATTACCGGATAAACCCGGTGGACCTGCTGGAATGGGCAACGGAGCGCGGCATCAAAGTGAATCCCGCCCTGTACAAGATGAAAGATCTGGATAATTGCCCGCTTCCGACCTTGAGTCAGGCGCTGGATGCGGGTGGCATACACTGCGGCGTCCCGGGCAGTGACACGGAAACAGTGCTGCGCAATGTCGTGACGCTCTTGAACCTGCCGCCGGAGGTCGATCCCGATTTCATCCTGCAGGTACTCCTGGCACGTGAGGCCATGGGCACCACCGCCATCGGCGACGGCATCGCCATCCCCCATGTGCGCAATCCGATTCTGGTGCAGCTGCCGGTTCCGAAGATCGCCCTCTGTTTTCTTGCGCAGCCGGTCGACTTCGCGGCCCTGGACGGCAAGCCGGTCCAGATACTCTTCACGATCATCTCCCCTACCATCAGAATGCACCTGCACCTGCTCTCGAAACTGGCCTACTGCCTGCGCGACTCCCGCTTGCGGGGGATCCTGGGCCGGGAATGCAGCCCGGAGACGATCATAAACGTCATTCGGGAGATTGAAAATGAAATAGGCAGAGGTGCCTTATGATTGGTGATCTGACAGCCACGCTCCCGGCGATGCTTCTTATCACAGCAGCAGTTTTGGCTGCCCTTTCCGGATTACCGCTGCTGTTGCGGGTGCTGCCCCCCACCCTTGGCCAGCGCTGTGCGACGCTGGTGATGGTTCTGGCTGCAATGGTCGGGTTTGCTGGCGCCATCACCACTCTCCTGAACCGAAATACCGTTACCTGGCAACTTGACTGGCCATTTCCCTTTGGTCCTGCTGAATGCGGCGTTGATTCGCTCAGCGCTTTTTTTGCCCTGCCGATTCTCCTTGTTGCCGCCTGCTGCAGCGTCTATGCCCTTGGCTACTGGCCTGCCCGGAACAATCCCCGCACCATCCGGAAACTGACGTTTTTTTTTGGTCTTCTGGTGTCAGCCATGCTTTTCGTCACCATGGCGCGTTCGGCCGGGGTTTTTCTGCTGGCGTGGGAAGTCATGGCAATTGCCGCCTATTTCGTTCTCACCACCGACGATCATGCGCCCGAAGTGCGTGATGCCGGCACCCTTT
This sequence comes from Geobacter sp., assembly GCA_003857395.1. The sequence goes on from RPRC01000208.1 coordinate 3,360, forward strand.
TCATGATCTGCACCCACATCGGCACCCTGGCCCTGTTTGCACTCTTTGCCCTGCTGCAAAGCAGCTCCGGCAGCTTCACCTTTCCGCTCGCCGGCTCCTTGTCTGCTACTGCCCCGCTTGCGGCAACAGTATTCCTTCTGGCACTCGTCGGTTTCGGCTTCAAGGCGGGGCTCATGCCTCTTCACGTCTGGCTCCCGTCGGCACATGCAAACGCCCCCAGTCACGTCTCTGCCATCATGTCCGGGGTCATGCTGAAAATCGGCATCTACGGACTGGTGCGCTCGCTGTCATTCTTTACCGGGATACCGCTCTGGTGGGGGATTCTGCTCCTGATTCTCGGCATGGTGTCGGGTATCATCGGGGTCCTCTTCGCCCTGGGTCAGCACGACCTGAAACGCCTGCTGGCCTATCACAGCATTGAAAACATCGGCATCATTGCCATGGGAATCGGTGTGGCTCTCATCGGTGCAGCAACAGGGTCTCCGCTCTTGACGGCACTCGGCCTTGGCGGTGCGCTCCTTCATGTGCTGAATCACGCCACCTTCAAGGCACTCCTTTTTCTTGGGGCAGGATCTGTTATCCACGCGGCAGGAACACGCGAAATAGATCGTATGGGTGGGTTGCTGCGGTACCTCCCCTGGACGGCGGCCTTCTTCATGGTTGGCGCCATTGCGATTTGCGGCCTCCCCCCGCTGAACGGCTTTGTCAGCGAACTGTTGATCTACCTCGGTTTTTTCCACGGAGCTATTGCCTATGACGGCGCCACGGCAGTGGTCACCGCGCTGGCTGCACCGGCGTTGGCTCTGATCGGCGGTCTGGCAGTTGCCTGTTTCGTGAAAGTGGTGGGGGTGGTTTTCCTCGGCGCTCCCCGCTCCCCGCTCCACACGCCGCATGAGGCCGGCTGGAGCATGCGGATTCCCATGCTGGTTCTGGTTCTCGTCTGCCTTGCTATCGGCATTTTCCCGGCAGCGGTGGCACCGCTGCTCCAATCGGCCGTTGTTGCCTGGCTGCCGGCCACGGCTGAAATTCCGGCCATCAGTTCACTGGCGCCGTTGGGCTGGATAACGATTCTGGCCATTGCCCTTCTGGTCGTCTGCCTGCTGAGTTGGTTGTGGTATCGCCGGCGGCTTGAGCACTCAATCGTCACATCATCCACCACGTGGGGATGCGGCTATCTTGCGCCGAGCAGCACGATGCAATACAGTGCCTCATCTTTTGCCGGATTGCTGGTGGATTTGTTTGCGGGCATTCTAAGACTCGTGAAGCATAAACCGGCGATTCAAGGCGCTTTCCCCGGCAAAGCCCACTTTGAAAGTCATGTACCGGAAGCCGTCCTGGAAGGTATTTATCTTCCCATACTTGCCCGTGTTTATAAGATATTTCTACCGATACGGAGACTTCAGCACGGACACCTTCACCTCTACATCCTCTACACCTTCATTACCCTGGTCGTGCTTATCGTCGCCAGCCTGCTCTGATTGTCCGCTAATCGATGTCTGATACGTCTCAACACCAGAGGTTGCGCGCTCCGCAACCTCTGAATTCGAGCCTCCCCGCTTACAGCATTGCCACAATCGCATCCCCCATCTGTATCGTGGTCACCAGGGATTCACTGCTACGCCCCTGGTAAATATCCGCTGTCCGGCAGCCCTGATCCAGAACTTTGACCACGGCAGCTTCAACGGCTTTGGCGGCATCCTCAAGCCCGAAGGAGTATCGGAGCATCATCCCGACAGAGAGAATCTGGGCGATCGGATTGGCGATACCCTGGCCGGCAATGTCCGGTGCCGAGCCTCCGGAAGGTTCGTACATGCCAAACGCCCCCTCGCCCAGCGAGGCGGAGGGGAGCATGCCCAACGAGCCGGTCAGCATGGCTGCTTCGTCCGAAAGGATATCCCCAAACATATTCTCGCACAGCAGCACATCGAACTGCTTCGGCCAACGGAGCAGCTGCATGGCCGCGTTGTCCACGTACATGTGGCTCAATTCCACGTCCGGATAGTCCCTGCCGATGGCGGTGACGGTTTCCCGCCACAGCACTGACGAAGAGAGGACATTCGCCTTGTCGACGGAGCAGAGCTTGCCATTCCGCTCGCGTGCTGCCCGGAAGGCTACGTGTGCAATCCGTTCAATCTCCGGCACGCTGTAGCGCAGGGTGTCGAAGCCGACCCTCTCTCGCCCCTCCCCCTCTATCCCCTTGGGCTGGGAAAAGTAGATGCCACCGGTCAGCTCACGAATCACCATGATATCGAATCCGCCACTGACGACCTCTTCTTTGAGCGAAGACGCTCCGGTGAGTGACGGATAGATGATTGCGGGGCGCAGGTTAGCGTAGAGACCGAAGATCCGGCGCAGCGGCAGAAGGGCTGCCCGCTCGGGCTGCTCTTCAGGCGGCAGTGACTCCCAGCGGGGCCCGCCCACGGAACCGAACAGGACGGCATCGGAGGCCTTGCAACTATCGATCGTGGTCTCGGGCAGGGCTTTCCCCTCGTTGTCGATACCCGCTCCTCCCACGTTTGCGTGAGTTCGCCTGAACTCCACGTTGTACTTCTTTTCCACGGCATCCAGCACCTTGAGCGCCTCCGCCATCACCTCCGGGCCGATTCCGTCTCCGGGTAACACCGCTATTTTAAAGTGATTTGCCATAGTATCGTGCTCCTTTTGTTGGTATTTCATAAAAAAACTTCACACCATCCCACGAGGTGTGAAGTCTCCATTTTATACCGAACAGGAACATGCCTGGAAAGCAGTATCTCGTGATACTGCCATCTCGAAAAGCGATGGCAACCATGACCAATTGGCAGGTAAATGCTCACGCAGAGGTCGCTATCTACAGCTGAGGGAACGTTCAATCGAGCAACAGCCGAGCTATTCCGAGGCTGCGGACTCGCGATTATTCCCCCTGCCGGAGGTGATCGACCAGAAGTTTCGCGGCAGCAGGCAGAGCGTCGAAAGAGCGGACACAAATTTTCAAATCACGTGTCGCCCATGGTTCCCGCAACTGAACGGGGCGAATACGCAGGCCTTTGAAATAGGGCTTGGCGGCGCCCCTCGGCACAATCCCGATACCGAGCCCCGCCTCCACCATCAGGCATAAGGCATCGAAACTGTTCACGTGAAGCCGCAGCTTCGGGGTTCTGCCGAGATCGTTTGCCGCCCGCACTATCTGGTTGTTCAGTGCACTGCCAACCGGCAGTCCGACATAATCGAAATCCAGGGTCTCCCGGAATGACACCGACTTGTTGTGCGCCAGAATGTGGTCCTTGGGCGTAATCACAACCAGCTGATCCGAATGGTACGGAAGATACTCGAGATCCTCCCGGCATGATCCCGTCGTGATGACACCCACATCAGCAGCACCCTCGGCCACCGCCTTCATGATCGATTCACTGATATTCCCTTCCAGACGGACCTGCACCTCGGGATGTGCATTCAGGAAGGATTTGAGCTCGTTCGGCAGGAACTGGTTGATAGCGGAGATATTTGCCCACAACCTGATACGACCGCGTACCCCGCTGGAATACTCCTGCATCTGCAGGAAGATGTCCGTCAGGTCATGCAGGACGCCCCGCGCAAGATTGAGCAAGGCCACTCCCGCCATTGTCGGCACAACCCCCTTGTTGGTCCGCCTGAGCAATTGTGTATCGAGCATGGTCTCCAGATCGCTGATACGTTTACTCACGGCAGAGGCGGAGATATGTTCCCGTTCCGCGGCAGCGGCGATGGTACCCTCTTCCACAATGGTGACGAAAAGCTTGAGCGATAGCGGATCAACGATCATCGAATCCCCTTACCAGAGGCAGCCCCTTCAACCTGTTGTCAAACTCTGGCTGGCTGCGGAAGTTTTTGATCAATCAAGCGTTAATCCCCCCTTGACAGGGGGGAAGCCTTGAAGTCTCCCCTGTCAAAGGGAGGTTTGGAGGGGTTGTCTGCGAAAAAACAGCTGTTACAGGCTCCGAGTATCAGCAGGATGTCGTCACAAGGTATTTTCCTGCATAATAATACGTCTCTCAACGAGTATATACAAACAAAAACAGGCGCCTAGCACCATGTAACACCGAAAATCAACCCCCCTCAATCCCCCCTTGACAGGGGGGAAGCCTTTAAGTCTCCCCTGTCAAGGGGAGGTTTGGAGGGGTTGTCTGCGAAAAAACAGCTGTTACAGGCTCCGAGCTTGACGGGACAACCTATGGTTTTAATTGGCTCTCCATAGTGAACACACGAAGAATATTTTTGACATTCTTCAAACGTCAACTCCTGCAAGGGCGCGTCAAAAATCTTTCTGGTTTACAGCAATTTCCAGGCCTACCTGAATAAGTTCTTGAATAATCACCAATTTTAAGTAAGTATTATGCCGTCAACTTCTTTGGCAATCATTAATCAACAGCAACAACATTGCTGTCCATGCCGAAGAAGTTTGAATTCACACCATGAATTGTGATTATTGTAGTTAATTTTGGAGAGGAGGGAGGTTTATGAAGACACCAGTTGTAGTGGCGTCATTTTTCCTTTTAGTAACCTGCACCGCAGCATTTTCCCAAGACAGCCAACCGGAGCAGACACCTGTTCCAGCCGAATGGGTCCGCGTTATTTCCCCTGCTGAAAACACCGAAATCATTGGCAAACGGCCTGAAATGAAGGTTGAATTCATGGGTCCGGTTTCTCGCAGCAACCTGCTCGTAACCCTTGACGGAATCGACGTAACGCAACTGGTGTCGGTGACGGACGGAGGGCTCGTCTACCGGCCGGTCATTCCTCTGGCACCCGGACAGCACATCCTGGAACTGAAAGCGTTCGACATGAAAGGCGCCGAACTCGGCAAAACGGTGACCTTCAGCTCGCGCCAGACCACCGTCTTCGAAGAAGCCTCTTCGAACAATGATTTGTCGGTTATCTATTCACAGAAACTGGCAACCCACGATTCAACCACCCAGACAAATCCACCTCAACCGGGACAGCCACCGACAACAGTCTCGGGATTCAGCTCCAAGATTGAAAGCAATCTGAAAACGGACAACAAGGTCAAGAACGGTCCCTGGGAAATCGCGCTGAACGGCAATGCCCGCTATTTCGATCAGAATGCTCCATCTCCGAGCCCGCTCGATAAAGGAATTGACGTAGCCAACTGGCTGATGACCGGAACCTATCAAAAAGATACCCTGCAAGTGAAGGCAAGCGTCGGAGATGTCACTGTGTACGAGACGTCGAATACCATCAGCCTCAACAGGAAAGGCGGGCTGTTTCAGCTTGTGTACGACATCCTCCAGTTCAGTTTTTTCAATCTGAGGACCCAACAGGGTATCGGCATCGACGGAGGGGCAGGCTTCGGCGGATCGACCGAAGACCATATCTTCGGCGGCTCCGCCGGGGTGAAACTGTTCGACAAAAGAATGGAATTCAAGACGATTTATCTCACCGGAGGAGGGTCGGACTCTTCAGCGGCAATCTCCTCCTCGATACCCGGCATAAAACGCGGCCAACTGCTCGGTTTTGTTCTCAACTCCGACTTTTTCGAAAACAAGATGAAGACAGAATTCGAAGCGGATTATTCCTGGTTTGACCCCGACTCTTCGGATGAAGTAGGCAAAAGCGGCGACAGTGCCTATCTGGCAAGGGTCAGCGGATTTCTCGGACCATACAATTATGACGGAAAATACGAATATTTCGGAACGAATTTCGGAACCATCGGCAATCTCGGGACCTTGAGGGACAAGGAGGGAGTCAGCCTTTCTCAAGGTTTGAACTTAAGCGAACATAACTTTCTCGTCAATCTTTCCAGGGATAACGATAACGTGAGTGGAGACGACAGGTTTGCACAGGTCGTCAATTATGCAGGGGGTATCAATTACTCCTGCACCATGATCCAGAACCTGCCGATAAGCCTGGGCTACCAGCGGACCCTGCAGGAGAGCCGACACGAGCCTGCCGGCATGCCGCAGGTCGACACCATGACCGACTCCGTTTCAGCCAATGTGAGTTATACCCTCGAAAAGCTGTTGCTGAGCCTTAATGCGCACTATACGGTGCTCAACGACAGAACGGCCGCCAATTTCGACAGCATTACCAGGACCATTTCTTTTTCCCCGTCCTATAACGTGCCCGCCCTGTCGGTATCGCCGATGTTCTCCTGGAACGCCACCAAGGCACCGACCGGTTCCTGGACCGATTCCTATACCGCCGGATTGAACCTGTTCGCTAAGTTTTTCAGTGATCAGCTAAGCTTTGACACGGGAAGCACGTATACTTTGGTAAAAGCCGAGGACAATTCCGTCGATACCAGGCAGATCAATGTGACGGCAAACCTGTCATATGTCATGAAACAACTGTTCAAGGACAGTATTAATCCGGCCCTCACCCTGAGGAGCTCGTACGTCAACACGAAAGACAAGGTCAATCCGTTCGTTGACGGCAACTCTTTTGGATTGTTCCTCGTCTTGACCGTTGATGCGCCACTATACCTGTAGGAGGTCAGTTATGCCGAAAAAAGCATTTTATATATTCCTTGTTGCCTTTGTCACCTTGTCAGCCTGCCGTAACGTGTACGCCGCGGTCAGTGTCAGCCCCTCGTCCGTCTCCGTAGCGAGGGGACAAAACAGCTCCGTCAGCCTATTGTACCGGATACAAAGTGCGGTGGCCGGAACGGTACCGGTGACCTCCCCGAGTGGAACTTTCGTCGGGCCTGACTCGATTGTCGGGACCAACCCGGTTCCTCTAACTGCCATGCTGACGGCAGGCAGCGGTATGGCCGCGGAGACAGTCATCATACCGTCAGCCGTAATTGAACGGGTCCTGGACAGTGGAGCAACAAGCTTCATTTACCGCCGGAACTTTTCCGGCGATATTGCTGACGTCCGGATTACTATCACCACTGACGCAGCCGCCGCTTTCGGCATCAAACGGATTGAGCTCTACTTCGACAACAGACGGGCCGAAATAACCATCCCCAAACATTTCCCCAATCTCAAGGCATTCGTCGATATCCGCTACACGGGATCAGGTGTACTTGAAGGGTACTGGGAAGTGGACGGACGTGTCATTTCGCGGGTGCACCAAATGCTCACCTTCGGCTCCTCCGTAACCCTGCGGACACCGGAGATACCGGCGATGCCCACCTTCGATCCGGGCTCGCATATCGTCAGGTTCGTCATTACCAACCGGGGCA
>RPRC01000209.1 GCA_003857395.1 Geobacter sp.
GAACCCGGGTCACCCTGACGGCCGGAGCGCCCCCGGAGCTGATTGTCGATGCGCCGTGACTCATGGCGTTCAGTGCCGAGAATGTGCAGGCCCCCCAACGCAATGATCTCATCATGTTCGGCGGCACATTGCTTGCGGTACGTCTCCAGAATTGCTGCGTACTCTTCAGCGGAGGCTTCGGGATTTGCAGCCTGCCATTTTTTCGCAAGACCCTCTGCATTGCCGCCAAGAAGGATGTCGGTACCGCGGCCCGCCATGTTGGTGGCAATGGTCACCATCCCCTTACGGCCCGCCTGTGAGACGATCTCCGCTTCCCTCTCGTGATGCTTGGCATTCAGTACGTTATGGGGAATCCCGACCCGTTGCATGAGCGTTGAAAGCAGCTCCGATTTTTCGATGGAAATTGTACCAACCAACACTGGCTGCCCCTTTTCGTGGAGCTCTTTGACCTCGTCAGCCACCGCCTTGAACTTTTCCATCTCTGTTTTGTACACCACATCCGGAAAGTCGGGACGCAGCAGCACCCTGTTAGTAGGAATAACCACAACATCCAGCTTGTAGATCTTATGGAACTCCGCTGCCTCGGTATCGGCTGTTCCGGTCATACCGGCCAGCTTCTCGTACATGCGGAAATAGTTCTGGAAGGTGATTGTGGCCAAGGTCTGGTTCTCGTTTTCAATTACCACGCCCTCTTTGGCCTCAATGGCCTGATGGAGACCGTCGGACCAGCGTCGTCCCGGCATGAGTCGGCCGGTAAACTCATCAACAATCATGACTTCACCATCCTTGACAACATAGTCCACGTCACGCTTGTACATTGCGTGGGCCCGTAATCCCTGCTGGACATGGTGAAGTGTCTCGATATTGCGAGGATCGTAAAGATTATCGATTTTCAGCAACTTCTCTACCTTCAAGACCCCTTCCTCGGTGAGCGTAGCCGACTTTGCCTTCTCGTCGATGGTGAAATCTCCCGTGTATCGCTTTCTCTTCCCGGAAAGGGTATTGGCATCCTCTTCAAGCACCTCGCCCTTCACGAGCAAAGGAATAATCCGGTCAATAATATAGTACTTGTCCGTACTATCTTCGGTAGGGCCGGATATGATTAAAGGAGTACGGGCTTCGTCAATGAGAATGGAGTCCACTTCGTCAACAATGGAATAATGGAATGCGCGCTGCACATAATCTTCGAGACTGAACTTCATGTTGTCACGAAGATAATCGAAGCCGAACTCGTTATTTGTTCCGTAGGTAATGTCCGCGTTGTAGGCTTCCCGACGCTCGTTGTCATCCAGGCCATGCACGATGACGCCGACCGACATGCCGAGGAATCGGTAGATTTTACCCATCCATTCAGAGTCGCGTTTTGCCAGGTAATCGTTGACCGTGACAACATGGACACCTCGCCCTGTCAACGCATTGAGGTAACAGGGAAGAGTGGCAACAAGGGTTTTCCCTTCACCGGTTTTCATCTCGGCAATCTTTCCCTGGTGGAGAACCATGCCGCCGATCAGCTGGACATCGAAATGGCGCATATTCAGCGCCCTTTTACCGGCCTCGCGAACCAGGGCAAAGGCCTCGGGAAGAATCGAGTCGAGACTCTCCCCTCCGGCAACCCGCTCCTTGAAGGAAACTGTTTTCTCCCGTATTTGCTCGTCGGTCAGTTTAGTCATCTCGGACTCGAGGCAGTTGATTTGCTCAACGATCGGCCAGAGACGCTTCAACTCACGCTCGTTTTTGCTTCCGACGAATTTTTTTATAACTGTAGACACAGCACTTAACATGAAAATTTCTCCTGAGACGTCTGGATTAGTACAATGAGATAACGTAAAAAGGTAGCACACCAAGGGGAATTGCTCAACAGAAAAGGACGTGTACAAGCAGAGAGCGGAATCTCGTGCAAAAAGGCTGGGGGGCTAAGCCCCCCGTTAGTATTATTGCGAAAAAGCAATCGCGCAAACTTCATCATAGTCATGCACAAAATGGGCTTTGAGACCCTTTCTCAGGTATGCCGGCAACTCTTCAAAATCTTTCCTGTTCCCATCCGGAAAAATAATTGTCTTAATCCCTGACCTGCGGGCGGCAATGGTCTTTTCCTTCACACCGCCAATGGGAAGGACTCTGCCGGTTAGTGTGAGTTCGCCGGTCATGGCAATTTTTTTTCGAACCGGCTTTTTAAGGATCATTGAGACAAGCGCCGTGGTCATGGTAATGCCCGCCGACGGCCCATCCTTGGGAGTGGACCCGGCCGGAACATGGAGGTGAACGAAGTGGCTGTCAAAGAAATCAGGTGAGACCCCATACTTTTCCAGATGTGCCATCACGTATGAATAGGCAATCTCCGAACTTTCCACCATGACATTTCCCAATTGCCCTGTCTGCTTGAAGCCCTTTGCCTTGCTCGGCATGGCAGTTGCCTCTATCTGCAGGGTAACTCCGCCAAGGCTCGTCCAGGCAAGACCCGTGACAACACCTATCACATCCTCGAAGACTTCATCAGGGTTGAAAACAGGATTCCCCAAGTACTTGACCACGTCATCGACGCCCAGAGAGATAGGTTCAGTCCTTCCCTGGGCAAATTCCATGGCCGACCGCCGCATGATTTTTTTAATGCGGTTCTCGAGGGTCCGCACCCCGGCTTCCCGCGCATAATCGTCGACAATTTTCACCAATGCATCCTTGGAAATAGTAACCTGCCCTTTCTCGATGCCGTGATTTTTGAGGGCCTTCGGAATGAGAAAGCGTCGGGCTATCTCGACCTTCTCCGCAAGGATATACCCAGCCAGACGAATAACCTCCATCCGGTCAATGAGAGCAGGGGGAATGGTATCGAGCTGGTTTGCCGTTGCCACAAACAGGACATTGGAAAGGTCAAAGGGAACGTCCAGATAATGGTCGCGAAAGGTGGAATTCTGCTCTGGATCAAGCACTTCCAATAGGGCTGAGGCCGGATCCCCCTGGAACGAGGCACCCACTTTGTCTATCTCATCGAGCACCAGAACAGGGTTCGCGGTTCCGGCACGCTTCATGGCCTGGATGAACTTGCCCGGCATCGCTCCAATGTAGGTTCGTCGATGACCCTTGATCTCCGCCTCATCCCGCATTCCGCCGAGGGAAAAGCGATAAAACTTCCGACCGAGGGCATCGGCAATACTCTTCCCGACCGAGGTTTTCCCCACCCCTGGCGGTCCCACAAGACAAAGGATGGACCCGGTGATACTTCCCTTCATTTTACCCACGGCAATGAATTCGAGAATACGTTCCTTGACATCCTTCAGTCCGTAATGATCCCGATCCAGGATCTTCCGGGCACGGTCGAGTTTATAGGAATCTACACTGTGCTTACCCCACGGGAGTATTGTCAGCCAATCAAGGTACGTTCGACTGACATTATATTCCGGAGAAGACGGCTCGATCAGCTGAAGCTTCTCCATCTCTTCTTCCACCGCCTTCTGAGCCTCCTCGTTCAGAGTAAGCCCTTCAAGCCTTTCGATGAACTTCTCTAACTCCGTGACCTTCCCTTCCTTCTCAAGCCCCAGCTCCCGCTTGATCAGCTTGAGCTGTTCCCGCAGGAAAAACTCCCTTTGTCGGGCGGAGATCTTCTCTTCAATCTGTTTCGTAATCTTGCTCTGAAGACGATAGACTTCAAGCTCCTTCTTCAACAGAACCAGAACCTGGTCAATGCGGCGTTTCACATCAAAGGTTTCCAGAACCTTCTGAAGTTCCTGCCCATCAGCGCTCGTCAGGTTTGCGGCAAAATCCGAGAGACGCCCGGGATCGTCCATGCTTGACCGGTTCAGAAAAAGTTTCGTCTCCTCCGAAAACAAAGGATTCAGATGAATCAGTTCCTTCAAAGTGGAAATCACCGCCATGGAATAGGCCTGCAGCTCAGGGTTTACCGACAGCTCGGCACTGTTGTGATACGAGACCCGGGCAATAAGACCTTCTTCTGTCACGGTAATCTGATCGACAATAAATCTCTCAAGGTTATTCAGCATCAGGTGAGCGCTTTCATCATCGGAATGGATCACCTGAAGAATCTTTGCGGCAACTCCCACCCGATGGAGATTGTCCGGAGTTTCCTCGCCATCCGCTTCCTTGACAAGTACAAGGCCGATGGTACGATCGCCCAGTTCCATCACCCTCTTGACCGCGGCAACTTTTTCAGCACCCTTTACAACCAGCGGGATGAGAATCCCCGGAAAGGTAGGCCGCATTTTTAGAGGGATAATGGGCAAAAATTTAGGAAGCACTTCTGCAGCAACAACGAGCCCCCCGGCACTTTCCTTCTGTACCTCACCATCAACAGACGAAAGAGTTTTTTTGGTCTGATCTTTTTTGCGTTTAGAATCTGTCATTGGATCGTTGGCCCCTTTGTAGGTGTACTTCTTTGAAAAGTAACTATCAGACAGATAAAAGTCAACTGTAAGATGGGAATAATAGCAGGACTAGGAGTCTGTCGGCCTTAGGAAATCGAAGCGAAAATTCGGCTGGGCGAGGACAGATTTTGTTGATTTTGCAGGGCAATAGTTGTTCTATTACCCAAAAAAGCGGCGAAATCTGGACCGTCCAGACGGATTTGCAGCAGATTTACCCTAAGTCCGACAGACTCCTGATGTGCAAAGATTTCTCTCGCGGGCAAATCATGATGCCTCGCAAAAACGCTGCATACAATTCTCAGACTTCCTGCTGCCCTTGTACTCTATATTTTTTCGGGGAGTGCTGCAATTTTATTGGCGGGATCTTTCAGCGGAGGTAACTCCCCATGAAGAACATGTTGGGCACATATTTCCCATGGGGCAGGAGTCTGTCGGACTTAGGAAATCGAAGCGAAAATTTGGCTGGACGAGGACAGATTTTGTTGATTTTGCAGGGCAATAGTTGTTCTATTACCCAAAAAAGCGGCGGAATATGGACCGTCCAGACGGATTTGCAGCAGATTTACCCTAAGTCCGACAGGCTCCTGACAGGAGTAATCAGTCCACTCCAAGGATAACGCTGGAGGCTTGAAACAGGGCACACGCTTGATCACCCTCGGTGAAAGCGAGGAGATTTGCACTTTCGTTTGTTATAATGGCACAAATAGTATTCTCACCGGAAAGTCGGACCGTTACTTCGGTACTTACTGCTCCGGGAACTATATTTGCGACATTTCCACAGAGAATATTGCTTGCACTTAGCCTCGTATTCTGGAGATCTCTTCCCAAGATTACCGACGAAGCCTTGATAATTGCGTAGGAATCCGTACCCTCTCTCAAATTGAGGTTTTCCACGCTCTCGTTTGTTATTACCGAAACAATCACATCACCACTAGGAATAATCAATTCAACTTCGGAATTCACCGCCCCCTTTTTGATGCTGCGTATCGTTCCCTTGAAGATATTTCGAGCGCTCACCTTGAGGGACATGCGTCTGACAAATTTGTAAAACTCCTCCATATCACCAATTTTATGGGCGATGTTGTTGAGGAAGGTATTGTGCTCCTCCTGGACTATTTTGAAAGAGCTGATGACATTCTGTCCTTCCGGTGTAAGATGTTTGCCACCCCCGCCCTTGCCGCCAGTCAACCGCACGACCAACGGCTTGTCGGCAAGATTATTCATTGCATCCACGATCTCCCACGCTGTCTTGTAACTAATCCCGACAGCCTTGGCAGCCCTGGTTATTGAACCAAGCGCCTGAATTTTTTCCAGCAACTCGATTCTATCGCTTCCGAGAAAAACTTTCTCCGCCTTATCAAGCCATACCGTACCGGTAAAATGAACCTTATCTTCATCCTCTTTCATTCCAATTCGGCCCTCCCCGCTTTTTTCAAGACCCCGGAGTCACAGCAATAAACCGGATTCCAACGATTGCGTAATATATCCACAAACATTACGAATAGCAAATAATTTCGACCCTGCATATTTCTTCACGGCAATAGCCGGAAAGAATCTCCCCTCAAAGACGCCACAAAAATACATAACGCCTGTTTTTGAGAATCATCAGGAAACATCTTGGCCTGGAGTTGCAACTCTCTCCGCAATGAGGTACATTCTATCTGAGCAAGAAAATGCTTCGAACCTATAAAAAACGGAGGTACTATGGCGAACGTACTGGAAATCTACAAATGTGAACTCTGTGGAAACATCGTTGAAGTGCTCCATGCAGGAGGCGGCGAGCTCGTCTGCTGTGGAGAAGCAATGAAGCTGATGACGGAAAACACTGTTGACGCAGCAAAAGAGAAACACGTACCGGTAATTGAAAAGGGGGCCGATTCCATTACCGTCAAGGTAGGAAGTGCTGCCCATCCCATGGAAGAAAAACACTACATCGAGTGGATCGAAATTATTGCCGACGGCAAGGCCTACCGGCAGTTTCTCAAGCCGGGAGATACTCCCGAGGCTGTTTTCAAGGTTACCGCGCAAACGGTTACTGCACGAGAATACTGCAATGTGCACGGTCACTGGTCAGCCAAGGGATAGCAAAAACCAATCTGCAGAAAGTGTTAAAAATGGTAAAAAAGGCTGCTTCCAATTTGGAGCAGCCTTTTTTTGCAAATTACCCTGCAATGTCCGATCAGTTTATTCAACGACCTTAATTGAAAGAATCGACACTGGTTCGATGGGTACATCCGAATGCCCCATCTTTGAGCCGGTTTTCACTTGGCGAATAGCATCCACCGTTTCCATCCCTTCAACAACCTGACCGAAAACCGCATAGCCGAAAAGATCAGGAGTTTTCCCCCGGTAATCTAAGGGAACATTATCCTCAACATTGATGAAAAACTGTGACGTTGCACTGTCGACCACGCCTGTCCGTGCCATGGCAAGGGTTCCTCTTTTGTTGGAAAGACCATTTGCCGCTTCGTTTTTAATGGCGAACTTTGTCTTTTTCGGCTGCATGTCGGCATCCATTCCGCCCCCCTGCACCATGAAGTTCTTGATCACCCGATGAAAAACCAGTCCCTCATAAAAGCCATCCTTCACATAGGACAGAAAGTTGCGAACGGTGATCGGAGCCTTGTCCTTGAAAAGTTCGATTCTTATGGTGCCCATTGACGTTTCCATAAGTACAAGAGGATTTTTCTCTTCTGTCATGTCTCACTCCTTTTTCAAAATATTTCCTCTTCTATCATACTTTCCCTGTGGCACAAAATCTTTTTCAAATTGACCAGGTACAGTTGTTGCGTTTTATTTCCCCTGCGGTATTATGTTGAATTGGTGTAGACCAGGTCTCGCGGCGATGCAATGCATAAATATTCCAAAGTACCTTTCCTGCCACTCCAGTACCCGAAGACCTCAGCCGGAATCTTGTCCGGCGGCTTACCTTTTACCTTGACAGAACAAGATCCCGCTGAAGCTTCACCGTAGCAGACACTTTCCGTGTCGAGGGTTATGGCAAACACTATGCAGGAGATGAAAAGCAGAATAGAGGAACTTGAGAACGAACTGATCTTCCTTCGTGGAAGAGTCGCGGAACTGGAAACTTCGGAACGGAAATTCGCTCAGGGAAAAAAAACCCTGTCTACCCAGCGACAAAGGCTTTTTTCCCTTCTGAACAGACTGCCGGCGTATGTCTATCTGCAGGCTCCCGATCACACAATTCGTTTTGCCAACCGCTACTTCAGAAAACATTTCGGCGCGCCGAAAGGACGCAAGTGCCACGAAGTTCTCCGGAGCAGGAAAACCCCATGCCCCGAATGCCAGACATTCAAGGTTTTCGAGACAAAGGAACCGCTTCGGTGGGAGTGGAACTGTCCCCTCGACGGATTGTCCTATGAAGTCCTTGACTATCCCTACGTGGACCTAGACGGCAGTCTCCTGGTTCTGGAGTTGGGACTCGATGTCAGCGAACGGAAGCAGGTAGAGAAAGACCTGCGTTCACTGCAGAATGATCTGGAGAGGCGGGTTACAGGACGGACAGAACAGTTACGGGAGATTGTATGCAAACTCCAGGATGAGATTGCGGAAAGAAAGAAAACCGAGGAGGCCTTACGGAAGAGTGAAGAACGTTACGCTCTTGCTGTTCTCGGAGCAAATGACGGTATCTGGGACAGAGATCTTGACACAGGAGAGGTGTATTTCTCCCCGCGCTGGAAAGGAATGATCAGCTATGAAGATCATGAACTCCCCAACGATCTGTGCGAATGGAAATCGAGAATACATACGGACGACTATGATCGGGTGACGAATACCCTTCAATGGTACCTTGGTGGACATATTCCCGTGTACGAGGTGGAATACCGTTTGCGTGCCAAAGACGGAAGCTTTCGCTGGATCCACAGTCGGGGTGCCTGCCTCCGCGATCCGTGGGGGAATCCCTCCCGAATTGCGGGTTCACACACGGACATTACCTACCGCAAACGCATTGAGGTGGCACTTAGGGAATCTGAAAGGAAGTATCGAAAAATTTTCGAAGAATCAAGGGATGTTATTTTCGTTTTCGATGCCGACTCCCGGCTCCTGGACATCAACCCCACTGCCCAGGAACTGTTGGGCTATGCTCGAGAAGAATTGTTCACCCTTGATATCTCCCGAGACATTTATGTTGATATGGAAGCACGGGGAAATTTCCACCGGAAGCTCTTCACCGAAGGTTTTGTAAAAGACATGCAGGTCGAGATGAAAAAGCGCGATGGTGAAATCGTCATTGTACACATCTCCGCATCCGTGACAAAAAATGAAGAAGGTTCTATCACCGGATACCTGGGCACAATTCATGACATGACTGAGCATAAAAAACTGGAGCAGCAACTGCTCCATGTGCAGAAAATGGAATCTATCGGCCTTCTCGCCGGTGGTATTGCCCATGATTTCAACAATCTCCTTACCGCCATTTCCGGTTATGGGGAAACCATCCGCGAAAATATCGACAGGGGGAATCCGCTTCTGTGCTCAAGTGTTGAGCAGGTACTGTTTGCCGCTGAACGGGCGAGAGAACTTACCCATAATCTGCTTACCGTCAGTCGCAAACAGATTATCAATCCGAAACCGCTGCTGATAAACACTATTATTACCGAGATCCACTCTTTCATCTCCCGAATCATTGGAGAAGATATCGAACTCACCACAAAATCCTGCAAAACAAAGCTCCCGGTGGTCGCTGACAGGGGTCAAATTGAGCAAGTACTGATCAACCTCGCCACCAATGCTCGTGATGCAATGTCTGCGGGTGGCAGACTCAGCATATCCGCCGGTCACCTATCGGTAAACAGTAAAAGCAAAGAACTGATAGGAATCGAAACACCGGGTGAATACGCAGTAATCATAATTAGCGATACAGGTGTCGGAATAAAGGAAAGTATCCGGCATAAAATATTCGAGCCATTTTTTACCACGAAAGAGATTGGCAAAGGGACCGGCCTGGGTCTATCCATCAGCTATGGAATCATCAAACAGCACAATGGTACTATCACGGTGGAGAGCACACCGGGTGCCGGCGCTGTTTTTAAAATTTACCTTCCCCTTATCCAGATGGAGATTCCGGCAACACCCGCCAGGGAGGACGTGCCCGCTAAATCTGGGACTGAGACCATCCTGATTGCCGAGGATGAAGAGATTGTTAAAAAGTTCCTGACAGGAATCCTCCAGAGAGCAGGATACACCGTCATTGCGGCCGCCAACGGCGAAGAAGCCGTTTCCCGATTCAGAGAACACAATTCGCAAATATCCCTTGTCGTTTCAGATGTAGTGATGCCGAAAAAGAACGGCAGAGAAATCTGTGAGGAAATACGAGGTCTTAGACCAGACATAAAGTTCATCTTCATCAGTGGTTATACCGCTGATATAATCCTGCAGAAGGGGATTATCGAGGAAGGGGTTGAATTTGTAACGAAACCTTTTTCAAAAAACGAGATCCTGCAGAAGATACGGAACGTTCTTGATCGTGGAGAATCTTGATTGTCAGGCAATCAATTGCATCTGACGGGCTCCTTGTGCTAAAACAAGCTTATTTCACGAAGGGAATGACTGATGGATACCAGGGCCGCCGCCGCTCGCATTAAAGAACTGTGTACTCAAATTGAACGGCACAATTGCCTGTACTACCTGGATGATGCACCGGAAATCAGCGATGCCGAGTATGACGAGTTGTTCCACGAATTGCAGCTCCTGGAAAATTGCTTCCCTGGGCTGGCTCTCCCCGACTCACCGACCCGCCGCATTGGTGCCTCTCCCCGCGAAAGCTTTTCCCAGGTTCCGCATCGAATTCCCATGCTATCTCTGGAAAACACCCTGACCGAAGCAGAAATCGTCGATTTCGACGAGCGGATCAGAAGATTTCTTTCCCTGGCAAATGATGCAGAACTACACTATTTCTGTGAGCCAAAGATGGACGGCCTAGCGGTTGAACTGGTCTATGTGGATGGTCTGTTCACCGAAGGCTCCACACGAGGTGACGGTTTCATCGGCGAATACGTCTTGCTGAATGTGCGAACTATCAAGGCGATGCCCCTGCGACTTTCTGCGAATC
>RPRC01000210.1 GCA_003857395.1 Geobacter sp.
AAGGAGCTTGCCATTCTCCGGGGGCTCTCCCATGATGAGTGCGAGATCGTGCGACATGCATCGCCTCTCCATGATGTGGGCAAGATCGGCATTCCGGACCGGATTCTTCTCAAGCCCGGGAAGCTCGATGCGGAGGAATTTCAGTTGATGAAGATGCATGCCGCCATCGGCGCGAAAATTCTCGACAACGGCGATAAATTCCCCGTTATCAGGGCAGGCAGAATCATTGCCCTGCAGCATCATGAAAGATGGGACGGCAAGGGCTACCCCCATGGGCTTGCCGGTGCTGATATTCATATCTACGGTCGTATTGTCATGATTGCGGATGTCTTTGATGCCCTGACTTCTGAGCGCCCCTACAAGAAGCCTTTTCCCCTTGAAAAGACCTTTGAAATAATGCAGGGTGACAGGGGAGTTTTCTTTGACCCGGAACTTCTCGACCTGTTTCTGGTTAATCGCACCAGGTTTGTCCGCATCAAGGAGGAGTACGGAGAAAATACCACGCTGAATGATTCTTCTGGTCATAATGACAAGCTCCTCTTTGCAGAGTGTGTCGCCGGCTGATTTTCCTTTTTTCAAAGATTTATCGTGAATTTTCTTTCCGCTACTCTTGTTATGAAAGGCACTGTGCAACCATGAGCGGTTTCCGCCACAGATATGGCCTTTTTCTTCTCCTCTGCTGCATTGCCTTTGCCACGTTTTTCTGCTCCTATTTGCGTATTCCCGTACTTCCCCTCTTTGCCGTCTCACTGGGCGCCGGACCGGTTCAGGTTGGTATCATCAACGGAGCCTTTATGCTGGCAACGGGCATTCTTTCCATTCCTGCCGGCCTTCTCGCCGACAGGATCGGGCCGCGCATTCCTGCTGTTGGGGGGATTCTGGCGGCAGCGGTTTCTTCTTTCCTTGTTACCCAATGCACAACACCGGGTCAGATGGCAGTGGCTTACCTCCTCTTCGGTGTCGGGCTTGCGGCCTTTATCCCGAGCATGCTTTCCCAGGTTGCGGACAGTTTCCCGGTGGAGAAGCTCGGGCAGGCCTACGGCTGGTACAGCACCGCCATGTATGTTGCCATCACCTTGGGGCCGGCTACCGGCGGTTACCTAGGCAAACATCTTGGCCTTCGTCAGGTATTTTATCTGTCGGCGGGGCTGCTTCTGCTGGTCGCACTTCTGTCATTGGCATTCCTGCCGCGCTCATCTGCCTTGCGGAAGAGAGAGCCCCAGGCGGTTCTGGCGGCAAGCCTCTCCCTGTTCCGCAATCGAGCGCTGGTTGCCTGCCTGCTGGTAACCTGGGGCGCGGCCATGGGCTTTGGTATCTTTATCTCCTTTTTCCCCCTTTATGCTGCGGGCAAGGGCCTCGACCCCGCCCAGGTGGGGCTTGTTTTTGCCGCGCAGGCCATTACCAATGTCTTCTGCAGGATTCCGGTTGGCATAGCCGCTGATCGTTTTGATCGTCGCAGGATTGTTGCTGTCGGGATACTCTTTTTTGCCGCCGGCCTTGCCCTGCTTGGGTTTTTCCGGTATACAGCGAGCCTGTCACTGTGCGCCGTGGTGCTGGGTATCGGCATGGCTCTTACCTTCACCGCTGTTGGCGCCCTCATTGCCGAGTCGGTTCCACCCCTGCAACGGGGTCTGGCCATGGGGATGTACAACAGCTCGGTGTATCTTGCCATGATGGCCGGATCGACAATCTTCGGGCTTTGCATCAGCGCCGTCGGATATCCCGCCGGATTCGGTCTGGGTGGAATTGCCGCCTTGGCAGGACTTTTTGCTTTTCTTCAGGTTTTACGGCTTCGTCCTCAGCCCTCACAAGTCAAATAACGTTCCAGGCTTACCGGGGAATACGCTGTTATACTGTCTGCGTCCACCGGGTGCTACCAGTTCAGAGGGAACAGAAGGTTTGGAATGAAGAGGGGATTATTCCAATCTTGCCGATGGACCAGGCGGGGGAAAGCATTCTACGAAAGCAAAGGGCGTAAGCAATAGGGCAGCAATCAGGATTAAACCACCGTTGGAATGATTTCCTGGGAATAACGCTCGTCGATTATTTCCAGCACTTCTTTCTGGACCAGGTCAAGCAGGTACGAAACCATGGTGGGGTCGAGAATGCCGTTGGGGCCGAGGATATGGCAGAGTTGGTAGTAGGTGCTCCCCTCGCTGATGAGAATTCTGCCATAGAACGGTTCTTCCCGCAGATAAAGATTGTAGGAGATTTCGGCGACATTGGCCAGAATCTCAATGTCATCGGGGCACTCAATCTGCAGGTCGACCATGAAAAAGAGACTGTTGTTATTGTACAGAACCCCTGTGGTCAGATCCTGTTCATTCTCGTCGACATCAACAAAAATTGAGTAGTTGAGGAAATGTGCGTCAATTTCCCTGGCCTGGATATACCTTTTGGTGAGCTCTTCCCTGACCAAAGTCAGGGGTTTTTTGCCAATTCCTTCCCACGCATGGGGCATTCGGTTTCGGTATCCTTTCTTGCCGAGATACGTCTCAAGTACTTTGCCGCAGTAATTCAGGTGGCTAGCAGGTCTGACGAAGAGACGTGTGGATACCATTATAGGATATTGGATCTGAAAAGCCACCGGGATCTTCAGCAGGCTGATCCGATAGGTGAGCTTTTCCTTCTTTGTGGTAAGAAATTCCTCCGCTCTTCGCACTGGACTCTTGTCCCGTTCATAGTCAATGGCAAGAGGGATGTGACTGTCGGAATAGTTATTTCTGTTCGCATCCTCTGACATGGCGATTTCCTGTGTCTTTCCAGAGGTTGCCAAAGGGTTCTGCTCTCCGGGTGACAGTGAGGATGCCTTGGCAGGATCGTCTACAAAGGAAGGCTCCTGCGTTTGGGTGAAGTTTTTTGGTGATCTGACCTCTTGAGCTGAATTTTCGGCCTTCACCCCTCCTTTGCTGTGGTGCGGAGCCCCTTGTTGGTACCGTGTCGTAGCGTCCGGTTCTGCCCTTCCAATTTTGAGTAAAGGCGTTGCATCGGCACTTTTGAAGGTGACAAGTATCGCGGAACGTGGCTGAACCGGAGCACTGAATGTACGTGGGCCTGATAGCATCAGGACGGACATGACAAGCAGGTGGGCCAGGAGTGAAAGCAGGACAAAAAATGCCATTGCATATTTTTTGTTTAAACAATCCTTCATATCACGATTAGCAGGCTCTCTTTTTGCCAGTTTATTTGGCGATTATTGGCCAACAACTCGGGCTTCCTGCAGATAGCAAAACCCCCCACTTCATGGATAAGCGAGGGGTTTTGTGGGGAATAATTACTGCCTCTGAATAACTGCCCGGCTACCCGTGCAGTTTCCGATTACGGGCGCGTTGCAACTCCGGTTATCGGGTCGGCTCCTAACCATAGGACTGCCTCAGGGAAGTCGATGCGGGCCTGTAATGGCAGAGTTAGTGTGCCATCTAGTACCTTCGCTCCAACAAGGGGTACAGGTTCCATCATCCATTCAATGGAGTCAAAGATCAGCCTCTTAATGTAGAACCTGTTATGCACATAGGCACATGGTTCATCAGCATTGATTTTACCGTTCTGATATGCGCGGTAGGCGTTGTCCTCCACAATTGTGGGAATTTCGGCATTTTTGAAAGGGTCACCTGTATCTGGGTTAATTACCGCTGAATTAGCATTCAGGTTTACGTCGAGGTAGTTTGTATAGCCGGTAAGATTTGATACATAGTTGTTAAGAATGGTGGATGCCTGGGCATAACCGCTCTTTTCTTCATCCAGTATGGTCGGTGTGATTTCGCGTGAGCCACCCGGCGTATGGCAGGTGTTGCAAAGTGCCTGGTTTGTTATGGCGGTAATAACGCCACCGCTCTCGGTAACGGCTGCAAAAGAGTGGCTAGGTTTACCGTCAGAAGCCGCGGGACCCATATGGCAGGAAGCACAAGGTCCAGATGCATTCAAGCCGATCTCATCATGGGCGAAGAATATCGGATTTGCATAGTTCCGCCCAGGATATTCGAAGCCGATGTGGGTCTGTTCGCTGTAAAGGAAACCGGCGGTAGGCGCGTGGTGACCATTGAAACGGGTGCTGCGGGATTCAATTTCCTCCCCGGCGCTACCGCGTCCACCGTGGCATACGATGCAAGCCGTTGAATTACCGGCGCCTGTAATGATAATTGGATTCTCGTTGGGGTCGGTGAAGGTGAGAATCGCCTGGCTGGTGTTGCGCAGGGAACCGGTTCCAGCGTTGCTGTGGCAGCCCCAGCAGTAAAGAAGCTCGTTTTGTGGTGACCCACCAACTTGATTCCAGCCTGAAAGGTGTGAAAAGTTGTTGTTCAACCCATTCAGATTGTAACCAGTCAGGTCAGTAGTCTGTTGAGTCAGGTAGTTAGATATTCCGGTTGAGCTATGGCATGCCTGGCAGGATCCGCGGTCATTTGTAAGATCAGCCTTCAAAGTCGAATCCCAATTATAATGAACCCAACCATCGCCTGTATCTGAGGTTACGCCGGCATCCATAACTGCATTAACCTGTATGTGGCCTGTTGTAGTGTTCTCAACACTTCCCCTGGATCCGGTGACAGGATTCGCAGTTGCCGCAGCATATTTGACGGTTAAGAGTTTACCGGCGTGACCTGACTGGGCCCAGTCACTGTAAATAGTTGTATCTGCAGGCGTGGTGCCTGCCGTACGGGTGTTGGTTTTTGCTTCATGATTGTGGCAGTCAAAACACGGATTGGCACCAGTTGTGCGCACTGCGTAGCCTTCGATTGCTGTTGTCGTTGTTGGGTTGTCGTAGTGAGTTGTCGCTATTGCCCTGTACCATGATGTGTCATGATGGCCAACTAGAACGGTTTCGAGGCCGAGGTCGGTAGTGGTTCCAGAGCCGGCTATGATGCCATCCCGGTTGATGTAGGTATGGCACTGGGTGCAGAGTCTGTACTGCATGTATTGGCCATTAGTATATGCGGGTGCAGGCGTGCCAACAACGGTTGCGGGATTCCAGGTTGCATCAACACGAAGTTCCTGCGGCTTATGCGTCACATGGCAGGTATTGCACTTGATCGGCTGAGCAGCATTGTCTCCCGTAACAGGGAGATCACCTGGGGCGAGGCCGAGTAGTGAGCCTTCCAATTCGTCGCCGTCACCGGTATAACCGAATATTGCCGCCACAACGGCGCCTTGGTGGGTGTGGCAGCGATTGCAAACCTCTGCTTCTTCGATCTGTACATTGTAATGCTTTGATTCAGTATACGCGGTAACAAGACCATCGCTGTCATGACAGCTTTTGCACTGCTCGTGGTTAGGCTTAGGGTAGGGAAGCGGGCCGACACCGTTATGCATGGCGCCGCCGCCGTGGCAGTCCTGGCAGCCAACAAAGTTTAGAGCGTGCACGGATGCCTGATAGTTTACAACAATTGGATCTCCACTCAGAGATTCATTTACTGGGCCGCCGCCGCCGCTGTGGCAACCAACGCAAAGGCTCTCAGCAACCTTTGCAACATCCCCCGCCGACGAACCTCCTTCCTTGTTGCCGGACCCGCAGGCGGTAAGAGCTGCCGCTAACAACCACAAGGCTAGCGTGGCTAAAATACGTTTTGATATTTTACTCATGCTGTCTCCTCCTTCATTCGTGTGGCTTGTCGGTCAGTAGGTCCCTGGCAGGTGGCACTTGGTGCACACTCTGCTGCCTGCTCTGTCTTTATAGTTGTCCTTGATGCTGCCCCAATTCCTGGGGTGCGGGTTGGTTAGGCCACTTCTGTGGCATTGAATACAGGCGTCTCCATCCGGATGACATGACTGACACGACTGCAGGTTTCGACGTGCCTCTGTTGCGTGTTCCTGGGCGCTTGATACGTTGTAACCTTGGTGATTCGGGCCAAGCATCAAATGGGATTTTATTTTGAGCGATCCCTTCGGGAAACGGCTGTGGCACGAGTTGCAGTAGGATGGTTCGTGGCAGCGATTACAGCTCTGGGGATTGTCCTGGGCCTTGACCGGGTGAATGGAGAGAAAGTCGGTGCGGTGGCTTTTCGGCACATAATCGCGCTGGTAATTTCGGATACTCAGGTCCGGATCGATTCCGCCACCGGAATGGCAGTCGAGACAGAAGGACTGCTCGTGGCACTGTGAGCAGTTGCTTCCGGCCTTGCCGGCCACCATTCGGTGACCTCGAACCCAGGCTCCATCATGGTTGGGCGCAACGCCTTCTCCCTTGTGGCACTCGCTGCATTCCGAGATCTTCATTTCCGCGTAGTCTTTATGGGATTCTTTTGCGGACTGGCTTGCAGTCTCCTTTTGAGGCTCGTTCTCCGTCGCTTTCTCGGCGAGGGCAAGATGAGAAACAAAAGTCGATAGAGCAAGAAGCATAAAGATAAAAAATGTTTTTTTCAAAGCTCCCTCTCCTTTCTAGAAATCGTAGTTAAAGACGAAACGTCCTTGCACGTCGTTAGAGTATCTCTCGTTGGAGTTGTCCTCTATCCGGAGAGATGCAGTCATATTCTTTGCAATCCGATATTTGCCACCGAGCCAGAAGAGGCGGGCGGTACCGTCACTTAACACAATGTCACGCGTATAGACGTCGTAACCCATGCCTGCTGCCAGCTGCAAGGACTTGGTCAGGTCGTAGTATGCATCAAGAAGGAAGCCGTTGGTCTTGCCGTTGTAGCCCTGGTTGTTGTCGTACTCAAGGTTGATCAGCAGTGATTCGATTGGCCGAAGGCTGCAGCCCAGATGGAAGATGTGTCCCTTGCCGCCTTCCCCGAACCACTGGGAAGTATAGCCGCCGTTGAGGGTGATCATACTGTTGATGCTGTAATCTGCGCGGAACACCGCCTCCTGATATTGGTCGACCGCGAACACGGAATAGAAGGAGGTAGCATCGAAGGTGGGGTAGCTCTGATAGTATTCGCCGGTCAGAACAAGGTTTGACATGGGGAAGTATTTTACGCCGCCCAGTAGTTCATTGAAGGTTTCCGAGGCCAGATCAAAGCGGGTATTGCCGTAGACCTTCAGGCTGTTTAGGAAATTCTGTTTAAACGTTGCCCCGATTGTATCCCTGGCAACGTCCCATTGGTCCCATTTACGGAACCAGCTGATTTCCAGGTCCGTATGTCGGAAGCCGTGCAGGTAGGCGCTCAAGGCGAGAGCGAGATCTCCTCCGTGACCAGCTTCTCCACCATCAATGTCGAAGAAAACGTTTCTTCCGAAGGCCGCCGAGAAAGCGACCGGGCCGACATTCTTCAGCGTTACCTGGCCACCGTCGATGATCGCGGTTCCCGCGGCATAGTTGACAAACTGTCGACCGAGGCGCATATCCACCTTGTCAAACAGGTCGCGATATTCGCCGTACAGGTAGTAAAGCCTTGCGTTGAAACCTTCACCGTTGTTCAGATCCTGATTCACCCGTCCGTAGCCGTAAATGGAAAATTTCCCCGCCTTATCAATATTCGTAATTGATACACGCAGGTACTGACCAATTTCTACTTGTCGCTGGTCGTTGAAATCGTTATTAAACCATTCCAACTGGGTTGAACTCCTCCCGTGAATTTCAACGGACCAGGCAGTTGCCGGCAAAAGAAGTGTTAAGGGCAACAACAGCCGAGGAACCCATTTTGCTCCCATCAGGCAACCCTCCCTTTTAGTGAATTACAAGCTTTGAGAAAGAACAGCGCCAAACTACTCCAAAGATTCAAGTGTTTCGACCTCCCCCGTCAGGTCATTTTGCAGCAAAAAAGCCGGTGTCACCAGCCCGGTTTCTTCTGAGATGATTGATGGGTTTAGGGGAGGATAAATTCTCTGATTTGGTTTATAGTAAAAAAGTATGTGAAATAAATATAAGTGTCCATATTGTAGGCTATCTAAAAAACAGTATGTGTCAATTCAAAATGCAAAGGATTGTATTGTTTTCTGCCAAAAAATGTAATTAATTAGAGTGACTTGTGATGTTTTCCTGTTAAGGAAATCGCTAATTGCTTGAGGTGAATTTCAGTTGTTTCCCGGAAGGGAAAGCATTGCCTGCGTGGCGAAATGGAGAACTTATGAAGGTTATCGGCCTGACTGGCGGCATTGCTTCGGGAAAGAGTTCCGTTGCGCATATCCTTGAGAAATGCGGCGCAGTGGTTGTTGATGCTGATCTGCTTGCCCGTGAAGTTGTGGCACCGGGAGAGCCTGCGTATCATGCCATTGTTGAAGCATTTGGGAAGACGGTCGTAAGGCCGGATGGGACGCTGGATAGAGCGGCGTTGGGAAAGCTGGTTTTTGCCGATGTGTCGGCACGGAAGGTTTTGGAAGAAATAACGCATCCACGCATCGCGGAACGAGCTGCCCGAAGGATTGAGGATGAGCGGCTGAGGGGGACCAAGGTGCTGTTTTACATCGTTCCGCTTTTGATCGAGGCAGGGCTTGCCTCAACGGTCGATGCAATTTGGCTGGTTATGGTGGACAAAGAGGTGCAGATCAATCGTTTGATGACGCGCGATGCAATCTCCAGGGATGAGGCCTTGCGCAAGATTAGCACCCAGATGCCGTTACAGGAAAAGGCCGCGTATGCCGATGTAATTATCGACAATAACGGCCTTCCTGATGAAACGGCTCGTTGTGTTACAAATGAGTGGGAACGATTGTTGGTGAGGATCTCCACCTCTGGCTGTTGACTGTTGCCGTTTCCGTCCGGAAACTCCGGATGTGAAACTAGCGGTTTCCAATTTGGAAACGAGGATTTTTTTGTCCTGGCAAGGAAGGCAAGGGATTGTGCGGAGACGTACTCCTGTACGTCGCACAAACAAGACCGCTGATTGACGCTGTCAGGGCGAAAAAGGACCGTTTCCGGATGGAAACTATTTATGATACCCGAGTTTCGCAGAGATCTCGTCGGCCGCTTTAATTGCCAGTGGGATGAGCTCTTTTTCCAGTCGCTCCAGCGAGAGCCTCATGGCTGGTCCCGAGATACTGAGGGCGCCGACAATCCTTCGGGTATAGTCCCGTATCGGGGCGCTGACGCAGCGAACGCCTACGTCCAGTTCTTCATCGTCAATGGCATAGCCCTGCTCGGCCACCTGTTTGAGTTGTTTCTTCAACTCTTCCCGGTCCGTTATTGTGTTCGCGGTCAACGGCTTCAACTCTTTTGTCGGGAAATATTCGTCGATCTCTTCTTCGGAGAGGTTGGCGATCTGGACTTTGCCTGCGGCAGTACAGTAGGAAGGAAGCCGTGAACCTACTCGCGGGACAACGCGAACCGTCAGGTCGGTTTCCACCACGTCCAGATAGATAATGTTGAAATCCTTCAGTATTGCCACGTAGGACGTCTCGTTGCATTCTCGAACGACCTCTTCAAGTATCGGGCGTGATTGCCGGAGTAACCCCATCTGGTTGACAAAAGTCTGACCCAGTTCCAAAGTTTTCAGGCCCAGTCGATAGTTTTCCGTTACCTTGTTCTGTTCAATGTAGCCTCGGGACTCAAGAGTGGCCAGCAGTCGAAAAACATTGTTTTTGTGGAGTTGCAGCCGTTTGCTCAGTTCAGTTACACCCAGTTCGTCCACTTCATCATGGAACTGTTCGAGCAGGTCGAGGGCGTGTGATACCGATTGAATGAGATACTCGGATTTTTCTTTTTTTGCCATGTGAGTTACCTTGAAAGGGGCAGTTGCTGAAGAACGCTCAAAGGAAATGAAGTGAGCTGCTCTGTGGAAGGGCCGAAGAGGTGCTTCAGGTGCCGTATCTATTTCGTTATAATTTCTTTGGATTTGCACTGCGCTGATCGCAGCAGTGGTGTTTTATATGTGATCGGAAGTCCGTACTATTGAAAATCAATTTCAAAGACACACGTAGAAAAATGCGTTACAATAGGCAGGCAAAAGGCACTATTTATATAGATAGAATATTGTTTTACTGTTGTCAAGTTGGAAAAATGCTTTTTACTTGGCTGAGGGGATTCTTTTTCCCTGGCGCACTCCCTGTTGATGATGATAAATGTCTGGAGACGTGAGTTACCAATCGTGCGTTTTTAGTATTTCCCGTAGTACTGTTGTTGCGTAAACGCCCCGGGGGAGAGAGAAGTTCAGGCTTAGTCCATCGTCGTCCATGGCCGTAGACAGGTTTTGGATGGGCACCCGCAGAGGCCGTCGTTCCCCTTCCATCCGGAGGCCCCCCGGCAGGTTGAATTCCGCGAGTGTCAGAGACTCCTCCCGCAGAACTTTTTCTTCAGCCTCTCGAGGGTTTCCTTCCGGCAGTTTCATCTTGCAGCCGAACATGGGCCCGGAGGGAGAAATCTCGAACTCCTGGGCTCTTTTTTTCTCTGCCTCACTATCTTCGACAAGAAAACAGGCACCATTGTCGTGGCGGTAGGCGAGGTCGCCCTCTTCGACCAGGTCGAAAGTGTTCAGGCGCTGCTCCAGAACCCTGTCAAAAAGAGAGGACTGATAGGCCGACAGGTAGAGTTTTTTCAAGCGAGGAGTAACGGCGTCAAGGGCACGTTCGA
>RPRC01000211.1 GCA_003857395.1 Geobacter sp.
AAGGTCAATGGGTCCAATGGCGCTCCGCCCTTCCAGGAGATTGCACGAAAAGGTGGCAATATCCTTACCGGCACCGCAAAATATCCCTCTTCCTGTTATGGCAATTCTTTTCCTTTTCATGGATTTCCTGTTTACTTGGAGTCTGTCATACTATTCCGCCGTCGACAATCAGGCATTGTCCGGTAATATATGCTGCCCTGTCCGAAGCGAGAAAAGCAACGGCTTCGGCAACTTCCTCCGGCTGGCCTATTCTCCGCAGAGAAGAGCTTTTAACAATTCCCTCCACCAGCGCCGGTTTCAGGGATGCGATCATTTCCGTATCGATCAGCCCTGGTGCTACCGTGTTTA
The DNA here is from genome assembly GCA_003857395.1 of Geobacter sp. The sequence continues at coordinate 349 of RPRC01000211.1, forward strand.
CCCGGATTCCCATTGGCCCGACTTCCCGCGCCAGAGAGCGGGTGAAGCTTACCGCGGCACCTTTACTGGCAGCGTAATTAGTCTGACCGGGGTTTCCGGTAAAAGCTGAAATGGAAGCAATGGTAACAATCGTTCCCTTCTTGCGGGAAATCATTTTCCGGACACCCCATTTGCAGCAGTGAAATAGCGGATACAGGTTTCCTTCGAGAACATCGGCCCAGTCGCGCTCAGACATCATGGCAAGATAGGCGTCACGCAATATGCCCGCATTATTGATCAGTATATCAATATAGCCAGACTCGGCAGAAGCTGCATCCATTAGCGCAACAGCCCCTTCGGCTGTCCGCACATCCGCCTTGAGAACCCGTATTTCACCCGGAAGACCTGAAGCCTCGTCCACTAGGGAACGAGCCGCCTCATCATTGCTCAAATAGGCAGCGGTAACCTGCGCCCCTTCCTGGGCAAAATGCAGGGAAATAGCCCTTCCTATCCCCCGTGTCCCCCCCGTCACAACGACGATTTTCCCGCTGAATTCCATCACCACTCCGCTGTATTACGCTCTGAATTGTAGTATTCCTTGTGAAGGGAGTCTACTCTTTCCAAAAGCTTTTTGTCAAGATTGGCGACTCTGCTGCAGAACCGGCGAATTCTTTGCGCCACCTTGTTCATTTTCGTGACTATACAACTCGACAATCACTGAAGCTTCGAATAGAATAGAAAAATCTTGTCCCGCGCCTTCTAAAACTTCATAATTTGCCAAGGAGAGACTGCATGGATTCCACTGATCCCCGCCTGAGAGATTCATCTCCCCGATCTCAGATAGTGCATAACAAGGCTCGCCGGGAAAAACCGTCCGAATACCCGGACAGGTATCCCGTTCCGGACGATAAGGTGCCATGGAATTGCGAATTTCCGGGCTATCGCCCCCCTTACTACGTTTCGCCGATTGTGCTCGCAAACGATTGCAGCAAAAATCCCAACGGCTGGGCAGATCCTGAAGATATCGTGCTTCTTCCCTTGATTCCCAAGGAATCATTTGCCGGAGTACTGAGCCAGGACAAAGCGGGACGCCCTCTCAATCCACAGGGGAGGACCGGCGTTTCCGGACGGGGTCTCCTTGGGAAATGGGGACCAAATTTTGCTGCCGACCCGATTATTACCCGGATAAACAAAGAGTCCGGGTTGATGGAAATGCTGGCGATACAGCGGAAAGACAATGGCCAGTGGGCAATTCCAGGCGGCATGGTGGACAAGGGTGAAGAAGTCTCCCGGACGTTGTCCCGGGAACTGCAGGAAGAGACAGGTGTCGTCCTTCCCATGGATCAGGGAAGGATGGTTTATCAGGGATATGTCGATGACCCCCGCAACACTGATCATGCCTGGATGGAGACAACGGCAAAACACCTGCACCTTTCCGGGGAACTCTCGGAAAGGATGAACCTTCAGGCCGGTGATGATGCACAAGCTGTCAGGTGGTTGCCGCTGACACAGGAAAGCATGCTCGGGCTGTACGCAAGCCATTGCGCACTTATCATAAAAACCCTGTCGGGAATGGTCCACAACAACCCCTTCGCACTGTCTGTCAAAGAACTGGAAACCATGGCAAATCTACTGGACACCGTTGAAAACGAAAGAAACTCTTGCTCTTGACAAGCCGCGCGGTAATGCAGAGCAACACGGCAACATACTGAACGACAGCGGGCGTGGCCATAGAATCACAAGGTTACAAAGTACAAAAACGGGAGACATCGTGACTAGCAGAAAATTACGGATAGCGGGATTCCTCGCCATGACGAGTGCTGTTCTGAGCATTCCTCTTTTACTCCTGTCCTATCATTTTTACGAAAACGATGAAATGGGCTACGCTCTCTTCCTTACCTTCGCGCAACTTGCCGGACTCTGCTTGTTTACCTATCTGAACTCATTTTTGAAAAGGTTCCTGAATCTCCGTTTTTCTTTCCACGAAACGGATAATTATATTGATTTTCTGATTACGATAAATGTTTTTCTCACTCTTGCCGGCATTGGCGAACTTTTCCTTCCAGCGCTCGCAGAGCCACTGGAACAATTTTCCCTCTTGCTGATCGCCAGCTTTGGAGTCGGGCAACTACTCTTTGGACTCAAGCTCTTTCAGGTCCCCGATTCCCTGTATGGAATGTTGAAACCCTTCAGTTTTCTCACCATCTTCACCGGGATACTTATTGCGACAATCTTGCTCCTTCCACTTGCCAGCCTAACCGGCGCAATAGCAGATGTTATTCTCGGTACCATTTTCTTTAAAGCTTGTGAAAAACCGGAGGAAGTGGCTTCCAACTGAAGCCCCTCCTCTTCGGACGACAAAAAACACTCTTTTTTCCCTTCTGTATGTAAACTGGCCATATCTTTCTTTCGATGAATCAACAAAACAGGAACTATTCAACTACTATCGCCATGAAACTCCCGCAACCACTTTACGAAGCAACTCTCATCCATCGCTATAAACGGTTCCTCGCAGACGTGAGACTTCCTGACGGGGAAACAATAACGGTGCATTGCCCAAATTCGGGAAGCATGAAGGGATGTGCCGAGCCAGGCAGTTCGGTTCTTCTTTCCCGGAGCACCAACCTGAAGAGAAAGCTGCCCTTCACCCTGGAACTGATCAGGATAAACAGCGAGTGGATTGGGATCAACACCATGAGGCCCAATCACCTTGTCCGGGAAGCAATCTCCAAAGAAACTATTCCGGAGCTTTCCGGGTATCAAGACATCCGTTCCGAAGTGAAGTACGGAAACAATAGCCGGATAGATCTGCTTCTATCCGGACCAGTCGGCTCATGCTATGTGGAGGTAAAAAATGTTACCCTTCTCTGCGGAGAAGGAGCGCAGTTTCCGGATGCGGTCACGACACGCGGGCAAAAACACCTTCGTGAACTGATGCAGGTTGTTCAGACTGGGGGCAGGGGGGTGATATTCTTCGTCGTTCAAAGAGGAGACGCTCAGACATTCGGCCCCGCTGACTCAATCGACCCAAACTATGGAAAACTGCTGAGGCTGGCGGTTCAGAATGGGGTGGAGGCACTTGCCTATCAGGCACATGTCTGCCCCCAGGAAATTTACCTGACGAGACGATTGCAGATTACCCTCTGAGCCAAAAGTACCGAAGGGAAATTCGTTTCCGAGGGCGACCTGCGGTTTTTTACCGTAGAAGGAATTTCTTTTGCTCTTCCTGTGTCATGGTCCGCAGTTGCTCACGCATATTCTTGCGCTCATCCGGCGTCATACGATGCCACTTCTTACGGAGGACCTCTCGCTGCTCGTCCGGCAAGGTTCTGAACCAGTGATACCGGCTTCGAATGCGAGCCTGCTCTTCGGGAGGAAGTTTTCGAAACTCTGAGAATCTTTTGCGAATAATTTCCCTCTGCTCAGGGGACATTTTTTGCCAACGGCTAAAACGATCCTTGGCCGCTTTGCGTTCATCCGGGGTCATCCGCCCCCATTTCTCGGTATTTTTGCGAAGCCTTCTCTGCTTTTCCGGCGATAACGAAGGCCATTGCTCCTTAAATGGCTGCAATGATTGTTGTTCTTCCTTTGTCAGCTGGTTCCACGTCGTTCCATTTACCTCTCCCCAGGCAAACGACGCCACAAACATCCCGGCAAGAAGGACCGCCAAACGTAGAAATCTATTCATAGACGCCGTCCTTTTCCGACACTTTCCCTGCTTTATTTTTCGTTTCCACGATACATTCCTCCACTCTCCATCTCATCATAAAAGTCTTTTTGACCCCCAAAGGTAAACTGCTGCCTCGTCTTAGCCCGTATGATCGGAAGTCTCAAGCCAGCGGTAAAAATCCAAGTCCTTGTAGAGCTCCAGTTGCTCTTTGGTAGTAAGAAGCTCCAGATCCTCAACCTGTCCGGTTGGGACATTGAAGTGCTCCTTGGAGGTCCAGAGGGAAAGAGTCAGAACAAGCGCCATAGCCGTAACAAGGCCTCCAGCCGTAGCCCAGCGGGGAAAACGTGAATACCACGGGACCGGTGACTCCAAAGCTTCCAAAGCCCTGAACCGGGCTGCACGGAGTCGCATTCTGATGCGAGGATCTGTCTGAGCCTCGGTTTCGTCCAATATCTCCTTGAGACTCTCTACTACCGCTTTTTCGCTTTTTTCACTCGTCATGGCCTATGCTCCTCAAGCACTATTCGCAGGCGGTGTACCGCCCGTGAATAATGGGTTTTGACACTTCCGGTAGAACATCCCATTGCAAATGCCGTCTGAGTCACATCCATCCCTTCCCAAGCCCGCAACAGGAAAGCCTGCCGTTGCCGAAGGGGAAGGGAGAGAATAGAAGCCTTCAACGCTTCCGCGGCATCGGAGTTGAGAAGAGACCTGACCGGATCGGGAGAATTGTTATCCGGCATCGTCTGAATCGGATCCTCCCGGTCGTCCGCTTCCTCACCGGATTTATTAAACCAGCTACGAAACCGATTACGGACCGCAGTCCGGCGATACCAGTCAGTGATTTTATTATGGAGGATTTTAAAGAACAATGCCCCCCACTCACCTTCAGGGCGAGCGGAATAACGACGGACAAAGCCAAACATAGCATCCTGAACCAGATCAAGAGCTTCCTCAGGGTCACCAACTGAAAACTCGGCCATTCGATATGCCCGCGTCTCCACACCTGATAAAAATAGGTTAAGTGCTTCAGTAGTATCCAGAATTTTCCTCCACTACGAGCTTTACTTGATAAAACGCACAGCGATACATATGGTTGACGAAATTGTTTAACTCAATCAAGCACCAGAAAGAAACAAATAGAGGCCGAAAAAGGCCCCTATTGTCCAACACCCATAGCTCTTCCGCAATTCCTGGCTCACTGCAGACAGTTAAATAATCCCATGCACCAGAAACAGTCCCCGCAAGGGATCTTATTTGTATAGCAATCCTGCTCAAACTCTTCAGCATAGAGATATTCGCAGGGAATCAAATTACAATTGGAACAGACTGGGTATTCGTTTCGCAGCACCTCGTCCCGAAAAGACAGAAACGCCCCATTATTCCAAATAGCATGAATTCCTTCATCGGCAACATTCCCGAATTCCTTCGGCGCAACATACTTCTTACGTCCAGCAAAATGGCAAATGAAACGATGCCATAAAAAATAGCAGGGATGGACTGCTCCGTCCCAGGCAACAAACGCTCCACCACTTTCAATGAAGTCGCAGCGACGATCAATATTCGGGGAGACACCGGGAAGTTTCAACTGAAGACCGGTCTCGTCAGCCACGGATTGCGCAGCGGCAAATATTTCTTTCACCCTCTGAACCTTTTCTTCGTCCAAAGCAAGAAGATTTTTCACATGCAGGAAAATATCCTTCGAGCGAGCCTCTTCCATCATCTCAGTGACAAAATCGACCACCCTCTGCTCCTCCGGTGTTCTGACATACTTGCAGAAACAGAGATAAAAATAGTTTTTAATATCAATCCCTTTTCTCTCCGCCTTTCTTTTCCAGGTCAGAAACAGCTCAATAGCCTGGTCTGTATTCGAATCATACGCGGCTTGAGAGACATGATCCGCATCATAGGGCAGAAGATGGCTCACAAGCGCAAAATTTGCGCCTCGAGAAGCTGACCATCGCAGGACATCCGGCAATTGGTGAATATTGTCGCGCATAACAACAAACTCGACGCCAACCTGAAGGGTAGAATCAGTCACCCTTTTTTTCGCTCGTGCTAGAGCAACAAAGGCACGATCAAGGTCATCAACCTCTCCTCCTTCACGCAGCTTCCTGAAGGTCTCCGGGCAGATTGCATCCAGAGAAAGACATATCTTATCGAGGCCGGCCGCAAGGAGAGAAACGGCTCGACTCTCATTGAGCAAGAGACCATTCGATTGGAATCCGACCCAACCTTCTGCAGGCATCACACTCTTGGCAATCCGGATAAACTCCTCGAGATCGGGATGGAGCAACGACTCTCCAATACCGTTAAGGATGACTGCCTCGGCATGTGAGAAGGCAGGAGAGAGGGCAAGAAAAGTTTCCCTCGACATATCGCCTTCTATAACACCATTTCCCCACGACTGTTTCACACACATCTGACACGAAAGGTTGCATCGTGTGGTTAGTTCAATAAAAAGTTTCGATGGATATTCTCGAAAAGCAGGAATCGGCACTCTCATCGCGCCTTCGTCCATTGTGGGCGTCTCGATCGGTTTCACGTTGATAGATAAAGTCACTTGCTCATTGCCCCTCTACTTTATATAGTACTTGCGGTTTCCCCGTAGCATATTTCTACATCTTCCTGTCAGCTCACCTCTGCATTGTAATACGGAAAATGCGACTGACTCTACAAAAAAAGTATAGCGATGACGAAAAAAATCCGGCTAGAATTCTTTCCTGAATTTCATCAGCAAATACAAGCAACCAACGCCAATGCCCGCCAGGAAAATATCTCGTATCCAGGGAATTGGGCGATTCAGGCCGGATGCCCATACGGGCTCCAGGAAAGCCGCACAAAGAAAACCTATTGCACCTGAAGAAAGTACATATTTAATCATCGCAGCGCTCCTCTGAAAAGGCTGGCCCGTCTCCATTTGCGTACCGAATTTATAAGATAAATTTCATCGGCCTGCTCCACATCAGCAGGCATGATGACCCCTTCCGTTACTTCTCCCGTCTCAAGAAGCTGTGCACGCAAGGTGCCAGGAAGAAGGCCGCAGTTTACTGGCGGAGTCAGCAGAATACCGTCTTTACGGATCACGATAGTATTGTTGGCCCCCTCTGTTATCTCGCCCTTTTCATTGCAAAAAATGACATCCACACAATCAGGCTTCTTTTCCAATTCAAAACGATACATTTCCCGGTTGCTCGTTTTGTGATACAGAAAGCGGTTTGAGGAATCTACTGCCTGGTCAGCAAACGTTATCCAGGAAGTGGGACAGCTTGTGGAAGCAACGAGCAGATCAACCTCAACGGTAAACGAGCCGTCTCTCGACAGGAGAAGCCGCACCTTTGAACTTTCTGAAATAGCTTGAGAGTATTCTTCAAGACTCGTTCGCACTGATTCGAGATCAAACTGGAAACCGAAATACCGGGCAGAGCATTCAAGCCTGTCTATATGTTTTTCCAGAAGAAAATACCCTGAACCTTTCTCAAAGAGGAGGGATTCAATGAGTTTGAAATCAGGCTGCGCTTTTTGCGCAAAAATACCTTTTGCCAGACATTCCTCGAATTCCGCATCCGGGGAAGAATACCAGGTTATACCGCTCCCGACCCCCAAAGTTCCAGTCCCGGAATCCTTTTCGATGATAACGGTTCGGATTGCCACACTGAATACCGCCTGTCTCATTTCAGGAGAAATGTATCCGATACAACCGGTGTAAAGACCTCGGGGGATGTCCTCCATCTCTGCGATAATTTCCATGGATCTTTTCTTCGGAGCCCCGGTGATCGAACCGCAAGGGAATAGGGCTCGAAAAATATCTACCAAGCCGACATCCGATCTCAGACGGGAAGAAATAGTAGATGTCATCTGGTGAACGGTTTCGAGTGTTTCCACATCAAACAGTGATTTTACGGTAACCGAGCCATTTTCAGAAATTCGTCCCAAGTCATTGCGCAATAAATCTACAATCATGAGGTTTTCGGCCAGCTCTTTTTCATCCCGCTTCAACAACGCAGCAATTTCTTGATCCTCATGGGAACTCTTTCCTCTGCAGGCCGTCCCTTTCATTGGACGAACAGTCATGACACCCTGATCCAGCTGAAAAAAGAGTTCCGGTGACGTTGAAAGAATGCAGTATTGGTCCAAGTCAAAAAAAGCCGAATAGGGGGTTGCCTGAGCCCGGTACAAGTCGTGAAAAAAAGATTGAACATCACCGCGAAAGGAACTGTGCTGCTGAAGTGTATAGTTGACCTGGTAACAATCTCCGGCTCCAATGTAGGCCTTTATCTTCTCAATGGCTTGCCGGTACTCTTCCCTCGAAATAGCCGACTGCCAACCGGACATTTCATAGCAAACTTGGTTCGCAGTTTCCGGAAATTCTTGCGCTGACTGTAAATGACGCTCGCGAAATACCCCAAACCATACGAGGGGAAAACTTGAGGGCATTTTCACCGTCAATGATCGATCAAGGGCAGCAGCAGCTTCATACGACAGAAATCCAACGACATAGTATCCCGCATTTACAGCCGCTTCAATTTTTAGCAAGGCAGGGACAACCTCCGCCTCTTCATAAGCTGATATTTCTCCTTCAAATCCACCAAATCGGTAAAATCCCGGCTCCTGTTCAGGATTTGTCCTGAAGATCATTTCCACTGCGTGGCTCATTTCTGGTTCTCTCCACAAATATCAAAGATGGCGCACGACTGACATGCCTCCCGAATCGTACCGCGACATCCCTCAGAGATACCAATATGGCAAAGAGAGAAATCATATTTCACCGGGTCAGCTGAATCAAACGTTTTCAATGCAGCAGTAATTTCCTGTGCCATCCGCCAATCAGCCTGCTTGCGCTGAGTTAAACCGAGGAATCGAGAGATCCTTTGAATATGCGCATCAACAGGAATAATCAGTTTTCCCGGAGGGATCGTCTTCCATAAGCCAAGGTCGATGCCATCGGCAGGCCTCACCATCCAGCGTAAAAACATGCAGAGCCGTTTGCAGGCACTTCCAGACGACGGCGAAGGAAAAAAGAATGGAAAATGTGAATCCGGTGGGATACCTTTTGATCCATATACGGCAGAATAGTCCATATGGAGAATGGAAGAAGTAAAACCGACAAGGCATGAGGTAAGATCTCCATCCTGTTGGTCATAAAAACGCAGAAAATAATCCCCAATGGATCCTGCCTGTTCAATCATGGTTTTAATTGCCAGAAAAAGCGCTGAGAGATCCAGATCATCATTGAAACGATGCTTGAAACCCTTCAGTAGCTTCGTTCCTGAGGCGGGATCAAAGGATTCGATGAACTGGAGGGGAGACGGTGTTACTATGGCCAGTATTTTTTCTACACTTCGTTTGATCGAGTTTACCTTACCATAGGCTAAGGACGACGCGATCAGCCCAACTATTTCCTGATCTATCGTGCAGGTGTAACGATGACAGAACAAGAGGGGATCATTTTGCAGATAAAGAGGTGAACGACAGGCATAAAGATTGTCAAGAATGGTCTTCATGTGCGCCAACTTTCCACTCTGCAGTTGCAAAAAGCCGGCAGATTTTGTCCTGTAGTCATTTCTCATCTAACGGCCAAGTTTCTTTCTCATCCGGGTGTCGATAACAAAAGTTACAGGACCATCGTTAATCAGACTAACTTGCATATCTGCCTGAAAAACCCCTGTGGCGACTGGACAGCCGAGACTTTTCAATTCTGACACGGAAAATTCATATAAAATATTTGCCTGATCAGGTAATGCAGCGGTATCAAAAGACGGACGCCGCCCCTTGCTGCAATTACCGGCCAGGGTAAACTGTGAGACAACAAGGATTGCGCCATCAACATCTAGAACAGATAGGTTCATTTTCCCGTGATTATCTTCGAATATCCGGAGATGAACAATTTTAGACATCAACCAGGAAGCATCATCCGTTGTATCACCCTTCTCTACGCCGAGAAGCATGACGATCCCTTTATCAATCTTTCCAACCTTTTCACCATCAATCTCTACAGAGGCTTTTAAAACTCGCTGAATTACTGCTTTCATTGCTGTGGAATTCTCCTCTCAGGGACCCAGGTCATGAAAAAACCCATTCTTCCTAGTATGAGAAGAGCGGGCATTGTCTTTAGTAAAACCATACCAGAAACAAGTGCTTATAAACAAGTTAATACAGGTTCGAGCAAAGCAACTTTGTGACACACTAGAGAAACAAGGTATTCAAGACGCCAAAAAGCCCCATCTCTTTATGAGATGAGGCTTTTTGGTAAAAGATCCCGGCGGCGACCTACTCTCCCACACAGCTACCCATGCAGTACCATCGGCCCAGAGGGGCTTAACTTCCGTGTTCGGGATGGGAACGGGTGTGACCCCCTCGGCA
>RPRC01000212.1 GCA_003857395.1 Geobacter sp.
CAAGGATCATTTCAATTATTGGCCGCGTTCGAAGGACGGAGACGCACTGTCCGGAGCTTGCTGACACGCTGGGAACAACAGTATCCGCGGAACGGTCGTACATGTCGCTCAGGATCAGGAAACCTCCGGGGCGCAGTACGCGCGAGAACTCCTCGACAGCCCGTCCCGGTTCCGTCACCAGAGAGAGAACGCATTCGCAGAGAACTCCGTCACAGCTGCCGGTGGACAGAGGAAGCTCCTCCGCGCGCGCCACAACTGCGGTGATATTCCCCTTGCGATCATTTTTAGGGAGAAGGTCCCCGGAAACATCTACACCCAATGCCCTGTGCCGGTGCTTTTCCTGAAGGTACGCCACTGATGCGCCGGTACCGCACCCCACATCGACAATACGGGCGCCTGGGCTGAATCCGCACAAGGAAAGACCCCTCTCCGTCAGAAGAAAACCTCCCGGCCGGAGCGATGGCCCCGTGACCGCACGCAAAGAAGCCGATTCATGCAGTGCTGCCAGCGCCTGAATCGGCGTTTTCTTCTCTCTACTTGTCTTCAAGGATTCGTTCTACTTCAGCCATCTTTCCCAAAGCCAGACTCTCCGGTACCAGGACAAGACCGCATGCCGCGCATGCGGGCAGGTCTATTTCAAAATTTCCCTTCATGTAGGTAAAGCCTACCTTAATGAGACCAAGCTCCCCTCCACAGGATGTACAGGACCAGACGGCCGCCTCTTGAGAGAAATTCATTGCAGTATCCCCACGATTTTCATTCTGTGACAGTAGGCGTTCAGAACCGTGAAGCCGTCACCTTCGGGAGAATACTCAACCCAGAAGGTGACGTTCTCCGGCTGCAGATATGCCAGGTAGCTACCGCTTTCCCTGCTCCGCATTTTCTTTCCGCTGGTTTCGGCATGGAAAATCACCTTCCGGATATCGTCTTCAAGGATTCTTCTTCCATCGATCCTTTTCAGCACATCGGGTGAGATAGTCAGTTTCAGCTTCTCGTATTCTTCCACCTGAGCTTCGTCTCTTTCGCCACGGTCACGAAGGATCATTTCCTTCACACGGCCTCGATTGGCGCGACGTTCCGACCATGAGATCCAGCTGCGGGCGGCCGGGTCACCACCTGAAACAGCAGGAAAAAGATGCTCAATGAGATGAGAAACCCGTTTTCCCGCTGAGGCGAAATTGTCGCGGCACATGGCACAATAGGCCAAGTAGTCGTTGTCGCTCACCGTTGTCCTGCGCGCTATTACGTCCCGGGCGAGGGAGGGATTCGCATTGTACATAAGCCCGCCGTAGCCGCAGCACTCGGGCATTTCACCACTCAAGGGCAATTCCTCGATTTGGATACCGAGAGACGTGAGAATCTTGCGAATGCCTTTCTGTTCGGCCGGATTATGTCGGGTAGCACAGGGATCGACAACGCCAACGGTGTTCCCCGTTGTCCCGTTCGCGCGTGCGGAATCAGGAATTCCGACTTCCAGTATGATATCCCAGAGGGAGACCGGCTTCATTGCGGGTACATGCTCCTGAAAGATGTTCAGGCAGGTGGAGCAGGCGGTGATTATTCGCGGCTTGCCCAACTCTGCCCAGGTAGCACGTATCTCATCAAGCGCTTCCTTGAACAGGTCTTCCCGTCCGGCCCAGAAGGCAGGGGCACCACAGCAGTGAAGCAGAATTCCCACTCCCCCGGAGAGCCTGTCCCGCAGGTAACGGTAGGAAGATACGACCTCGTCGGGTGTGGTGCCGCAGAGCTGACAGCTGGGGAAAAAGAGCCAGGCGCTTTCCGTTTTGTCCGGTTCATGACGGCACAGGCTGAAGAGCTCACCAGTACTGTGTGCCATGTCCTGAAGGGCGAACTCGTGGAAAGAGGGTGGCATTATTTTTTGCTTCAGTAAGGTACGACGCGCCTCAAGGCAGAGGTCAGCCATGCTGAAATCGTTCGGACAGATTGTCTCGCAGAGACCGCAGGTGCTGCAGGAATTTGTGAAAACATTATACTGGTGGGCAGCGCCTAAGAGGATACGTTCATTATTGAATATCTCCCGAGCGTATTTTTTCGGGTATGCCTTGTAGCGTTCCAGAAAAAGGCACTTCTTCACGCACTCAAGGCATTCGCACTGAATGCAGCGCTTCGCCTCAATGAGCGCCTCTTCTTCCATATACCCCTTTATGGAATCACTTGGCGCGATTCTGGGAAGCGGATCAATCCCCTCCAGGCTGGTGTGAAGCCGGGAACTGCACGGTCCCTCGTTTTCTCTGCCGAATTCCAATCCGACCTTCTGCATCAGGCGTTCTATGGACAGAGCCGGCCTTCTTCCTTCCAGCGTCTCCATGACCGGCGAAAAACCGCCGCGAAAGCGGGTACCGCCGCCGGCGAATATCCGATCCCTGTCTGTGGCTCCTGTTGCCGCTGTAATGGCAATGAGCCCATCGTCATCCAGCTTGAGAGATAGCTCGATTCCTCGCAGCGAGTCCCGATCGAGAATCACGGCTTCGTATTCCTCACAGACCTGCTCAAAAAGCGCCGTGTCCAGTTGGATTCCAAGACGGATGTCCGCCATCATGGTTTCAAGTGTCGAAAGCTCTTCCATGATAACTTCCCGTGGCAGGAGTTGTTCCGGCAGATCCCAGAGAGAACCGCCAAGACGGTCCCCCGGTTCAAAAACAGAGACACTAAACCCTTTCTTGAGAAGATCCCAGGCAGCGGTTACACCGGCCAGTCCGGCTCCGATAACAGCGATGCGGTGGTCTTTGCGCGGCAGCAGCTGGACTCGCTTTTTGCCCGCATATCTTTCCACACAGAACCGCTCAAGCGCTCCGATAGCTAAAGGACCACCGACTGCACCACGTTTGCATCTCTCTTCGCAGGGATGATCGCAGATGCGTCCCAGGATAGCGGGGAAAGGCATGGTTTTATTCAGGACCTTGTAGGCGGCATCCCAGTCACCCTTTTGAATTTCTTTTAGAAAAAGCTTTGCATTCACATGGAGCGGACAGGCCGACGTACATTCGGGAGATTCCTCCTGTATGCACTTGTTTTCCCATGCAACGAGTTCGTTCTTTTCCATCGGAACCTTCTTTCCTCGGGAACCACATTCGACTATAACGTACTAATCACGTTTACTGGGGTTAGGGATTGTTATGCTAGAAGACGATTGAGGACATACAGTTACTGCGGCCCCCGATCGTTATAACACAAAATATATTACGATGAAAGGACTCTCGCGCCGGCCAGGTCTTGAACCGGCGCCAAAGGTTTGAAACCACGACTACTTCTTATTTTTTCGGTGGTGCGGAGTTTACATCCTGGCAGACATAACCCTGTGCAAGGGCGTCTGCCACGTCAAACGCCTTCTTCGGCGAATTGAGTGCCGAAAGCACCTTCTCGGGATATGCGGGCAGATGACGAATACGTGCACCGCAGGCATCATCGATGGCGTTGATGACCGCGCAGTGCGGTGCGGTCAACGGCAACTCACCAACGCCGCCGGCGCCAAAGGCGCCAAGGGGACGAGGTTCACAGCAGTAAATGATTTCAAGGTCATCGGTAATGTCGTTACAGAACGGGAATCCTGCACCGATCATGTTTGAGTGAGCCTTGATCATTTCGAAATCTTCCGTCAGCGCGAGACCGATACCCTGGGCCAGGCCACCGTAAATCTGCCCATCGACAACCAGTTGGTTGGTGATGGTGCCGACGTCGGCAACATGGGTCATTTTGTAGCAATGGGTCTTGCCAGTGGTGATGTCTACTTCAACTTCAGCGAGGAAGAGACCGTACATGTAAATGCAGAAGGGGTTGCCCTTGCCGGTCTCAACGTCGCACGGCGTGCAGGGTGTCGTCCAGGAACCGAGGTGCTTGGTTTCGATACCTTCTTTTTTCATCTCATCATAGGTTCGGTAGGTTCCATCAGCCTTTTTCATCGCGTTGAGGAGCATTTCGCAGGAAACCCGAATGGCATTACCGGTAACGACGTTGTGACGGCTGCCGCCGGACGGGCCACTGTTCGGGGTAAGGCTGGTGTCGTTCATGCAGAGGTGAATCTGGCTCGGCTTCAGGCCCAGCGGCTTGAGGGTTTCGTGGGCAAAAGCAAGCGTACCCATATCTGACCCCTGGCCATGATCCTGCCAGCTGTTACCAATCATCACTTCATTGTTCGGCAGAAGTTCTGCCCAGTTTTCCGAGGTATCGGGACCATCAAGGCCACAACCATAGATACCAAGAGACACACCGACGCCGCATTTCTTGGTATCGGTTGTTCTCTGTTTGGCGATTGCTTTTGCCCGCTCGTATTTTGGTTTCAGCAACTCAAACTGTTTCGGGAAAACAAATACTTCTGGTGTCTGCTGTGTTGGGGTGGTTGCACCGGGGCGATAGCAGTTAAGCTCACGAATTTCGAGGGGGTCCTTGCCCATTTTCTTTGCCAGCTCGTCAATGAGCGATTCGGAGGCGAAGAAGGCCTGCGGTGAACCGTACGCACGGAAAGGAGCGCCCCAGCAGTGGTTTGTACAAACGGTGCGCCCTTCACCACGCATATTCGGGATATCATAACCGGCGAAACAATATTGCATGCCACGCTGTGTAAGAAGGTCGCCGAACTCGGAGTAAGGACCATGGTCAACGGACCAGTCAGTTTCGGTAGCAAGGAACTTGCCATCTTTGTCAGCGGCAATCTTGGCCTTGAACCAGAATGGGGAGCGTTTGCCGGTGTAGAATTGCAGCTGAGCCCACGAGCAGGAAAGATGAACCGGTTTCCCACCGACGGCCATGGTGGCAACGGCAACCAACGCTTCATTGGAAGGGCAAAATTTGTAGCCGAAGGAGCTTCCGCAGGGGTTCTGGACAATTACGATGTCTTCAACAGCCATGCCGATACCCGGGGCGATCATCGCCTGGTGCAATTGCAGGCAAATGGACTTGGAGTGAATGCACACCTTGCCTTCACCATTGATATAGGCAAATCCGACATCCGGCTCAATAGGCATCTGAGGTTGACGGCCAAGATAATACTCGCCTTCAACAACATAGGCCGCTTTATCCATGATCGGCTTGGTGTCCTCTCCCTTTACCAACTTCTGGGTGAAGTAGACATTCGGCGTGCCCGGATGAATTTCAATTGCATCCGGCGCCATTGCCGCAGGGGCATTCATGTAGTGCGGCAGCACTTCCAGATCGAACGTAACCAGCTTTGCTGCAGCGTCGGCATGCTCTTTGGTATCGGCAACGACGATGGCAATGGCGTCCCCATACTGGTAAACCTTGTCATCGCAGAGGATCGGGCGGTCCCAGCCGTCACCTTTGTTGGTAGGGAAGGTAATCAGACCGGTAATGCGGTTTTTGCCCTTGACGTCCTTGTGGGTGACAACCTTGACCACGCCCGTAGCCTTCTCGGCCGCGGAGGTGTCGATCCCCTTGATGATTGCATGAGCCACATCAGCATACGCGAGGGCGGCGTGGAGAGTGCCTTCGGGGAGCTGGTCGGCCTTGTCGTTGCCGAAATCCCAGAGACCGCAGGCCTTGGCAACGGATGTGGGACGAGGATACCGTGTTCCGTACACTTTGCCGTCCGCCGGCGCCTTGTATTCAAGGGCAGATGCGGACATCTCACCGCGGAGAACCTTGGCGGCGTCCATAGCGGCATCGACGATGGAGATGTAACCGGTGCAACGGCAAGCATTCTTGTGCTGGTGGAACCAGTCACGCACGTCTTCTCGGGTCGGGTTCAGGTTGGAATCAAGGAGCGCCTTAATGGAGACTACGAATCCAGGAGTGCAGAAGCCGCACTGAATCGCGCCGTGGAAGATAAGTGCCTTCTGGATGGGATGGAGGTTAAGCGGTGTGCCGATCCCCTCGGTGGTAGTGATCGTCGACCAGTTCTCGACCCGTTTCATTCTGGTGGTGCAGGTGCGAACGAGTTTGCCGTTCAGTATGACATTACAGGCGCCGCAGGTGCCGGTCGCGCAACCGACCTTGACACTGGTCAGGTGTAACTGTTTCCGCAGCACATCGGACAGGAGAGCTTCCTGGTCGACGATCAGCGTCCTCTCGATACCATTTACATTGAGAACTTTTTTAAGCATACTTCCTCCTCCTTTAGAGTTATATAACAGGGCAAAGCCCGGTTACGCTGATGAGAAAAAACCCCTCACCCGGCCTGAAGGCAGGGGTGAGGGAAGATGGAGTAACAAGTGGTAGATTAACTTTTTCCAAAGCTGCAGCTTGGATAGCGGCATTCCGGGCAACTTGCGCAGAAACCACCGTGTCCCAAAGCAATGATATCGGCACGTGACACCTTGTCACCCGCAAGAAGTCGAGGAACTATCAGATCGAAAACGGTTGCCTTGTGGTACATGGCACAGCCTGGAAGACCAATTACCGGAGTCGTTCCGACATAGGAAAGCATAAACATTGAGCCGGGAAAGGTAGGAGACCCGTAGGTAATTACTTCACCACCTGCCCCGCTTATCGCGGCAGGTGTCAGGTCATCCGGATCTACAGACATTCCACCGCTCGCAATAATCATCTCGGCACCCTGCTCCAGCAACTCGTGAATTGCCTTGGTGATTACAGACACATCATCCGGAACAATTACCTGCCGAAAGACTTCACTGCCCATTGCAGCAAATTTAGTGCGAACAACCGGCCCAAATTTGTCTACTATTCTACCGTGGAATATCTCGTTACCTGTTGTTACCAACCCGACCCGTAACGACCGAAACGGCACAACTTCCACAATCGGAAAAAAATCACGGCAAATCTTTTCCACCGCAAGAATCCGGGCTTCATCGGTAAAAAGCGGTATGATGCGAGTTCCTGCGACGGGAACATCCGCGGCAACCTGCTGATTACTATGAAGCGTTGCCAGCACAATCTGCTCAATTGAGTTAATTGCATGTAATCCAGCCGCATTAACTTTCAGCAAACCGTTACCGGTCGGAACCATTTTGACTTTTCCTTCCACGGCCTCAGTCAAACCTATCCCGCGGCCAGATGCTGCTTTGGCGATCCTGAATGCGGCATCATTTTCATGGACATACCCTTCTTTGAGATCAAGGATATAGATATTGTTTTTCCCCAAATTCATGAGCATCGGCACGTCTTCCTGCCGAATTATGTGACCTTTCTTGAAGGCCCTTCCCTTGAACTCTCCAGGAGCAATACGTGTAATATCGTGGAACAAAACCTTGCCCACCGCTTCCTGTACCGGGATATTTTTCACCATAGGCCTTACTCTCCTTGGATTATCATTAAACTCGTCAATGCCCTTTGAACCGAAGGAACCAGACATTTTTTAACAAGCAAACCATGAAACCGGCTGGACATAGCAACCAGATGCCCGAAGCCTCCCTCTACAACAGATGCTAATGCGGGGAAGTTCACTGTTTGCTGCCTGGAAACGGAAAAACCCGCATCAATACCGAATAAATTACGGCTTCAATGCGGGTTCCGTTACGTCCGCTCTTCGCGGAGGACGAAATAAGCGCCAGAACCTTCTTAAATTTTTTATGTTTGATAACCTGCTGATAGAATCAGGATTACCAACAGCATGCAATTATTGATTTTACCAGAACCTAAAGACACTCTAGTAACATTCGTTATATACCACACTATATATCGATTTGCAAGAATATTTTACCCCTTCATCACATAGCAGCAGCAAGGATCTCCATGACACAGAAAACGGCAAGAATTCCATTAACTCTAAACACTAAAAGAAGACAGGAAACCTGTTCAGATAACGTAAAGGCACCCTACACCTGTCACAATTATTTCATTTTAGCTTGAAAAACTGCAATATTTTACAACAATTTAATACTCTTTTACTAAACCTATCTTGCAATGACGCCCCTTTAACGCAAAAAGTTTTTTTGAAAACATCAGAAAATGACAATTTTCTTGTTGCATTTCGTTATTTATATTGATATATAACGGGTGGATATTCTCCCATATCCATTTTTCCTTTGGCCCCATGTTGCCCAGCATGGGGCCTCCCTTTTCACAAAATACACGTTCAAGGATAGATAGTTTCCATCAGGAAACGCTGGTTGAGAAACCGCAGGTTTCCTATGTAGAAAGCGGGGATTTTTTCTTCTGGCAAAGAAATTGTGGTTTGCTCGGAGGCGTATTCAGGTACTCCACACAAATCTTATGGGCCTCGTTTCTTTTAAATGCTTTACCAAACACAAGTACTCTGTGACAAAACAAACCTGAACACTACGCAGAGCACATAATCTGCACCCCAATAGACAAACAAAGGATTCACGATTATGGCAGACAGACGTGTTGACATGTCCGGTAAAATCTTTTTTCAGATAAGCGACCAGAAGCCCTTTGATATTGACAGCATACACCTTCTGGAAAAGGTTGCAGTCCATGGCTCCATAGCTCGGACTGCCCGAGAGATCGGAATCAGTTATCCGAAGTTGTGGCACACAATAGACAAGTTAAACAGACTCTCTGACAAACCGTTGGTAATAAAATCCGCCGGAGGCAAGGGAGGCGGAGGAGGCACTACCCTGACAGAGGAAGGTCGCAGATTTTTGAAGAAAATCAAGGCAATTCAACTGACTCACAGCAAGTTCATTCGTCAACTTGAAGACAAATGGGCCGCAGGCAAGTAATTTCCGCTCTTCAATCCTGCAATAGTTTCATCCTCTACCACCAAAGCCCATAAAGAATAGAAGCCAAGCTTTTCATTGGGCCCGACCTCTAGAGGCTGTCCATAAACTCAACCATGTCTCAATCACAAAATCCTCGACCTGGCCCTGCTACTCCTGCGTTTCCGCACAAACCAGTTCGGTCTAAACGGAGATGAATACGGGAAAAATCTCTCGTAGCACTCTTTAGAAACGAACTCTCATCAAAGACAGTGACCACTTTCATCCTCATGGCTGTGGGAGTCCCCACACCCATGGCTGCCTTCATCCTCCCCACACTTCCCTTCATCAGCGCTGTTTTGTATTTCCACAACATCCAGAGCATTCTGACGAAAATGCTCGATACAATCCTGAACGTTTTCCGACTTTGCCTGCAAAACAATAATTCCCATCATATTTACCATCTGCAGAAATCCGTCCCCGATTCCACCAACGACAACAACGTCCAGATGTTTGTTAATAAGGGCCTTAAACAGATTACATCCAGCATCAGGAGCGAATTCGTCACAATTCGGTATGGCTTCGGATTCACCTGTATCGGTATCGATCACCAAAAAAATCGGCGCTGAGGCGAAATGTCCGTAAATGGTACTTTCTAAACCTTGGTCCAGTAAAACAGGAAAACATAGTCTCATTGAAATTTACCTCCATGTAACATCCGGAAAGAGCGGATGAACCAGTCACCCTTGAAAACTGCTTCCATGGAATCCCTTTCAGGATTTGCCGTCGAAATAATCGATAGTAAAGGGAACATACCTAATGGGCTAAGGACATTGAGCCCTAGCCTTGGTAAAAATTCAGGATGAAAGGCTTGCGGGGCACTTCAGGACCTGGGTAGGAAACAGTGGGATACCCAAGTATAGTTGGAGAAACCAACTCGTACTCTTCTGTCAACCCAAAATCAGCTTTTATTCCTCTCTTTGAAAAGATGTTGTGCGCAAAACCAATCCAGCAGCTTCCCAATCCAGAATCTTCGGCCAAAAGAGAGAGATTAAAAGCGACCATACTGCAGTCGTAGACATGCCAGTAAGACTCCCTGTTGCCATATACAATAATAAGTGCCGGCGCATTATAGAAAATGTTATAGTCAGGATCCCTCATAAACTGCTCATATTGTTGCATATGGGGAGCATCGGTAAGACTATCAAGCCAGTCGCCTTTTGCCAGATCAGAATAATGTTTCATCAAAGCCTTGTCGGTAATTACAACAAACCTCCACGGCTGATTATTAGAGCCATTGGGAACCCACACAGCATTGTCTACCAAACCTCGAATGACCTCATCAGAGAGAGGCTCTTCGGTATAGGCCCGGCAACTTCGACGACGTCTGATCATGGCAGGAAATCTATTCACTTGACCCTCCGCTTTACTCATAGAATCTAATTTGTCTCCATCCGGAAACGGTCCTTTTTCGCCCTGACAACGTTAATCAGCGGCCTTGTTTGTGCGACGGACAGTAGTACGTCTCCGCACAATCCCTTGAGTTCCTTGTTAGGACAAAAAATTCCTCGTTTCCAAATTGGAAACTGCTAGCTTCACATCCGGAGTTTCCGAATGGAATCTAATTTGCGCTATGAC
>RPRC01000213.1 GCA_003857395.1 Geobacter sp.
GGCGTTGCCGAGCATTTCCACGGTGGTGTTTTCCAGTTTGAAGCCGAGCTCTTCGGAAATGACGGTGCCTCCGGTAAGAATGGCAATGTCTTCCAGCATGGCTTTACGGCGATCACCGAAGCCGGGCGCCTTGACAGCACAGATATTCAGCACACCGCGCAGTTTGTTAACAACGAGGGTTGCGAGGGCTTCGCCTTCGATGTCTTCAGCAATGATGAGGAGAGGCTTGCCGGACTTGGCGGTCTGCTCGAGAATCGGGAGAAGATCCTTCATGTTGCTGATCTTCTTGTCATGGATAAGGATGCTGACATTTTCCAGCGATGCTTCCATGCGCTCCGGATCGGTCACGAAGTACGGGGAGAGGTAACCACGGTCGAACTGCATCCCTTCCACGGTCTCCAGGGTGGTTTCCATTGACTTGGCTTCTTCAACGGTGATGACACCTTCTTTGCCGACCTTTTCCATGGCGTGGGCAATGATGTCGCCGATGGTCTTGTCGTTGTTGGCAGAAATGGTTCCGACCTGGGCGATTTCCTTGTGATCCTTGATCGGCTTGGAAATCTTCTTCAGTTCAGCCACCACAACCTCAACCGCCTGATCAATACCGCGCTTGATGTCCATGGGGTTGGTGCCGGCCGCAACGAGCTTTGCACCCTGGCTGTAAATGGCCTGGGCAAGAACGGTTGCGGTAGTGGTACCGTCACCGGCGACGTCGGAGGTCTTGGAGGCAACCTCTTTCACCAGCTGGGCGCCCATGTTCTCGAATTTGTCTTCCAGTTCGATTTCCTTGGCAACGGTAACACCGTCCTTGGTGATAACAGGAGAACCGTAGGACTTCTCGATCACAACATTCCGGCCCTTGGGACCGAGGGTTACCTTTACTGCGTCAGAAAGGATGTTTACCCCACTCAGAATGGAATTTCTACCTTCCTGGCCAAACTTTATCATTTTTGCAGACATTGTTGTAATATCCTCCTTGGAAATTAGATATTCTTTTTTGTATAGTGAAATGAGGAGACAGACGTTACTCGACTACACCGAGGATATCGTCTTCACGCATAATGAGATAATCAACACCGTCAATCTTGATTTCGGTACCGGCATATTTTCCGAAAAGAACAGTATCGCCAACCTTCAGATCAACGGGAATAACCTTGCCGTCTTCGGTGATCTTGCCCTTGCCTACGGCAACGATTTCACCCTTCTGGGGCTTTTCCTTAGCTGTGTCGGGGATATAGAGCCCGCCTGCGGTCATGCTTTCTTCCTCAAGTCGCTTTACAATGATACGGTCCTGTAGAGGTCTCAGATTCATAGTTTTCATTCTCCTTTCGTGCCTTGGATATGGAATTGTTTTGGAAAAAAATTAGCACTCAAAACCACTGAGTGCTAATCACGTCGTAAAATATAAACATGGCCCGGGGAAAAATCAAGCTATAATTTTAAAAAAATGTTGAGCTGCCCCGAATCCATGGCCTGAAGTATCACCATTTCTTCTTCTCAGCCTCTTCCCGATAGAACTTCTGATAAAGGATTTCCCAGTCCCGGCTTCCCGGAACTTTGGCCTGCGAATAGGACGAAAGCTTTTTCCTGACAAGGGAATCTATCTCATCGGCAACGGAGAAATACGACGTCAATGAAGCCTTGATGGCTTCCAGGGCACGTCTTTCGTCAGGGAAATCAACAATATCGTCTCCCCAGAGCTTGTCGAGAATCTTATGGGCGATATGGGAGATTCGGTCTTCAGATATATGCATGCTTTCCCTCCTGCACGGAATACTCGCAGCAGGCCGTTGAAAAACTACTGCGGGGCAGACCTGGGGCGTTGCCGCTCGCTCGAACACTCAACGCAGCCACTGCTTCGCCTTGCGTCCTCACTTGCGTGCGCCTGCCATCCCAGCCTCCTCGCGACGTTTTTCTACAACCTGCTAGAGAGTTTTCATCCGGAGTTTCCGGATAGAAATCTAGAGAACAATTTTACGTTCTTTTGCCAGCTTGACTTTAATCATCTTCAGCATCTTGTGGCGGTCGATCTCCTCACCTCCGCCCATCGCTCGGAGGGTCTTCTCGAGAAGCTGCTCGGCGTCCCTTTCCAATTGCTCTTCCGACGCCATATCCGTTCTCATGACATCCTTGATGCAACTGCACACCTTTGCCCGCTCCTTCTTGAGGATAACCAGCGATGATTCCGTAAGATCAGTTAGAATTCTTTCCGCCAGCCTGTCGATCTGTTCGTCTTTAAGTCGCATGGCTTCTCCCTTTTCATCGGTAACCGCTGGGTAAAGCCAGACGGCAGAGCAGCTCGCTCCCGCTGAAACCTCAGCAGCAGGAGGAAAACAATACTACCACCAAAGGAGATTTCATGGTACTTTTTTCACAGTACTTTCACCAGCCGTGTCGGCATTCAACAGTCCGGCAGCACCCCTACGGAGGATCTCATGCTCATCGTCATGAACCATAATGCGGGAAAGAAACAGATCGAAGCGATTATCAAGGCGGTCGAACGGATGGGGTTTTCCGCGGCGCCCATCCCGGGAAGCGAACGGACTGCCATCGGCGTTCTCGGCAACAAGGGCTATGTGGACGATTCCACGGTGCGAGCCCTTCCCGGGGTCCAGGAAGTGATTCACGTCTCGAAGCCCTACAAGCTGGTCTCGCGAGACTTCCATCCGAAAAACACGATCGTCAAGGTTGCCGGCATCGAGATTGGAAACGGGAAGCGCCCGGTGATCATGGCCGGACCGTGCGCGGTGGAAAGCGAAGAGCAGATCCTGAAGACCGCCCGGGCCGTGAAGGCGGCAGGTGCCGACATGCTGCGAGGGGGGGCGTTCAAACCACGCACCGGCCCTCACACCTTCCAGGGACTGAGAGAGGAAGGGCTGAAACTCCTGTCCATGGCCTCCCGTGACAGCGGTCTCCCTTTTGTGACCGAGGTAATGAGTCCCGATACCGTGGGGATGGTTGCCGAGTATGCAGACATGCTCCAGGTCGGGGCCAGAAACATGCAGAATTTTGATCTGCTTCGAGAACTGGGCAAAATCAAAAAGCCGGTTCTCTTGAAGCGGGGAATGTGCGCATCCATCGAGGAGTTCCTTGCCGCAGCCGAATACATTCTGGCAGAGGGGAATTCCGGGGTTGTCCTCTGCGAACGGGGCATCAGAACCTTCGAGACAGCTACCCGCAACACTCTTGACCTGGCCGTTATCCCACTGATCAAGGAAATGTCACACCTGCCGATTATAATTGATCCCTCCCATGCCACCGGCAGGCGAAGCCTGGTGCCGCCCATGGCCAAGGCAGCCCTGGTTGCCGGCGCCGATGGTCTGATGCTGGAAGTCCATCCCGATCCGGAAAAAGCGCTCTCCGATGGACCCCAGTCACTGACCCTGCAAGGCTTTGAAAAGCTGATGAAAGAATTGGAGCGGATAGACTCATTCCTCAATAGCTAGCGGGCTGGACGCCCCCAAATGTTCCTTGATTTTTTTATCTTCCTGCGGTACTCTCAGAACGTAGTCTCTCTGCCATGTTTGTGAGGTTATCAAGCCCCTGCGGAATATTTATAAAACGGGTGTTTTTCAGGTCGTGGTGTGCTGCCCCTTTTTGCGGGATTTGCCTGAAACGATACAAAGATGCCCACATAATTGGGAACTCGCTGTGAGGCCCCAAACCCACGGCAGAGTGGAGAGACTGAAAAGTTAAAGGGAACCGGAGATCCGGTTCCCTTTTTTAGTCTGGAAGGCGTGAGTTGCCAGGTCCTAGTGAGCCTCACTCCAGTTCCTGCCGCAGCTCAGATCAACTTTAAGAGGTACGCGCAGCTCAACCGCGTGCTCCATCTCGTGACAGACCAGCAGCTCCATCTGGACACGCTCTTCCTCCGGAACCTCGAACACCAGTTCATCATGCACCTGCATGATCAATCGACTTTTAAGCCCCTCCCCCTTCATCCTCTCCGTAACCCGAACCATTGCCCGCTTGATTATGTCCGCGGCAGAGCCCTGGATGGGATAGTTTATGGCATTTCGCTGCGCAAACGCCCGAATATTGCCGTTGCTGCTGGCGATATCCGGAATGGGGAGTTTTCGCCCCAGGATGGTGGTAACGTAGCCGTTCTTCTCGGCATCCCGAACACAGGCATCGAGAAATTCCCGCGCTCCGCTGTGCCGGAGAAAATAGTTGTCGATGAAATCTTTGGCGATTTTGGTAGAAACACCAAGCTCCCGCGCCAGGCTGAAGGCGCCCTGTCCATAGATGACCCCGAAGTTGATGGTTTTTGCCTGTCGTCGCATCTCGGGTGTCACCAGTCCCGGCAGGAGATCAAATACCTCACTGGCGGTACGGGTATGGATATCTTCATCATGGGCAAACGCATCGCAAAAGACCCGGTCACCGGAGAGATGAGCCAGAACCCGCAGCTCGATCTGGGAATAGTCGGCTGACAGGAGAAGCGCCCCTTCTTCGGCGATGAAAGCCCGGCGGATCTTCCGTCCTTCTTCTGAGCGGATCGGGATGTTCTGCAGGTTCGGCTCGGAAGAGGAAAGTCGACCGGTATTGGTAACCGCCTGGTTGTAAGACGTATGGACCCTTCCCGTTGACGGGTCCACCAGTTTCGGCAGGGCGTCGGTATAGGTTGACTTCAGCTTGGAGATACTCCGGAACTGCAAGATAAGGGAAGCAATCTCATGGTCCAGGGCCAAACGGGTCAGAACGTCCATGTCGGTTGACCAACCGGTCTTGGTCTTCCTCCCGGCCGGAAGCTTGAGGCGTTCAAACAGGACCTCGCCCAGCTGCTTGGGTGAATTGATGTTGAACTCGCAGCCGGCCTTGGCGAAAATCTCCTTTTCAAGAATCGCCAGCTGGTCGGCGAACATCCCGGAAAGCTCCCGGAGCAGAGGCAGATCGAGTTTTACTCCTTGGAGTTCCATCTCGGCAATGATCTTGACCAAGGGCATTTCCAGATCGAAAAAAAGGCTGTCCATTCCCGCCTCGGTCAGACGGGGAAGAAAAATCCTCTGCAGAAGAAAGGTTGCGTCCGCGTCTTCACAGGAATACACCGAGGCTTGCTCCACCGGAACCTGGGCAAAATTGATCTGCTCCTTGCCCTTGCCGGCGACCTCCTGGTAGGAAATCATTTTGTGGTCGAGAAATTCCACGGCCAGGGAATCGAGGCCATGGCTGGAACGAACGGGATTAAGGAGATAGGAGGCAAGCATGGTATCACACCACAGGCCCTGCACCTCGATCCCGCTCCGACGCAGGACCTGGTAGTCGTACTTGATGTTCTGACCAATTTTGGGCTTCTCCGGATCGATGAGAATCGGCGTAAGGGCGGACAGGACCTGCTCCCGGGACAACTGTGCGGGTGCGCCTGGATAGCTATGGCCAACCGGCAGGTACCAGGCTTCATGATCCCGGAAGGAAAACGACAGTCCCACGATCTCAGCCTGCAGTGGATTGAGACTGGTGGTTTCCAGGTCAACGGCAAAGGCCGGTGCCGCAGCCAATGCCTGCAGCAGGGTCGAAAACTCCTGCTCCGTCAGTATCGTCCGATAGCCTTCCGTGGAGAGACTCGCTTCGCTGGTCAACTCCTTCATGAGGGTGGTAAATCCGTATTCCCGGAAAAGGTCGGCAAGTCGTTTCGTGTCAGCGGGAGAGACGGCAAGATCTTCATAGCGGTATTCAACCGGGGTATTCCGGTCGATGGTGGCGAGTTTCCGGGAAAGACGCGCCTGATCAGCGAATTCCCGCAACCGTTCGCCGGTTTTGCCTTTTACCTCACCGGCCCTTTCCAGAAGGGCATCCAGTGACCCGAACTCCTGGATAAGCTTCAAGGCGGTCTTTTCGCCAATCCCGGGGACACCTGGAATATTATCGGAAGTATCACCAGCCAGTCCAAGAATCTCAATCACGCGTTCCGGTTCGACCCCGAAACGTTCCAGCACCTCGGGGATGCCCGAAACCTTGTCCTTCATGGTATCGAGCAGGGTAACGTTGGCGGTGACGATCTGCATGAGATCCTTGTCGCCGGTCACAACCACAACTTCCATCCCCGCTTCCTCGCACTCCCGGGCAATGGTGCCGATGATATCATCGGCCTCGAACCCTTGTTTCTCCAGGACCGGTATATTAAAGGCGCGCACCATCTCTTTGATGGGAACAATCTGGGGAATCAGATCGTCAGGCATGGCAGCCCGGTTCGCCTTATACTCAGGGTACATCTCGGTGCGGAAGGTCTGCCGGCCGAGATCAAATACCACCGCCACATGGCCGGGCTTCCGGTCCTTGAGCACCTTCAGCAGCATCTGGGTAAAACCGTACAGTGCATTGGTTGGAAAGCCCTTGGGCGACGAAAGATGGCGGATGGCAAAATAGGCCCGGTAGATATACGAAGAGCCATCGATCAGATACAGTTTTTCTCTTTCCACCATTTACTCGCTCCCTTTAGACTCGGTCTCCCGGGTAAAGATGACAAAGGCCATGCTCGGCCTCCTGCTCGACTCCCGCATGGCAAATTGCATTCCGTCGAAATTCCAGCCTTTGCCGGTCCATTCATTCAGAACTTCTTCCAGAATATCCTCCGCTACGGTACTTATCTCCACTACTTTGTACTCAAGCATGGCATATCTCCTGCCGGAAAGATTCAATTGCGATGGTTCCATTGGTAATAGTAGACCAGAACCTGCATCCGTTCAAGGGCGAAGAAAGACCTCCTCTTTCTCAGCCTCCCTTTGAAAGCTCCGGAAACATTGGAACAGGGATGCCAACGCCGACAGGACTCCATTCAGAGCTTTCACAAAAAGAACTTGCATTCGTTATATACGTTACTATATAACAAGATAAAATTTCATCTCCGACCCGTCCTACCTAAGGCCAGTGCTATGGGAACCGGGCTGTGGGTGCCGCCGGAAACAGCGTCGCCTCCCATGTTTGGAAAGGAGAACGTGAGTGGTCCCAACGGTCGACGGATATCTCTCTCCTTCGGCCGTTTTTTATGGCCGATCTCTCCTACGAACCCGGATCGTTGCTTATAGACCATGAAAACGGAACCTGCCCCATGAAACATTTCATTCAAACCATCTGCAATACTCTCACCCGTGGAGAGAGCCTGGTAATGGCGACCATCGTCACGGCACCCGACCAGGCACGTCTTTCCGGCGCACGGATGCTGATTCACGCCGATGGAAGAATCCATGGCACAATCGGCGGCGGACTGATGGAAGCCGAGGCACAGCAGATCGCAGCCAATATTTTCACCAGAGCGGAACCTCAAGCTCAGTTGCTGAAATTTACCGGTGAGGCTGCCCTGCCCATGCACTCACCCTGCGGCAGCGGAACCACGGTGCTCATCGAACCGATCACCGCCACGCCGGACAACCTTGATATTTTCGGCAAGCTTCTCGAGGCACTGAAGAAGGGAATGAACTGCTGCCTCCTCACCCGCATCGAGACCGATAGCAAGACGTTGCCGCCTCTGCACCGACAGCTCGTCTGCGCAGGGAAATGGCTATGCGGCGGATTGGCCATACGACCCCCGGAAATTTCCGCATTTCTGGAAAAGGCTGCAACTGTCACCGCTCCCGCCATCGACACGCTCGTAGACAGGTTTTACTTTCTCAATCCGTGGATTGTTCCCAGCACGGTGTACCTCTTCGGAGCGGGCCATGTGGCCCAGGAGGCGGCAGAATTGGCAGGAAAAGCCGGATTCAGGACGGTTATTCTCGATGATCGTGAAAAATTCGCCAATCCGGAGAGATTCCCCACGGCTGACAAAATTGTCGTGCTGGATTCTTTTGAAAATGCCTTCCACGGGCTGGAAATCGACAGTGAAAGTCATGTGATCATCATTACCAGGGGACACCGCCATGAGAAAAATCTTCTACGACAGGCTCTAGCAACACCGGCGGGTTATATCGGGGTCATCGGCAGCATACGGAAACGCGATGCGCTTTTCAGGGAATTGTCAGCGGAAAACCTGGCCGTCGACGACATGCTTCGCATCTATTGCCCGATTGGCATTAATGTCCTCGCTGAAAGTCCCCTGGAAATTGCCGTCAGTATTGTTGCCCAACTCATCCAGCTACGTGCAAGAAAAAGAACGGGCAAAATACAGGACAGTGCGCTGCGACTGGGCAGGGAAGTCAAAACAGCGTCTCCGGCAGCCGCTGGATAACCGGAAACACCGGGCCGAGGCAGATGCCTCGAAAAAGCGCCGACCGCCTGTTTCCCGCACAGGTACTGGCGCAAAACCGGGCAAGACAGCACGTACCGGAAAGAAAACCGACAGGTTACCGAGACACCACCGATCGTCAAACCGGGCATTCACGGACAACAACCCGGCTCAGGCGCGTGCCCGTGGCCTTTTCGGCACCTTTTATGCTACCACCAAAGGTACAGTACATATCAACAGGAGGAAAGAATAGTATGAGAAAAACGACCGTAGCACTGATAGCACTTTTTTCCGCGGCAACACTTTTGCTCGGCTCCTTATTGCCAGTCACCACGTATGCAGCCGACAAGACCTTGATCCGGATTTCGGCAGCCATGAGCCTCAAGAATGCCCTCTCTGACCTGAAGACACGCTATGAGCAAATGGACCCAAACGTTGAACTGGAGATCAACTATGCATCCTCCGGACTTCTTCAGAAACAGATCGAGCAGGGAGCCCCGGTCGACATCTATCTTTCCGCCGGGAAAAAGCAGATGGACGAACTGGAAGCAAAGGGGTTTCTGCTTCCGGGAACCCGGTCAAATCTTCTTGGAAACGCACTGGTGCTGATTGTTTCCAAAGAAAAGAAATCACAGATCAAGAGCTTTGCCGATTTGATTGACAAGGCGCAGTCTATCAGCATCGGCCAACCGGAAACGGTACCGGCCGGAAAGTACGCCAAAGAGACGCTGACAAGTCTCAAGCTCTGGGAAAAGCTTGAAAAGCGCATCATGTTCGCCAAAGACGTACGTCAGGTACTGGCCTACGTGGAATCAGGAAACGTGGATGCCGGAATGGTGTATCAGACAGACACGGTCGTCCTGAAAAGTGGAGCTGTGGTCGCAGCCGCTCCGGCGGGATCCCATTCACCCATCGTCTACCCTATGGCTATAATAAAAGACACAAAAAACCGGGCTGAAGCCGAAAAATTCATGACTTTCCTGAAAACAGCCGCAGCCGCGAAGGTCTTTGAAAAGTACAAATTCATCCCTCTTGGCTCTCAACACTAGCCATTTCCCAGCTGAAAATCCGGGGTAGCTATTCAGCATACTCTGAACCGATGCTAAAAACGTTTGTCATCCCCGAGTGACTCTCTTGGGGATCCATGATTTTGGAATCTAGATTCCCGATTACACTCTCGGGAATGACAATTTTGAATCAAACTGAATAAATGCAACCCGGAAACAAACCAGCTACCAGAAGGCCCCGCCGCACCTCTTCCCGGCGGGGCCTTTTTGGCGAGCAGCACGGAATAAACAGAATTAATTGACTCTCCCCGGGAAAAAAAGTACTTTATGCACGATAAAGTCCGGGAGTTTTCCATGATACGTGCCATTTTCTTTCTCCTTCTGTTTATACCCTTCACGCTGTTCGTCATCGTCACCGGAGTGCCGATCACCTTTTTCGACCCGACGGGGAAATTTCTCCATTACTATGGAAAACTCTGGGGGTGTGTTGGCCTTCTGATTGCCGGCACCAAAGTAGAAGTGTACGGAGCAGAAAAGATTCCCCGTGACGTTCCCGTCATCTTCATGGGCAATCATCAGAGCAATTTCGACATTCTTTCCCTCTACGCGGGTTTGCCACATCATTTCAGCTGGATTGCCAAGGCAGAACTATTCCGTATCCCCTTTTTCGGCTATGCCATGAAACGTGCCGGCTATCTGCCGCTGGATCGGAGTGATGGTCGTCAAGCCCTGAGAATGATGGCCTCTGCCGCGGAAAAGATCCGCAACGGCGTTAGTGTCATTCTTTTCCCTGAAGGGACCCGGTCGATGGACGGCAAACTCATCCCCTTCAAGCGGGGCGGTTTCCTGCTGGCGGCACGGGCGGGAGTTCCCATCGTGCCCTTCACCATTAACGGCAGCGCCTCCGTAAATCCGCCGAAAAGATTGCACATCAACAAGGGGAAGATTACCCTCCATTTTGGCGATCCCATCTCGACCGAAGGGGCAACAGGGAAACGTCGGGACGACCTCATTGACCGCGTCAGAGACGCCATTGAAAGCAGCCTGGAGGCATA
>RPRC01000214.1 GCA_003857395.1 Geobacter sp.
AATCTTTGATGAGGTTGACACCGGCATCGGAGGTGCTGTTTCGGCGATGGTCGGGAAAAAACTGAAACGGGTTTCGTGCAACCAGCAGGTTCTCTGCATCACCCACCATCCGCAGGTGGCAGCCTTTGCCGACCATCACTTCAAGGTCAACAAGACCACGGAATCGGGACGTACCAGGACAACGGTTGACCTGCTCTCCGTTGAGGAGCGGGTTTTGGAGGTCGCACGAATGCTCAGCGGGGCAAAGATCACGGAAAAGACCCTTGAGCATGCCCGGGAAATGATGGATGATGCTTGTTGTGATTGAGAAGTTCAGGTAGTTTACATCCGGAAACTCCGGATGGAAACTAGGTAGTTTACACAGGTCTGACCGGCCAGGTGCCGGGTGTTTATTACAGGCGGGGAAAGGAATGGATATGCTCCGGAAGGCACAGATCAAGGATGTAAAGGAAATACAGAAGTTGTTGATGTTCTACGCGAACCGCGGAGAGATGCTTTCCCGTTCGCTTTCTGAACTCTACGAATCGGTGCGTGATTTCTATGTCTGCGAGGAGGGGGGCAAACTGCTCGGCGCATGCGCATTGCATATCATGTGGGAGGATCTGGCCGAAATCCGATCGGTTGCGGTCAGTGAAGATGTTTGGAAACACGGTCTCGGGACGCGCCTGGTGACTGCCTGCCTTGATGAGGCGCGGCAGCTCGGTCTGAAAAAGATTTTCTGCCTTACCTATCGCCCCGATTTCTTTGCCCGGTTCGGTTTCGTGATTGTTGACAAGTCCGAACTTCCCCACAAGGTCTGGAGGGACTGCATCAACTGCGTTAAATTTCCCGACTGCGACGAAATTGCCATGATATTGGAATTCTGAAAACCTAGGACAGAATACGAAGAGAGAATACAGGGATAACGAATGAATCAGTCTGAAATTGCAGATACTATAGAGAAAATGCTGACTTCACGATCTGTCGATGGCTACGAGATATCTGTCGGTGCCTCACACAATTTATCCATTGAAGTCAAAGATCAGAAGATTGATACCTTCAAGTGTTCTGCACCGGTCGGCGTAAGCATACGGGTGCTGAAATCGGCCGGTTTGGGATTCTCCTATTCAACCAGTCTGGCGGATTGCGATCTTGAACGGATGGTTTCCGATGCTGTAACCTCTGCGGAAAACCAGACGCCAGACCCCTGCAACGGTTTTCCAGCGCCGCTGCCTTATCCTCAGATCGAGGGTTTGTTCGACCAGGAGCTTGCCCGCGTTGATGAGGATTGTAAAATTCAGTGCGCCATGGATCTCGAGCGTTTGACCTGCGCGGCGGATCCCCGCATCAGCAAGGTCCGCAAGGCGTCCTACGGGGAATCGGAGTACGAGGTCTATGTCAGGAACTCTCTCGGGGTTGAAGGCAGTCTCCGCGGCACCTCCGTGTCCGCCAGTGTCTCTGCCATTGCCGAAGAAGGGGGCGATTCCCAGATGGGCTGGGATTTCGGCTTCGGGACCTCGTTTTCCGATCTGCATGTGGAGCAGATTGCCGCCACTGCCTCTTCCCGGGCGCTCGGCCTGCTTGGTGCCCGAAAGATTGCAAGCATGCGCTGCCCGGTGGTACTTGACAACCAGGTAGCCTCAGACATCCTTGAAGTGCTCTCTGCGTCCTTCCTGGCGGAAAGTGTCCTGAAGGGGAAGTCGATGCTCGCGGATAAATTGGGCACAAAGGTTTTTTCCCCGGTCTTGAAAATCAGAGACAACGGCATCCTTCCCGGCGGTATGGCAACGGCCCCCTTTGACGCGGAGGGCGTTCCCCAACAGGATACCCTGCTGGTGGAGGACGGGAAGGTTCTCTCTTATCTCTATGACGGTTACTGGGCTCGCAGGGATGGTGTTCAGTCCACCGGCAATTCAACGCGTGGAGGCATCAAAAGTCCCGCCCACCTCGGACTTACGAACTTTTACATCGAAAACGGTACGTTCTCCGCGCAGGAGCTCCTCGCGGGAATAGCCAAGGGTGTGCTGATCACCGACGTGATGGGTATCCACACGGCAAATCCCATTTCCGGTGACTTTTCCGTCGGTGCGTCCGGCTTTTTCATTGAAAACGGCGCCATAGCCTATCCAATCAAGGAAATCGCCCTCTCGGGGAATCTCATCGAACTCTTTGCCGCTGTGGAGATGGTCGGAAATGACCTCCGCTTCTTCGGCAGTGTCGGCTCCCCCTCGCTGAGGATTGCCGAACTTGATATCAGCGGGCACTGAAACTTGATGGTTTGTCAAAATGCCGCCGGAATGACGAAATAACGCTTTTCTGAACTTTTTGCGAGTACATCAGATATGAATGACACGAATAAATCGTAGGGGCGGCCCCCCGTGGCCGCCCGTTAAGGGCAGGCACTGGGGGCCTGCCCCTACAGATATATGTCATTTTGATTGTTACTGTAGAATTGACGATTTGAAAACACTATATGGAGCACTACGTTATGATAGAAGCATATCTTCAGCACGAAGCAGAACGACGCAAAAAGGGGATTCCTCCGCTTCCTCTTGACCCGGATCAGACGAAGTCACTCTGTGAGCTTCTGCAGAATCCTCCTTCCGGAAAGGAAGCGTTTCTGCTCTTTCTCCTCAAGGAGCGGGTTTCGCCCGGTGTTGATCCTGCAGCGTTGGTCAAGGCCGAATTCCTGGCATCGATCATAGCCGGACGCCTGCGGTCCCCCCTTGTTGCACCGCTTGAAGCAGTGCGTATTCTCGGCACGATGCTGGGTGGCTACAATGTTCAGCCGCTTATCGAAGCCCTCTCCATTCCTGAGCTTGCGGAAGAGGCTGTGGCAGCGCTTTCCCGGACGATTTTAGTCTATGATGCCTTTGATGAAGTTGCGGCACTCTCCCGGACTCTTCCTGCTGCCAGGAAGGTCATTCTTTCTTGGGCAAATGCCGAATGGTTTAGCGAGCGGCCTGCGCTGCCGGAAATTATCACCGTGCGGATTTTCAAAGTTGACGGTGAGATCAATACCGACGATTTTTCGCCAGCCAGTGATGCCTGGAGCCGTCCGGATATCCCCCTTCACGCCCTTTCCATGGGCAAGGTCAGTTTTTCCTGCGGTATACAGACCATTGCTTCCTACCGTGCAGCAGGCGAAACGGTTGCCTTTGTGGGCGATGTGGTCGGTACCGGTTCCTCGCGAAAGTCCGCTTGCAACAGTGTCCTGTGGCATATCGGCGAGGATATCCCGAATGTTCCCAACAAGCGTCGGGGAGGAGTAATCCTCGGCGGGGCAATCGCACCGATTTTTTTCACTACTGCCCAGGATTCCGGTGCCCTGCCGATTCGCTGCGACGTGACGAAGCTGCAGAACGGCGAGCTGGTAACCATCGACACCAAACGCGGTCAGGTACTCTCAGCGGATGGTGAGGTTCTCACAACCTTCTCCCTTGCTCCCGAAACCCTTACGGATGAGTACCGCGCCGGTGGACGGATACCACTGATCATTGGACGCTCACTCACGGCGAAAGCCCGGCAAGCGTTGGGAATGGACCAGGGGCACATCTTCGTGACCGTCAAGAACCCGGAACCGCCTCCGGGTCAGAAGTATACCCTTGCCCAGAAAATGGTCGGCAAGGCCTGCGGACTGCCCGGAGTGCTTCCTGGTGCCGCCAGTGAGCCGCGGATGACAACCGTTGCCTCCCAAGATACCACGGGCCCCATGACAGCTGATGAACTGAAGGAACTGGCCTGTCTCCGCTTCCAGGCACCGCTCTTCATGCAGTCCTTCTGTCATACGGCTGCCTATCCGAAACCCTCTGATGTTCGAATGCACAAGACGCTGCCCGATTTTATTTCCGAACGGGGTGGGGTGGCTCTCCGTCCTGGCGACGGGGTCATCCACAATTGGCTGAACCGGCTGATTCTACCCGACACGGTCGGAACGGGCGGCGATTCCCACACCCGCTTTCCCATCGGCATCTCTTTCCCTGCCGGGTCTGGCCTGGTTGCTTTTGCCGGTGCCCTGGGTTTTATGCCCCTTGACATGCCGGAGAGCGTCCTGGTCCGTTTCAAGGGAAAGATGAACCCGGGCATTACCCTTCGTGACCTGGTGAATGCCATCCCCTTAGAGGCGATCCGCCAGGGACTGTTGACGGTTCCGAAAAAAAACAAGGTAAATGTCTTCAATGGCAGGATTATGGAAATCGAAGGGCTTCCCGACCTGCCGGTGGAAGAGGCATTCGAGCTGACGAACTCGGCGGCAGAAAGAAGTGCCGCCGCTGCCTGTATCCACCTTTCCACGGAGAGCGTAGCCGAGCACCTTCGTTCCAACGCTGCCCTCATGGAACGCATGATCGAGGAGGGCTACCGTGATGCTGATGCTTTGCGAAAGCGCATCAGAGCGGTTGAGGAATGGCTGGAAAATCCGACACTCCTTTCTCCTGATGAAGGAGCCGACTATGCGGCTGTCCTGGAGATAGACCTGGCATCCATCACCGAGCCGATACTTGCCTGCCCCAATGACCCTGATGACGTGAAGATCCTTTCCGAAGTGGCGGGAGCAAAAGTGGATGATGTTTTCATCGGCTCCTGTATGACCAGTATCGGCCACTTTCGGGCCGTTGCGGAAATCTGGAGAGGGGGCTCCTTCAATCCTCAAGTGCGAACCTGGATCTGCCCGCCGACACGGATGGATAACAAGCAGCTCCGGGAGGAGGGCGTATTCGCCATTTTTGGCGCCGTGGGAGGTCATATCGAGATTCCCGGCTGCTCGCTCTGCATGGGTAACCAGGCCAGGGTTCCGGATGGCGTAACGGTTTTTTCCACCTCCACCCGCAATTTTGATAATCGCATGGGAAACGATGCCCGTGTTTTTCTCGGCTCAGCGGAACTGGCCGCTGTCGTCACGGTCCTGGGCAGTATTCCCTCTCCCGAGGTCTATCTGTCCCTCTACCGTGAAAAGATCGAACCCAAAAAAGACGCAATCTATCGAACGCTTCATTTTGATGAAATGGATCGCTGATTCATACCGAGAACCAGACGCCCTGCAGGCGTTGCATCTTCATTGCTAAAGGGTACCAATGTCCGACGTCACTCCCATGATGCGCCAATATCTTGAGATCAAGGCGGAACACCCTGATGCAATTCTCTTTTTTCGTCTCGGAGATTTTTACGAGATGTTTCTGGAAGATGCGGTCACGGCTTCGAAGATACTCGATATCACCCTGACTTCACGGAACAAGAATTCCGATGGGACTGATGTTCCCATGTGCGGGATTCCCTATCATTCCTCGGCACCCTATCTTGCGAAGCTGGTTGAAGCCGGCCAGAAAGTTGCTATCTGCGAGCAGGTGGAAGACCCCAAGACGGTTAAGGGCATCGTCAAGAGGAAGGTCGTCAGGGTTGTGACACCGGGCCTTGTCCTGGACGGCGATACCCTGACGCCAAAGGAAAACAACTACCTCTTGTCGCTCTTTTCCCTCTCAGGTGATGTCTGGGGTCTTTCAACGCTGGATATCACCACCGGGGAGTTTCGCGTTACCGAATTGCAGGGGAGGGAGCCTCTTCTTGCTGAAATCGTCTGCATAAGCCCCCGTGAAATACTTCTTTCCGAGGAACTGCGCGAGAGCCCACTGCTGCGAAGCCTTGCATCTGTCCTGGACGGTGCAGTCCTCTCCTATCTGGCGGAGTGGGTGTATGACTCTGATTATGCGAAACGCCTTTTTACCAGTCAGTTCGGGGTCCAGTCTCCCGACTCACTAGGATGCGGCGGGCTCAAAGAGGGGCTCCTTGCTGCTTGTGCCGTTCTTCATTATCTGCAGGATACCCAAAAGAGCGCCGTCGGTCATATTACCGGAATAACCCCCTACACGACAGCCGAATTCCTGGTCCTTGACGAATCCACGAGGAGGAACCTGGAGTTGACCGCTACCCTTTCGGACAACCGGAAAAAAGGTTCCCTTCTCGGTCTTCTTGATCGGACCGTAACGGCGATGGGTGGTAGGAAGTTAAAGCACTGGATTAACTATCCACTGGTATCTATTGACAAAATAAATGACCGACTTGATGGGGTTGCCGAGCTCCTGAAGGGGGCGGGCCGACGAAGCGAGATCCTCTCCCTGCTGAGCGGTGTTCATGATCTGGAACGACTGAACGGCAGAATCAGCCTTGCCAGTGCCGGAGCAAAGGATCTCGTGGCGTTGAAAGAATCACTGTTACGCCTTCCTGCTCTCCTTGCCGCCCTGGACGGGAGCGAGTCTGCGCTGTTGCAGCAGATCCACCGTGACACAGACCCCCTTGAAGATCTGGTTGCCCTGATAGCAGGCGGTATTGTCGAAAATCCGCCATTCCTGCTCCGTGACGGCGGCATCATTGCTGATGGGTACAACCAGGAGCTTGATGAGCTTCGTGCGGTCAGCCGCGAGGGAAAAGGTTTCATCGCCCGGCTGGAAGCCCAGGAAAAGTCACGGACAGGCATCAGTTCCTTGAAGATTCGCTACAACAAGGTCTTTGGCTATTACATCGAGGTTACCAAGTCCAATCTTTCCGGGATACCCGGGCATTATGTAAGAAAGCAGACCCTTGCCAATGCCGAGCGGTATATTACCGAAGAACTGAAGGAGTACGAGGACAAGGTTCTCAATGCCGAGGACAGGATTTCCGGCCTCGAATATTCGCTGTTTCAGGAGATTCGTGAAAGCGTAGCAGCTCAAGGAGAGAGGATTGCCCGGACCGCGGACAAGCTGGCACTACTTGACGTGCTGGCCGGGCTTGCCGATCTGGCCCATGAGCAGGGCTACTGTCGGCCTTCTGTGAACGAGGGCGATACCATCGATATCCGCGAGGGTCGTCATCCGGTGGTCGAGGCCTCAAGTCTTTCCGAACGCTTTGTTCCCAATGACGTTCTTCTGGATACAACGGAAAACCAGCTGATCATTATTACCGGGCCCAATATGGCCGGGAAGTCCACCTTCATGCGCCAGGTGGCTCTCATTACACACATGGCCCAGATAGGAAGTTTTGTGCCGGCCACAGAGGCAACGGTGGGCATTGTCGATCGGATATTTACCCGGGTCGGCGCTTCCGATAATCTGGCACGAGGTCAATCCACGTTTATGGTGGAGATGATGGAAGCCGCACACATTCTGCGCAATGCAACCTCACGCAGCCTGATCATCCTTGATGAGATAGGGCGGGGGACCTCCACCTTCGACGGGGTTTCCATTGCCTGGGCGGTAGCAGAGTATCTCCATGATACTGAGTCCTGCGCGGCAAAAACACTGTTCGCAACCCACTACCATGAACTTACCGAGCTTGCAGTAACACGAAAACGGATCAAGAATTACAATATTGCCGTACGAGAGTGGAACGACCAGATCATTTTTCTTCGCAAGATTGTGGAAGGCAGTACCTCCCATTCTTACGGTATTCAGGTCGCCCGGCTTGCCGGACTTCCCGCGGAGGTCATCGAACGCGCTAAAGAGATCCTGGTCAATCTGGAAAAGGGCGAGTATGTTGAGGGAGGTGTTCCCCGTATTTCCCGGGGGAAACGTCAGGCAAAGCAGGTGGTCTCTCCGCAGTTGCCGCTTTTTGCTGAAGCGGAGGATGCGCTGCGCAAGAGGCTCGAGGGGCTCTCCATTTCTTCTCTTACTCCCCTCGAAGCGTTGAACATACTGGATCAATTGAAAAGGATGGTGTGAAGTGACAATCAGAAACGGATTCATCAGTATGATTTTTCCGCTGCTCTGTTTTCTTTTACCCCTGGCTGCAGGGGCGAAAGGGACATCTGACACGGAACTCACGACGACGAATAACCTTTCGAATGGCCACATCCAGACCTGTAAGGTCAACGTCAAGGATCCGGCGGAAAAGGGAACTGTTTCACAACGGATAGGAAGCAGCAAGTCTGACGCCGGAATGAACCTCGGTGATGCCATCGGCTCCTCCGGTCATCCCAAGGCCCTGGTGACGGACATCCGCTACTGGTCGAATCCGGACTATACCCGGATCGTCGTTACCCTTGATCGCGAGGTTGTCTTTACCCCTCACAAACTTCGGCGTGATACTCAGGGATCCCTTCCTGAGCGCATCTATATTGATTTTGACGGTGCCAGGATTGCTCCGGGAGTGAAGGATATTTCCATCGGAGACGGACTGCTGAAAACGGCTCGGGTGGGCCAGTATCGGTCGGATATTGTACGGGTAGTGCTTGATGTAGAAAATATTCGTGATTACAAAATATTCCCCCTGTCAGAACCTTTCCGGATCATTATTGATGTAAAAGGTGAACGCAGGATGGAGATTTCCCGTCTCGAAGATTCTATCCGCGCGCCCAACCCTGAACCTGCCGCTGCGAAAGAACCCGTCAAAATCGAGAAAATTAATACCGGCGGCAAGTTCAAGCCGGCAAAGATCAGACGAATCGTTGTTGATCCTGGCCATGGCGGGCACGATCCCGGTGCAATGGGAGCTGATGGCCTCAAGGAGAAGGATATTGTCTTGTCAATCGGGCTGAAGCTTGCCAGGCAATTAAAGGAACAACTGGGGCTCGATGTGGTGATGACCCGCTCGACAGATGTTTTTATCCCCCTGGAGGAACGTACGGCCATTGCCAACAAGGTGAACGCGGATCTCTTTCTTTCCATTCACGCTAATGCCTCGCTGAACAAGTCTGCATCGGGTATCGAGACCTATTACCTGAATTTGGCCAAGACGGACAAGGCAGCCCGCGTTGCCGCCAGGGAAAATAATACCTCATTGGAAAAGGTCGGTCTTCTGCAGACCATTCTTTTCGACCTGATGGCGAATTACAAAATCAACGATTCGGCCCGGTTGGCTGATGACGTGCAAAAGTCTCTCCACGGGAAACTCGAGAAAAAATACTCCGGGGTAAAAAACCTCGGGGTAAAGCAGGGGCCATTTTACGTTCTGGTTGGGGCAACCATGCCGAGCATTCTGGTCGAGACTGCGTTTATCAGCAATGAGCACGATGCAGAACTTCTCAAGGATAGCGACTTTCATGAATCAACGGCTGTCGGCATCCTTGAAGGTGTCCGGAGCTATATCAAAGAATTGCATTAATAACCTGACAG
This sequence comes from Geobacter sp., assembly GCA_003857395.1. Next base: position 9,063 of record RPRC01000214.1, read on the forward strand.
GCAGTGGCAAGCTCTTGAAAGATTTCCGGCCATCCGGATCTGATTGTTCCTGACAGCGCTGGAAAATAAATTTTGGAACAGGACTATGGACTTCGAAATCAATCGATATTTCCCTGACGAGAACCAGGCGTATGGTGACTCTGGACGGGCTTCCTTCGAGGAAAAAAGACCCCTCTATCTTTCCGGTGCCCGCCATTTCATGAGTCACTTCGGTGAGATAATCCGCGCCCGTCACGCTGAAAGTGCCGATGGTGTCTGGGTGGTACGCACCATTGCCGAGATGGTTGATATCCTCATGAAGAAGTTGTTTCAGTGCATTATCAGCGACGTGCGCTATCAGAGCGGCGGCAGAGAGCAGGTTACGCTCGTGGCTACCGGAGGATACGGTCGTGGGGAACTGAATCCGTACTCGGACATTGATATCATGTTCCTCCATAACGGCAAGGACAGCCGCCGCGTTGAGGATATCGCCCAGAAAATCCTCTATTTTCTATGGGATCTGCGTCTTGACGTAGGGTATGCGGTTCGGACCAGCCAGGATTGCCTCGAAATGTCGAACTCCGATATGACGGTGAAGACGGCGCTTCTTGATACCCGCTATATCTGTGGCAATAAAACACTGCTCAAGGATCTTCAGAAGACTGTCCTGGCACAGACCATGACCAAGGGCAGTGATTCCTTCATCCGTCAGAAGGTTGCCGAGTTGGAGCTGCGGCGGGAGAAGTATGGTTCTTCTGTCTATCTACTCGAACCGAACATCAAGGAGGGGGAAGGAGGGCTTCGTGATCTTCAGACGGCACTCTGGATAGCGAAGGTCAGGTTCAAGGTTGCGGAACCCCGTGAGCTGGTGATGAAGGGCATCCTCACGGAGCAAGATCTGGAAACGTATGCAGGATTGCTCTCCTATCTCTGGAGGATCCGGAACGAGCTCCATTACCTGTCCGGTCGCAGAAACGACCAGTTGACCTTCAGCGACCAGAGCAAGGTTGCATCTTTTCTCGGTTATAAAGACCGGGGAGACCAGCTTGGAGTGGAAGATTTTCTGCGCGACTACTACCTGCATGCTACC
>RPRC01000215.1 GCA_003857395.1 Geobacter sp.
ATGACCGGCTCGTTATCGGCCAGCAGGACCAGGGTTTTAATCATCGAAGCAGCATGGACTCCGAGAAATTCAGACACCTCTTCAATAGTTCGTTTATCCGGGGTGGCAACCCGCTCAAGGGTGCGTGCGTCGGCGTGCTCCTCAGCCTCGAACGGCCGCGCTTCGGCCTTTTCCACGTTGGCGGCATACTCGCAGGATGAGCAGGAGACAATGGCGTCTTCGCCCGAATCTGCCAGCACCATGAACTCGTGGGAAGATGAGCCGCCGATGGAGCCGGTGTCGGCCTCCACGGCCCGGAACTTCAGGCCGCAGCGTTCGAAGATCCGGCGATAGGCCTGGTACATTTTGTCGTAGGACTGATCCGCGGCTTTTTCGTCCACATCAAAGGAATAGGCATCCTTCATGATAAATTCGCGACCGCGCATCAAGCCGAAGCGGGGGCGGATCTCGTCACGGAATTTGGACTGGATCTGGTAGAAATTGATCGGCATCTGTCGGTAACTCTTGATTTCCCGTCGCACCAGGTCCGTAACAACCTCCTCATGGGTAGGTCCGAGGCAGAACTGGGCGTCTTTGCGATCTTTGAAGCGGAGCAGTTCCTTGCCGTACAGCTCCCAACGCTCCGATTCCTGCCAGAGCTCCGCCGGTATTACCGTGGGCATCAGGATCTCGATTGCTCCGGCCCGGTTCATTTCTTCACGGACGATGTTCTCGACCTTGCGGATCGAACGGAGCCCCAGGGGCAGGTAATTGTAAATGCCGGCAGCAAGTTTGCGGACCATACCGGCCCGAAGCATCAGCTGGTGAGAAATCACTTCCGCATCGGCGGGGGTCTCTTTCACGGTGGGGATGAAATAGTTGGAATAGCGCATAATGCCTGCCTTTTTATAATATGAATGTAGGGGCGAACCTTGTGTTCGCCCTGAACCTTATTTCTTGCCAAATCAGGGGCGAACACACTCCTGTGCGCTGTAGCGCTTCGGCGCGCAAGTGCAAGGTTCGCTCCTACGGGAATCCGTGCGGAATGGCCCCGCCTCTACGATTCGTTTGCCATTTTTTCCACTTCTGCCACCAGCGCGTCGGCCAGTTCGCTCTCGGGAACCTTGCGGATTATTTCGCCGTGTCGGAACAGGAGGCCTTCCCCCTTGCCGCCGGCGACACCGACATCGGCCTCGCGTGCCTCGCCGGGGCCGTTTACCACACAACCCATGATTGCGACGGTAAGAGGTTTGGTGATTCCCTGCAGGCGCCGTTCAACCTCTTCGGCAACCGGAACCAGCTCGATCTGGCAGCGGCCGCAGGTGGGGCAGGAAACAAGGTTTATCCCTCGTTGGCGGAGGCCGAGAGCCTTGAGAATGCCGTAACCAACCCTGATTTCGTCCACCGGGTCACCGGTGAGGGAGACACGCAGGGTGTCGCCGATGCCTTCGGAAAGAAGAATGCCGAGACCGACCGAAGACTTTATCGTGCCGGAGAAAGTAGTGCCCGCTTCGGTGATGCCGATGTGCAGGGGGTAGTCGACCCGTTGGGAAAGGAGCCGGTACGCCTCGATGGTCTTCATGACATCCGATGCCTTGATGGATATCTTGATCTGATCGTATCCCAACTCCTCAAGGATCTGCACATGTCCCAGAGCGGATTCCACCATGGCTTCAGCGGTTGCATGGCCATACTTGCTCAGTAATTCTTTCTCCAGGGATCCGGCATTGACGCCGATGCGAATCGGTACCGAGCGTTCACGTGCGGCCTGAACGACCTCTTGTACTTTCCACTTTTCGCCGATGTTGCCGGGATTGATGCGCAAGCCGTCGACCCCTTTTTTCAGGGCGGTCAAGGCCAGTTTGTAGTCGAAATGAATGTCGGCAATCAGGGGAATGGTGATTCCCGCTTTGATTGTTCCGAGGGCCTCCGCGGCATCGGTGTCAAGTACCGCACAGCGAACAAGCTCACAGCCCGCTTCGGTCAGTGCCGCAATCTGGGTAATGGTGGCGGTAACATTTCGAGTGTCGGTGCTGCACATGGACTGGACCGAGCAGGGTGCTCCGCCACCAATAAGAATCGTACCGATGCGAATTTGTCGAGTCAATTTTTTCATAACGGGATATAGTAGCGAAAAGGTGCCGGGAAAGTCAAGGATGACGGCTCGAGCGGGAGATTTCCCTACCCCTGGGCATTTCGAGACTTGATAAAACTTACCTGCGGGCTCTGTTGCGTCTGTTGGGGTTGCGTCATTATGGCGATGTGGTATATAGTTACGTAAAGCAAATCTCATGGGGGAGCAGGTTGGTTATCCTCTAAAATATGCAAAGGAGAAATTGACATGAAAAGAATGATCATCTGTGTTTCACTATTGGCCCTGACGGTTTCTGGATGTGCCACAAAATCTCAGACCGGAGGTCTGGTGGGTACCGGTGTTGGAGCGGCAGTTGGCGCAGGTCTTGGACAGGCAATCGGCCGCAGTACCTCTTCAACCTTGATTGGGGCGGCAGCGGGAGCAGTTGTCGGTGGTTTGGCGGGAACCGCCATCGGCCGTTACATGGATAAGCAGGAAGCCGACATGCGCCAGGCGCTGGCAACTTCCGAGGCGGCCAGCATTCAGAGAGAGCAACAGGTTCTCGCCCAAGCGGAAGGCAGTCGTGCCCAGGGTGACCTGGATGTTCTCACGGTTACCTTCAAATCCGACTATCTCTTTGCGGTAAACTCCTCTGTCTTGCAGGCCGGTGGCTATGATGAGTTGGATCGTGTAGCAACGGTTCTCAACAAGTATCCTCAGACCACCATCCAGATTGCCGGACATACTGACAGCACCGGATCGGAAGACTACAACATGCAGCTTTCCCAGCGTCGTGCTGATGCGGTGAAAAATGCTCTGGTCGGCAAAGGTGTCGATCCTGGGCGAATGACCACCATTGGATACGGTGAAAGCAAGCCGATCGTAAGCAATACCACTGAAGCAGGTCGTCAGCAGAACCGCCGTGTTGAAATTCGCATCATCGGTCAGGGGCAGTAACAGTAGCAGAAATTCCCTCCCCGGGTTCTGAGGCAAGGTCCTTTGGGAGGCTTCATTGTGTTGATGAAACGATTCGGCTCGCCGAATTCAGCGGCCGGGACGCCTTGTGCAGGTGTCCCGGCATTTTTGTGCCCGGCTTGCTGCCGCAAAAATGTTTCTACCTCCCCCGTTACGTCACTTTCGTGTGCACTTTTTGTCGATTCTGCACATCCCTTCTGCTCACTTTTTCATCACAGTGTCGAAATTTTGCCGTTTACAACCTGTTTTCTCACCTTTTCAGTGTTCTGCTTTATTTGGGATTTGCTGAAAATGGCGCATGAATGGTCACTTTGAGGGGCTTGAGGGGTTTTTGGGCAGTGTCTTTGTGTTTGGCACACTCTGTGCTTTACTTTAGCTGTAAGGTTGGAATATATTTTTTGAAAGTTTACTTGTCGAGTGTAAAAAGCGGCAGAAGGGAGGAGCAGTCATGACAGTTAGCGGGAAAATAGACAAGGTCGGTGTGAGAGGAATTCTTATCACCCGAAGAGACGGTGCTGCACGAGGTTCGTATGACGTCGTGTTGGGTGCCTGGGAAGAAACCGATGCGGTTCTCAAGCTGTGGGCGAAGTCTGCTGCCGGCAATGGCTGCTTTGAAACCTGCGACTTCCGTGTTGTTTTTGAAGACGGCAATAGCTATTCCGGGACCTATTATTTGAAGCAGCAGGATGCGTTCCAAAAAAACCTGCTCTCTAGGCATATTCGAAAGGTTTGCGAAGAGACAAAAATTGCCTGGGAAGCGGAGGCCTTTTTGAGCAAATATGCTATTCCCGAAGCAGCATAGATACAGGTAGCGCAGGGCGAAAAATCAAGATTTCCAGGTGCAAAAGGATGTTTAACGACACCGTGCGTACTGAGCAGAGCAGTTTGTATAAAACATTTTGAGTCAATCCTCCCATCAATCGGGACTTCCTTTCGGAGGTCCCATTTTTTTTGTTGCAGTGAGAATTCCGCTTTTCTCTGGCAACTATCTCCCCACGTGTTTCCTCCTGGCACAGGACTGCCTGACTCAAGCAGCGAATTGTCGCGTAAAAAAGTTTTTTCTTTTGCCAAAGGACTTCCGTCCTGCTTAGGGAGCGGGTATACTGATACATTTTTAATGGCTGGAACGCGGTGCTACCTTGAATAAAATTCTCTAGGTATGGATATAGCAAATGCCCCCTGCTTATCCGAGCTGTTCTCACTGATGTAGTGTGTCCTGAGAGAGTTTTGCGAAATGTAATGGAAGGATTTCTATGGAAAAACCACTAGCTGCATTTCTGGTAGTGTTGCTTGGGCTCCTGATTCTAGCGGTTGCCGGCTTTCATTCTCCGGATTCTCTCTTTGCCGGCAGTCAGGCCATTATCAACAGCACCGATACATTCTACCAAAGCCATACGTTATATGTCTGGGGAGCAGCCCTGATTGTTTCTGTACTTTCAGGTTTAATTTTTCTTCTTGGCAGGATAGTCATGCGGATGCGTCGGGTGGAGGAACAACTCCGTCAGGCCAGCCTGGTCATCGAAAACAGCCAGGCGGTACTTTTTCGCTGGAAGACGTTACCAGGCTGGCCTGTTGAATTTGTATCGGAGAATGTTATTCAGTTCGGTTATTTGCCGGAAGTGTTCACCTCTGGAGAGTTGGCCTACTGTTCGATACTTTACCCTGATGACTTGGAAAATGTTGTCTCCGAGGTTGCGGAATATGCTTCCCGGCGTGTCGATCGTTTCAACTTGGAATACCGGATCATCACCGGGGAGGGCGCTGTCCGCTGGGTTGAGGACCGCACGGTGGTTGAACGGGACGAACAGGGCGGACCTGTTTGCTATCAGGGGATTGTCATCGACATTACGGATCGCAAGAAGGCGGAACAGGAACTGCTCCTGGCAAAGTTCTGTATCGATAAAGCGGGAATCGGCATCTTTCATACAGATGAGCAGCAGATATTCAATGCCAATGATTATGCCTGCAAAAGCCTCGGCTACACCGTGGACGAATTGCGCACGATGAGCGTCTCTGATATTGACCCGGTCATCACTTCGGAAAAAATGCTGGAAATAAAAAGATCGTTGGAAGCAACCGGTTCTGCGACGCATCAGACAGTTCATCGACGGAGGGACGGTACGACATTTCCGGTTGAAATAACCACCACTACTATGGAGTTTCAGGGTAAGCACTACTCCGTTTCGTTCGTGCAGGATATCAGCGAGAGGAAGCGAACCGAAGACGCCTTGCGTGAGAGTGAGGAAAAGTTCAGGGTGCTGGCGGAGACCTCTCCGGCCTCAATAGCACTATATCAGGGAGAAGATGTCCTCTATATCAATCCCACAGCCGCCAAATTGATAGGTTATACGACCGAAGAACTGTCACGGATAAGTTTCTGGGGCTGCGTACATGACGATTTCAAGGGGATGGTTCGGGAACGGGGACTTGCCCGGATGCGCGGTGAGTCGGTACCGAGCCAGTATGAATGCAAGTTTGTCAGTAAAGAGGGCAAGGAACTGTGGGCGATAATCGCCGTAGGTCGCATCGAATTCAAGGGCAAACCGGCCGGTATCGTAACGCTTGTCGACACCACGGAAGCCAAGCTGGCAGAAGAGAAAGTGCGGGCGTCACTTGCGGAAAAAGAGGTCCTGCTTAAAGAAGTCCACCACCGGGTGAAAAACAACCTGCAGATAATCTCCTCGCTTCTCGAGTTGCAATCGGATTACATCCGGGATGAACAGGCGCGAATGTTCTTTCGGGATAGCCAGAACCGCATCAGGTCCATGGCACTTATCCACCAAAAGCTGTATCAGTCGGAGAGTCTTGCCTTTATCGACTTCCGGGATTATATCGAGGATCTTGCAACGTATCTTTTTTCCCTCAGTGTGAAGGACTTGGATCTGATACGCCTTACCGTTGACGTGGCAGAGGTGTCGCTGAGTGTTGACGAGGCGATTCCATGCGGTCTTATCATTAACGAACTGATTTCCAATTCCCTGAAACATGCCTTTCCCGATGCTCGGGGCGGGGAGATTGCCGTCACGTGCCGTATTGGAGAAGAAGGCATGATTTTACTCACGGTTTCCGATAACGGCATCGGATTGCCGCCTGACCTCGATGTCGGAAATACCGAAACCCTTGGGCTGCAGCTCGTGACCATGCTGGTAAAGCAGTTGCATGGCCGGATGGAGTTGTCGGGCGACCACGGGACATTATGGGAAATTGCATTCAGCGCAATGGACAATGGTAAAAGAGCATCGGCCTGATCTCTGTCATGGTACGGAAGGGAAATAGGTGTTTTGGCTGCTGATTATGGAAGCTTGTAACGGAAAAATCAAAGCTGGTAATTTAACACAACGATGGGAATATCAATGACCGAAGAAACTGAAATTAGCCGGATTAGCAGATTGTCCGAGACCGTTCGGAAAGCCCGGGGGGGAGATTTTTCCTTTCGTATCGAAACCTCCGGCAAGAACGATGAACTCGACGTGCTTGCGGATGAGATCCGGCAGATGGTCGAATGCCTGCAAGAGCAGGGCGACGGGCGCAAGGCGGCCGAAGATGCTCAGAGGGATTGCGAAGAGAAGTATCGCCGTTTGCAGGCGAATATCCCTGGTATGGTGTACACGTTTGCACAACATCCGGACGGAAGTTATACCTTCTCCTATGTGAACGAAGCCTCCCGGCAGTTGTTCGATCTTTCGCCCGAAGATCTCATGGCTGATGCCAGCTTCATAACCAGACTTATCCACCCCGATGATCGCGAGAAATTTGCGTCATCCGTGAGAATATCCGCCGAGACACAACAACCCTGGCGGGAAGTAGTGCGACATATCGTTAACGGCGAAGTGCGCTGGTACGATTGCATGTCCCGCCCTGAATTGCAAGCCGACGGCGATCTCCTCTGGGATGGCATAATCCTGGAGATTACCGAGCGGAAGCGTGCGGAGGAGGCATTACGGGCGAGCGAAAATCGCTTCCGCATCATCGTCGAAGCCGCCGAGGAGGGAATCTGGCAAGTCGATCGGGAATGGAAGACCAGCTATGTCAACCGTCGCATGGAACAGATGCTTGGCTGTGAACCCGGTTCGATGCTGGGTCTGCAGATCCATGAGTTCATGGATGATGAAGGGCGCCGGGCCTTGGCAGAATTTATCAAGCGCCGTGAGGATGGCCTGCACGAAACCCATGATTTCAGGTTTGCCCGCCGTGACGGTTCCCGTCTCGATGCACTGGTAACTGCAACCCCCCTGATCGACGAGCGCGGCGAATTTGCCGGCAGCTTCGCCATGGTAACGGATATTACCGAGCGCAAGCGGGTCGAGAATGCCCTGAGATTGAGCCAGTTCATAATAGACAAGGCTTTCCTGGGCATCTTTCAGGGGGATAAAGACGGCAGGATTCTGTCCGTCAATGAGCACTGGGCAAAAAAACTGGGATACACCCCCGAGGAACTCTGCGCCTTGAGTTTCTTCGATATCGATCCGAATCTGACCCAGGATACCTGGCGCGAGCACAGGAATAAATTGGCCGCCACCGGTTTCAATACCTTTGAATCGCTGCATCGCCGCAAGGATGGGGCGACCTTTCCCGTGGAAGTCACGGTCAACTACCTCAAGTTCCAGGACCGGGAATTCAGTTGCTCGTTTGCCAGGGACATCACCAAGCTAAAAGCTAAAGATGAAGCTCTTCGACAGGCAAATCTGATTGTGGAAAACAGCCCGGCAGTTCTGTTCCGCTGGCGGGCGGAAGATGGATGGCCGGTTGAAATGGTGTCCGGGAACGTAGCTCAGTTCGGGTATGCCCCGGAAGAATTCCTTGCCGGTGCGATCCCGTTTTTTTCGATAATATACCCTGAGGACCAGGAACGGGTGACCGCTGAAGTGCGCGAGTATTCCGCCGGAGGTGCCGACAATTTTCAGCAGGAATACCGGATCGTCACCAGGCAAGGGGATGTCCGCTGGATAGACGATCGCACGGCAGTCGAGCGGGATGCCGATGGACGGATTACCCACTTTCAGGGCATCGTGATAGATATCACCGACCGCAAGCGGACCGAAAGCGTCATCGCGGCCCGGATGCGCCTGCTGCAGTTCGCCGAAGCGCATACCCTGGACGAACTGCTCGAGGCTACCCTGAACGAGGTGGAGGAGTTGACCGGGAGTTGCATAGGTTTCTACCATTATCTCGAAGCCGACCAGCAAACCTTACGGCTGCAGAACTGGTCAACCAGGACAAGGAAAGTGTTCTGTGCCGCGGCAGGGAAAGGACTCCACTACGACGTGTCAGCGGCAGGGGTCTGGGTCGACTGCATCCACCAGCGCCGGCCGGTCATCCACAATGACTATGCGTCCCTTCCCCACCGCAAGGGGTTACCGGAGGGTCATCCCCCGGTACTTCGGGAACTGGTCGTGCCGATCTTCCGCGGTGAGAGTATCATGGCAATTCTCGGGGTGGGAAATAAACCATGGAATTATACTTCCGAGGACATTGAAACTGTTTCCCTGCTGGCCGATCTTTCTTGGGGGATCGTCGAGCGGAAGCGGGCGGAAGAGGCACTCAAGGTGTCCGAGCAGAGCTACCGCGATATCGTCGAACACGCTCCGTTTGGTATCTGCCACTCTACCGGGGAAGGAAAGCTGCTCAACGCCAATCCGGCCCTGGCACGAATTCTGAAGTACGATTCTCCGGATGAGTTGCTGGAAACCATCAACCATTCCAGCATCCAGGATGTGCTTTTCGTGGAGGCGTCGCTGCGCGAGCTCCTGGTGGGGGGAATTCAAGAAAACCAAAGGTGGCATAAGTACGAAAATCGTTACCGCTGTAAAGACGAAAGCATCATAACCTGCAATGTTCACTCGCGCGGTATTCCGGACCAGCACGGGAAGATAGTGGAGTTCGAAAGTTTCCTGGAAAATATTACCGATCGCGTGGAGACGGAGAAGGCCCTGCGCGAAAGCGAGGAGAAATTCCGGGTGCTGGCGGAAACCGCCCCGGCTGCGATTGTTGTCTATCAGGGAGAAAAATTTGTCTATGTCAACCCCGCGGCCGTCCGGCTGTTCGGCTATGGTGAAACTGAATTGCTCCGGATGAAATTCTGGCAATGGGCTCACCCGGAGAGCCATGCGCAGATAATGGACCGCGGCTTGGCACGTCAGCGCGGCGAGCCGGTGCCAATCCAGTACGAGCACAGATTCGTAAACAAGAACGGTGACGTGGGTTGGGTGATGGTTTCAGCCGGAAGTATTACCTATCGGGGCAACCCGGCTGGTATTGCTACGTTTATCGATATTACCGAGAACAAGCGGACCGAGGAGAGGATGCGGGCCGCTCTTGCCGAAAAGGAGGTGCTGCTCAAGGAGGTCCATCACCGGGTGAAAAACAATCTGCAAATTATTTCTTCACTTCTCGAACTTCAGTCCGACTATATAGAGGGAGAGGGTTCCAGGAGATACATCAGGGAAAGCCAGGACCGAATCAGGTCCATGGCTCTGGTGCATGAACAGCTTTACAAGTCCGAAGACCTCTCCGTGATCGATTTTGCCTGTTATGTGGACGAGTTGGTTATGTCTCTCTACCGCTCCTCGGTGGTGGACCAGGAAAAAATTTGTGCAGTAGTGGAGGTCCGGGATATCGAACTTGGCATAGATCAGGCGATTCCCTGTGGTTTGATCATAAACGAGCTGGTTTCCAACTCCCTGAAACATGCCTTTCCCGGTAATCGGAGGGGTAGTCTTTCGATCCGCGGATCAATGGACGAGGGAGGGCATGTCTGCCTTACGGTAAGTGATACAGGTGTCGGTTTGCCGCAGGGCTTTGATATATCCACCTCGGAGTCATTGGGATTGCAAATTGTAAACCTGCTGACGAAACAGCTGCATGGCTCTCTCGATATACGGGGGGATGAAGGTATGTCGGTTTGCATCAGGTTCAAATCGATGGTGGGAAAGTGAAGGATGATGGTGGGAATCTGAACAGGGTGCCGGTAGCTACCCCATGCCCACCCGCGTTTTCACTTGGCAGAAGGAACTCCTATGGCCTTGGCGACAGTACCTG
>RPRC01000216.1 GCA_003857395.1 Geobacter sp.
CCATAAAGCCGTACGAGAGACTCCGAGAAAGCCCCAGCCCAACGGGGGATAGCTCTGTTTTGGGGTTTCCGGATGGAAGCTACACTGGCAAGGTCAAAATAAGGTAGAAAAGGCTTTGAGAAAACATGAGGTAATGTTAATACTTGTCTCATGTTGGAACGACCGCTTCTCATCCCGCTCTTTTCGCTGGGCGCCGGCATCTCCGCGGCAAACCAGTGGCAATTCACCTTGCCAACTTCCATCCTGTTTTTTCTTCTCGCCACCTGCCTCCTTGCGGTCTTTTGTGCACGGCGATTTCTTTTCCTGGCATGCCTTGCTCTCTGTTTCTTCGTGGCAGGGGTGGGCGCGATGGCGCCCCTTCTTGTACCGAATTTCCCCTCGGATTCGATAAGCCGTTTTGCCGGGGAAGAACCCCTGACAGTCGAGGGGATTATCGATGCCCGGCCGGAGTGGCAGGAAGCCGGAGGCAAAATATATCTGCGTGCGGTCCGGGTTTTTCGAGGGAAAACCGAGCAGCAGGTCAGTGGCAGGCTGCTCCTCTTTGTGGGCGATGGACACGCTGCCTTATTTACCGGTGATCTGGTTCGATTTGTATCCCGCATAAGCAGACCGAGAAGTTTCGGAATCCCGGGGGAATTTGACTACGAACGGTATCTGGCTTTTCAGAAGATTTATGCCACGGCCTTTTCCCGAACCGCATCCGAGGTGCTCCTCATCAGGGGCGGGATCGCCTATCCCGTGCAAAATTTGATGGACCACATTGCCGCAGATCTGGGAAAGCGAATCGGACGGCTCCTTCCCACCGACGAGGGGGCGGTGCTGCGAGCCCTGCTGCTGGGAGAGTCAGGGCTCGTACCGAAGGAAACCAGTGAGCTTTATGCCAGAACAGGAGTCAATCATATCCTTTCCATCTCCGGCTTTCATGTCGGCGTGATTGCACTTTTCTTCTTTTCCCTGCTTTTCTGCGCGGCGCGTTGCTCGCAATTTCTGCTGCTTTACGTCAATCCTCGCAGGACGATTCTTGTCCTGACAGTACCGGTTCTTTTCTTCTATCTTTTCCTGACCGGTGGCGCGCCGGCCACAGTTCGTTCGGTTATCATGATCTCAGCGTATATCATTGCCGTGCTCCTGCAACGGGAAACCGATCCGATTCATTCGCTGATGCTGGCAGCCCTCCTGATTCTCGCCTGGACACCTGCCGCGCTTTTCGATATCTCCTTCCAGCTCTCTTTCCTTGCACTCTGGGGAATTCTGGCCTTGACTCCGCTCCTCATGCAGCCGTTCCAAAGAATTAAGCCAGGGGCGGTCCGTAAGCTCCTGTTGTTTCTGATGGTTTCCGTTGCGGCCACTGCAGCGACGCTGATTCCGGCAGCCGGCTATTTCCACAAACCGACACTAACCGGTTTGGCAGCAAATTTTTTTGTTATACCTCTCATGGGATACGGCGGGGTGGTGCTAGGTTTTTCGAGCCTTCCGTTCATCCATGTCTTTCCGGTAATTGCCGGCTTATTCCTCACGTTTGCCGGATTTCTTGTATATCTATCCGGGGAAATTCTCACCTGCCTGGATTCCATCCCTCTTCTGCCGGTATGGGGGAGCAGCCGTTTCGATCTGCTGTTGCTGGTCGCCTTTCTCGCCTCCTGTACTTTTTTCGTGAGAAAGACGCGGCTCATCGCCTGCTGTCTGATTGTTGCTGCCTTCTTCCTGGTCAGAGTGACACCTGTCGAATCAGACTCCGGGAAGCTGCGCCTGGATTTTTACAGCGTTGGTCAGGGTGAAGCCAGCCTGATCACCTTTCCCAATGGGAAAAGGATGCTGATAGACGGCGGCGGCAGTTTCCGGGACGGGGGGCTTGACCCGGGGGAAAGACTCCTGGCACCGGCATTCTGGCGCAGGGGGATCGACCGGCTGGATTACCTGGTGCTGACCCATCCCCATCCCGACCATCTGAACGGATTGCTCTTTCTGGCCAGGAACTTTCCGGTTGGCGAGTTTTGGGAAAGCGGCATTCATGATGGGAACAGCGAGTACCTGGCTTTGAAAAAAATCCTCAAAGAGAAGGGTGTTCCAATTAGGAGGATTGACGCATCGGCAATGCCGATTTCCCTTGGCGGGGTGACTATTGAGCCCCTTTCTCCCCGGAGTTCTTTTTCAGTTGCAGGAATCGCAGGCAGTGGTAATCTGAACGAAGCCTCCCTGGTGTTTCGGCTGCGTTACGGGGATTTTTCGGTTCTCTTTACCGGCGACATCGGCAAGGAAACCGAAAAGCGGCTCATGGAGGAATCATCAGATCTGCGCTGCACGGTTCTCAAGGTTCCGCACCACGGCAGCAGGAACTCTTCATCAGAGCATTTTCTTGAAGCCACTTCGCCAGAGTGTGGCCTTGTCAGCGCGGGATATCGCAATCGTTTTCGTCTGCCGGCGGCGGAAACGCTGCTGCGCTTGCGACGGCGAGGCATTCCAATCTATCGAACAGATCTCGATGGCACAATAACCATAATTCTTGAAGACGGCAGGTGGTCTGTCGCTACTTTCCGGAGAGACAGGCATTTTCGTTGACAACCTTCCGATTTCTTTGATAGTTTGAGGGCCGATAGAATCACCTTTTTCCGCAGTCGCGAAGTGAACAACGGGTGTTTGGGGTATTCTGGATGGAAAAGATTCTTGTCGTCGAAGATGATCGCTTTTTTCGGGAGATGTACTCCCACCTCCTGAATGGCGAAGGGTATGAGGTTCATACTGCTGCTTCGGTGAATGAAGCAATGGGGTTATTGCGGGAGACAGAGTATCAGTTGATCATCTCCGACCTGGTCATGCCCGGAGAGACCGGTATAGATCTGCTCTTTCAGGTGAAACGACATAATCCCGACATCGACGTAATCATGGTCACCGGTAATACCAACGTGGAGACGGCTATCCACGCATTGAAAAACGGGGCACGGGATTACCTTCTCAAACCGGTTAATCCCGATGAGTTCAGGCATACCGTGGCCCTGTGCATGGAGCAGAGACGTCTCCTGAATGAAAATTCCGAGCTGAAAGGCCTTGTTCACTTATTCCAGGTGGGCCAGACGATCGCGAACTGCCTCGAGATTGAACGTCTGGGAACCCTGGTAGTGGATTGTTTCGTCAATGAGTTGGGTACTGACAGAGCGGTGGGGATCTTTCCCGATGAGGACGGCCGCTTGTCCCTACGTGAGATGCGTGGTATCGGATTTGAGGAAGCGGAGCTGATCTCTGATACCCTCCTGACCAGATACTCGAATAGTACTGATACCTTCTGGCTCCGGGAAAGGTTTGTGGACCTGCTTCCACCGACCGCCCTTCCCGCCACCCAGCTTTCGGAAGGAATGGATGAAGTACTCATCCTGTTTGTCCGTTCGAAGAAAGTGCTCCAAGGGATTGTGGCACTGTTTGCCCCGGAGGGTAGCTTCCTGCCGGTTGATATCAATCAGAGAAGCCTCCACTTTCTTCAGAACCAGACGTCGCTTGCTTTCGAGAACGCTGCCCGTTTTGCCTCGGCGCGCAATCTTCTCTACATCGACGAACTTACCGGTCTTTTCAACTACCGCTATCTTGAACTGGCCCTTGACCGGGAACTGAAGAGGGCGGAACGTTACGGATCCAGTGTTGCACTGCTCTTCATCGACCTGGATCTTTTTAAGGGCGTAAATGATACCCACGGACATCTCATCGGCAGCCGGGTTCTGGGAGAGGTCGGGGCCCTGTTGAGGAAATCGGTGCGTGACGTGGACCTGGTGATCCGCTACGGAGGTGACGAGTATACCATCATACTGGTTGAGACGGATGCGGAGAGCGCTGCTTTCGTTGCGGAGCGTATCCGTGCTACCATTGAGCGTCACGGTTTCATAGCCGATGAAGGATATGATATCCACCTGTCCGCTTGCGTTGGCTATGCCTGCTTTCCTGAGGATACCAAATCCAAGCTCGAACTGCTCGAGGCGGCGGACAAGGCGATGTATCGCGGTAAATTTAGTGGCCGGAACCGAGTGTTCCGGGCTCTGCTTGAAAAATGACATAAAAAGAAGATAGAAGGGACAGGACTAGTGGCGTTAACCGGCATTAAAGGATTCAATGACATACTTCCCGGCGAGGTCCGGAAATGGCAGCATGTGGAAGCGACCGCCCGGCGTGTTTTCGAGACGTACGGCTTCTCCGAGATCCGGGTGCCGGTGCTTGAAAAAACCGAGCTTTTTGCCCGCTCCATCGGTGACGCAACCGATATCGTTGAAAAAGAAATGTATTCTTTTGTCGACAAGGGGGAGAATGCGATTACCCTTCGGCCGGAAGGAACGGCCGGTGTCATAAGGGCTTTCATCGAACATAAACTTCACGTGGCGGACTCGGTTGCCAAGCTGTATTATATGGGGCCGATGTTTCGCTATGAGCGGCCCCAGAAGGGGCGTTACCGGCAGTTCCACCAAATTGGGGTGGAGGTGGCCGGTGTTTCTGATCCGAAGGTCGATGCCCAGGTCCTGACTATGCTCTGCCATTTCTTCGCCGAACTTGGCCTGGACGAACCCCGGCTGCAGATAAATTCCCTCGGCTGCCATGAATGTCGACCGGGGTACCGTCAGAAGCTTCGCGACTTTCTCCGGGAGCGTCTTGATTCGCTTTGCGACGACTGCAAGCGACGCTATGAAACCAACCCTCTTCGGGCTCTGGATTGCAAGTCGGCAGGCTGCAAGGACGCAACCGTCGGGGCCCCCTCGGTGCTGGATAACCTCTGCGTCGGTTGTGACGAGCACTTTGCCCGGACCAGGGGCTATCTGGAATCGGCCGGCACCGCATATGAAGTAAACCCGCGCATGGTCCGCGGGCTTGACTATTACACCCGCACAACTTTCGAACTGGTCACTGCCCGGCTCGGCTCTCAGAGTGCGGTCGCGGCCGGCGGACGCTATGACCGGCTCATCGAGGAGCTTGGCGGTCCGGCGTATCCTGGTATCGGCTTTGCCCTGGGTGTTGAAAGGGTTGTCCTTTTACTTGATGATGAAGGCTACGGCAAGCGTCCCGACCTCTTTATTGCCTTCCATGGTGAGCCCGCAGGCAACGAGACCTTCCGCCTCATGAGCAGGCTGCAGCGTCTTGGCGTTTCCGTGGAAATCGATTATGAGGGAAAAAGCCTCAAGAGCCAGATGCGGCGAGCGGACAAGTTCAAGGCCCGTTATACCCTGATCATCGGCGAGGACGAATTGTCAAAGGGCGCGGCAGCTCTCAAGGAAATGGATTCGGGAATACAGTCCGAGGTTCAGCTTGACCCGGAGCGGATCGCCGGGATCGTCCGTGGCGCAATAGAAGCGAAGACAGGGGAGCGGGATGGGCCGGGCGTTACCCGCTGATTTATATCCTTCCCGGTAAAAAAGGGATATTCAAGGCCGCTGCATCGAGGAGTTTTGTTGATGCTGCGGCTTTTTGCTTTTCGAAAATTATCTGTTCAAGGAGTTGCGAGGTATGGAATATCTTCTGCTCAGCGCCGGCGTCATTCTTGGAGCGGTTGTTGTCTGGCTCCTTCTTAAATCCCGGATAGAACTAGCCTTCAGTCGCGGCAAAACCGAACTCCAGTCCGAGGTCGCTGCCTTGGCGGAGCGGCTGCAGGGCCGGGAGGAGCAGATAGTCGATCTCAAGTCTTCCCTGGTCGCTGCAACTGACGAGCTTGCCGCATTGCGAGTTGCCTTGAAAGGGGAGACGGAGAAAAGGTCTGCCGCAGAAGAGAAGAACACGCGCATTGTGGAGCTTGAAATGTCGCTCAGGGGCCGCGATGAGAAGATTAGTGGAATGTATGGTGAAAATGCTTCCCTGAAGGCAAAAGTCTCGGAGCTGGCAACCCTGGTCCAGGAAGAACGAAAGGGCAGCGAGGAGAAGCTCGCTGTGCTTGATGCCGCCCAGGTGAAACTCTCCGCCGCTTTCAAGGCACTCTCCGCCGAGGCACTCCAGAGCAACAATCAATCGTTTCTTGAACTGGCCCAGACCCATCTGGAAAAGTTCCAGGAAGGGGCCAAGGGTGACCTTGCTCATCGGCAGATAGCGATTGATGAGCTTGTGAAGCCACTCCGGGAGTCTCTGGAAAAGGTGGACGGCAAGATCCAGGATCTGGAAAAGGTACGGACGACGGCCTACGTAAGTCTTACCGAACAGATTAAATTCCTGGCTTCCGCCCAGTCGCAACTGCAGGAAGAGACTGCCAATCTGGTCAAGGCGCTTCGCTCGCCCACGGTGAGGGGGCGCTGGGGAGAGATCCAGCTCCGCCGCGTGGCGGAGATTGCCGGGATGGTGAACTACTGCGACTTTGTGGAGCAGGAGACCAGCTCCGGGCCGGATGGTCGTTTGCGGCCGGACATGATCGTCAAGCTGCCCAACGGCAAACAGGTGGTCGTGGACTCCAAGGCCCCCCTTGCTGCCTACCTGGAGGCTCTTGAAGCTCAGGACGAACAGACGAAACTCAGAAAGTTGAAGGATCATGCCCGTCAGATCAGGGTCCACCTCGTCAAGCTTTCGGCAAAATCCTATTGGGACCAGTTCAAGGCCACCCCCGAGTTTGTTGTCCTTTTTCTCCCTGGGGAAAATTTCTTCAGCGCCGCCCTCGAACAGGATCCCTCGCTTATCGAATTCGGCGTAGAACAGAAGGTCATCCTGGCCACCCCAACGACCCTCATTGCCCTGCTCCGCGCAGTTGCCTATGGCTGGCGGCAGGAACACATCGCCGAGAATGCCCAGGCTATCAGCGAGCTGGGAAAGACGCTCTATGACCGTGTGGCGGTTCTGGCTTCCCATTTCAGCGATCTCCGCCGATCCTTGGAGCGGTCCGTTGAGTCCTACAACCGGGCGGTCGGTTCCCTGGAGAGCCGGGTACTGGTTTCCGCCCGTCGTTTCAAGGAGTTTGGCGCTTCCACCGGCAAGGACATCGAGACCCTTGAGGTGATCGATACTCGCCCTCGCAACGTGGATGTCCCTGTTTTCCTGCCGGACGATGATGAAACGGTGGGCTGAGGGAACTTTGATTGGTGCTGCTCATATTTTGCCATTGAAATCTGTTGATAAAACCCATAGTATCAATACACTATTTTCCGCGGTTAACCGACAGAATCCCTTCCGCTGTGTTGCAGTCCTTGCCAAATGAACTTCTAGGGAGATTTTATGACAATCAATACGCTTGATGCCTGTGGGCTGCAATGCCCCCAGCCATTGATGCTGGCGAAGAAGGCACTGGAAACGATGGCAGCAGGTGATCGCCTCCGGGTGCTGATCGATAACGAGATTTCCCGGGATAACCTGATCCGTTTCCTGAGGGACCACGGTTTGGCTCCTGCTCTATCCTTTGAGGCGGGTGTCTATACCCTGGAGCTGGAGAAGGTGGCCGGGGCGTCTCCCCTTGGTGATGCCGCGGCCTATTGCTCGACGGAGAGATCGCAGGCCGGGGCGGTACTCGTGATCAAACACCACGGCATGGGTTCCGGATCGGATGAGTTGGGGAAAATACTTCTGCAGGCATGTGTAAACACTCTCAAGGAGGTCTCCCCCCTGCCGTCGGCCATTTTGTGCTACAATGCCGGAGTTTTTGCCGTTGCAGAGGGTGCGCCCACCGTTCCTGCACTGGAGGACCTGGTTGAGCGAGGCGTCTCGCTGCTGGTTTGCGGCACCTGCGTTGACTATTTCGAGCTGAAAGGCAAGATCGCCACCGGTACTATCTCCAACATGTATGACATCCTCCAGCAACTTTCTATTGCAGAGCGAATCATAACCCTGTAGGTGTTGATGAAGCGTAACAACTATTTTGATAATGCCGCCACGTCTTTTCCAAAACCACCGGAAGTTGCCGCGGCAATGTCCCGTTACCTGAACGAGGTGGGAGGCTCCTATGGCCGCAGTGCGTATGCACGGGCCTTCGAGGTTGCCAGAACGGTGGAAAAGACCCGCGATCTCCTTGCCGAAAGAATGGGTGCCGGGGATGCGGAGCAGGTCGTTTTTGCCCCCAATGCCACCTATGCCATAAATGTGGTGTTGCGGAGCGTCCTGCGTCATGGTGGCCGGGTACTGATCTCGCCGCTGGAGCACAATGCCGTTACCCGGCCGCTTGCGGCGCTCACTTCCCGGTATGGGGGCTCTTTCGAGCTGTTGCCGCATCGTGCGGACGGACGCGTGGAGCCATCCAGGATCAAGGAGATGGTCACGTCGGACACGGTCCTGGCGGTGGTCAACCACCAAGGCAATGTTAACGGTGTCATCCAGCCGCTGGGCGAGATCAGGGAACAGCTCGGTGCGGTGCCACTTCTGGTAGATGCCAGCCAATCCTTCGGTTCCATTCCGCTGACTGTTGATGACTGGAATATCGATTTTCTGGCCTTCACCGGCCACAAAGCCCTTCTCGGACCCACCGGTATCGGGGGGCTCTACCTGCGGAATCCTGCTGAGGTGGAGCCACTGGTGTACGGTGGTACCGGCAGCGCTTCCGAAAGTTTCCAGATGCCCGATATCATGCCGGATCGTTTTGAGGCCGGAACGCCCAATATTGCCGGAATCTATGGGCTTATGGCCGCGCTTGAAACGCAACCGGCCAGCTGCCACACCCGCGAGGAGTATCAACGACTCATCGAGGAGTTGCACAGCCTGCCGTCTCTCCGAGTGTTGTGTGCGGAACGTTTCGATCACCAGGGCGATGTCTTTTCCTTCTATCAGCCTGGCAGTGATCCGGCAAACCTCGGCCGCCGACTGTTCGACGATTTCGGCATCGAGTCGCGCATCGGTCTCCATTGCGCGCCGCTGGCCCATCAGACGCTCGGCACCTTTCCGACTGGGTCCGTACGGATCGGTGTTTCCCGGTACCATTCCGCTAATGATTTTTCCTATCTGACAGAAGCGCTAAGGAATTGCTTACAACCATGACTATTTTTCTGCTCTTCACCTCGACCCGCGCGGTCATCAAAGCCGAGGAGTGTCTCCGCTTCCATGATCTTGACTGCCAGGTTATTCCGGTGCCGAAAGACATCTCCTCCGAATGCGGCATGGCCCTCTCCATTGCTAAAGAAATAAGGGAACGTGCCGAGTCGCTTCTGGTCGAGCTTGGCCTGGAAGTCCGGACTCACGACCCTGCCGGAAAGCGGGTTCCCCTTTTCGATCTGCTCACCACGGTCGAGCAGGGTGGCTGTTCCGCGAAGCTCCCGCCGGATGTCCTCTTTGATGCCCTTGGCCGATTGTCCGCACCCAGCGACCCAAACCTGCTGGTGGGGATCGGCACTGGAGACGATGCCGGTGTCTATCGCCTGACCGATGAGATTGCCCTGATCGAGACAACGGACTTTTTCCCGCCGGTCTGTTCCGACCCCTATGATTTCGGCCAGATCGCGGCGGCAAACGCACTCAGCGACGTTTATGCCATGGGAGGCAAGGTGCTTACGGCCATGAACCTTGTCATGTTTCCCGCCAGCGGAATCCCCTTTGAAGTGCTGCACGAAATTGTCCGTGGCGGGCACGATAAAGTCCTTGAAGCAGGCGGAATTCTGGTGGGAGGTCACACCATAGCTGATTATCCGCCGAAGTATGGACTGGCAGTGACCGGTGTTGTGCACCCCAAGTGTCTGATCAATAATTCCAATGCGGAGCCCGGCCAGATTCTCATCCTGACCAAACCGCTCGGAACAGGGGCCTTGGTGGCGGGGCAGCGCCTCGGACAGGCGTCCGCCGCCGATTATCAGCGGGCCCTCGATTCCATGATGCAGCTCAACCGGGAAGCCGCCGAAATCATGCAGCAGTTTCAGGTTCGTGCTGCAACCGATATTACCGGCTTCGGTCTTCTGGGGCATGCCCTGAATATTGCCAAGGCAAGCGGTGTCAGTATGGAAATCGATACGACAAAGATCCCTGCATTACCGGGAGCCCTGGAGCTGCTCGACGCGGGCTGTATCCCTGGTGCCAGTTTCCGTAACCTCAGCCATGTGGAGGCGTCTGCCGAATTTTCGCCAGACATGTCCTATTCCCGCAAGATGCTGACTGTCGATCCCCAGACATC
>RPRC01000217.1 GCA_003857395.1 Geobacter sp.
AATCGGTGGCCGCGGTACCTATCCGGCAAAACTGAAACATCTACCTGAGCTGCTTGGCAGATGTGGGCATATTTCGATAGTATATCAGCATCTTTGCCGCAAACAAGGAGAGGTGGAGTACTCTTTGATCCGCATTTATCCGTCATCAATCCGTTCCAAGGTGAAGACAATTGGCCTGATACCATCAGTGCAGCAGACGACAATGGTCTTCCCCTTTTCATCCAGCCGCCGAATGAGCGAACGTACACGAGTTTCCGCACTGTCTTATGATTTCGACGGATTTTGTTTAATCAGGGTTTTCATACTCTCAAGAACCCGGCCGATGGCCTCTTGCAGTCGGGCAACAATATCCAGGACAGGTGAGGTGCCAGCCCCGGCGGCTAGTTCCAGTTCCATTCTTTCAGCCAAGCTCCATACCTCCGGCAAGGAGAGGTAGGACGTGACCCCCTTGAGGGTATGGACTAAATCTTTCACCTTGCGGGTATCTCCATCGTCAAGGGCCCTCCCCATAATGTCGGTGACAGTACCGTATCTTTTCGCAAAATCCCCCATAAGTTCGAGATAGAATTCTCCGTCCCCATCAAGGCGCTTCATGGCATCCTTCAGGTCGATACCGGGATACGATTCAAGCCATCCGTTCAGGAAATCAGACGAATACCCGCTTCCGGCAGTTGCCGCGGCGTACTCTTCCACCCGGTCTCCGGGAGACAGGCTGGCGAGAAGATCCATCAGTTGGTCCACTTCCAGGGGTTTCGAAAGATAGCCGTCAAAGTTCCCCGCCAGCAGGCGCTCTCGATCCTCCTTCAGGGAGTAGGCTGTCAGGGCGATGATGGGGGTGTGCTCGCTTTCCGCCCATATGCGTCCGCCCATCAAGCCGACAAACTGTCGGCAGATTGCAAGCCCCAAACCCGTCCCGCCGAATGTCCGTCCGATTGAGGTGTCGGCCTGTTCGAAGGGAGCGAAGATGGATTCCAGATTTTCCGCGGCAATGCCGATACCGGTGTCGGCGATACTGACCCGTATCCGGGCGAAGTCTTCCGTGAGCTCTTCCACGCATGAACAGAGTCTGACCTCCCCCTCCTCAGTGAACTTGACCGCATTCCCCAACAGGTTGAGCATGATCTGCTTGAAGCGGATCTGGTCGCCCATGACCGAATCAGGAACCGTCTTGTCGATATCGGTGGTGAGCGTGAGGTATTTCCCGGAGACAGGTTGATGACGTCGTCTTCAATGCACTTCCGCAGGGAAAATCCCGCACAGTCCAGTGCAAACTTTCCGGCCTCGATTTTGGACAGATCGAGATGCAAGGCACAAGCGAGCGAGAAGCCGAGGCGTACCGTTAGGTACGTTGAGGTTTCGAACGAGCGGTAACGCCGCAGATCGACCCCGCAATAGTTTTTCAACAGCCTGATAAACAAAGCCCGGAAAGGAGGCGTGCGACATGAGAGAATACTATGAGAACAAGGTGGTGGACATATCGCCAACACGGCCTCCGGCATCGCTTTCTGCCCGATGCCGATCCAGAGCATGTACAGCGCAACGAAAGCCGCTTTAAATGGGCTTACGCTTTCCCTTCGCTCCGAGCTTTGGGATGAGAATATCTGCCTTTCCACCGTCATTCCCGGAACCACCGCCACGCCCATGTGGGAAGGGATGGCTCCAGCGAATGCCATAACGGCGGAGGAATCAGCCAGGGGCATTCTCCAGGGAATAGCGGAAAACGAGAGAATCGTCATTGTCACCGACGAGGATCGCGACGGCGCGACCAACTGCTTCCGCCCCGGCGGAGGCCCGTCATGGGACGAGTATCTTTTGGGCGTCGCCCGGAAAAGAAAGAGCGGAATTAAGGGCGCACTTTAAAAAAGGAACCGGAATAGTGGACAGCCTGAGCAGCTAGGGCCAGCAGTATCTGAAAGCCAGATGTGGGGAAGAGTTTCATGACTGCGAGATAAGCTGTTGAAGTGAAGTGAAAAGGCCATACCCGATTCGGATATGGCCTTTGAAATGCTGCTCACCGGTGCTGATGGATCTGGGCAGGGGGAAGAGCATATTTTCCCTCTGAAGATTTCAGCATTGTTTGATTTCACTATCCCTTGATAACAGCCAACGGTTCAAGCCGCACGATATAACTGGCTGTTCCCTGCGACCCGGGGATGATCCCCAGCTCCCCGTCCCGGGCCGAAGTCGCCCCCTTACGGTGCACCAGCACGTCCTGCCCGAAGTGGTTCTCCATTGCGGCATAGTTATGGTGAATGTTGATTGCTTCGCCAAAGGTAACTTCCGGGATTTCATTGCGGAAGGCGTCACGGACCCGGCTAGCCATAAGTTGCCGGTTGGCCAGGGCAAAATCAAGGCAGTAGCGCATCTCCCTCAGATAGGTTGAGGCCTCTTCGCTTTCCAAAGGAAGGAAGGACAACTCCCATTTTTTCGGGACCGTGACATGCCACTGCTCGTTGAGGTCAACGGCAATCCGGTTGTGGCGGCTTGCCACCTTGAGTCCGAGATTTCTGCTTCCGGAGTGGATCATGAACAAGATATGACCGTCGGAGCCCTTCTGCACTGCAATGAAATGGTTTCCTCCCCCCAGGGTGCCAGGCGGAACGGTACTGCCGGCTCACCTCCGGATACAGGGCAGGCTCGTCCACCGGCGGCATGAGGAGCATACTAAACGAGTCAGTATCTCACGAGTGCGGGGTCTCAGGATCAAGATCCGCAATGAACTTTTAGAGATACTTGCTGATATCAAAGAGCAAGAAGATTGCATGGATTCATCATAATTCAGGAACTGCAATTCTTAAACCGGACACTGCTGATATTTTATAGCTTATAAGGCATAAAATGCAATTATATTCTAAAAGCTATAAAAAAACCCCGGCAAGTCAACCGAGGTTAATATTTTCTAAACAGTTTGGCTACACTGGCGCTTTTTTAATTTGCGCCAGTGTAGCACCAAATCAGCAGAACGGTCAAGAATCAAGACCTTAGTAGCACCAAGTCTCGAAAATAGCCTCTTGCGCAGAATCCGAATTAACGTTTGTCATAAAATAAGGGCATGGTCCTCCATTGCAGGGTAAGATTGTTTTTGTGAGAAACGATCAAACCAGCAAAGGGAAGACAATGCTTATCAAGACTGTACTAAATCGCCTTGAACGTTTCAAGTCATTCGTGTTTGGCTCAGTTGGTCAAGCCGATTTGACTGGACAGTGATTCCGGAAGTTTTAACGGAAATGGCAGGACTACGGCAAAAGAAAGAACTTCCCCTTGCCAAACTTGGAAAGAAGCATATTCATGCGTTCTGTTCAGCACTCAAGGAGAAACTGCAGGAGAAGGGGTCAAACTTCGGGAAAGAATATCTGAAATTATTGGTAAATGAAATCAGAGTGGACAAAAAAGAAGTGCGCCTGTCTGGCAGCTATGCTGCTATGGCAGGCGCACTTACTATGTCAACAAAACCGGCCCAATTTGGAATGGTGCCCAGTTTTGTTCCGTTTTGGCTCCCCATCGCGGACTCGAACCACGGACAAGGTGATTAACAGTCACCTGCTCTACCGACTGAGCTAATGGGGAATGTAAAATGCTTCGCCGTCAGTCCTGCGAAGCGAAAGCGTTTATACCATGGCATCGAAGAGTGTGTCAAGTTTTTTGAGCTGTTTATTTACAGGACAATAGGCACTATACTTTTCATTCGTCTTTTCAGGGAACCAGCTCGTTTCCATCCGGAAACTCCAAAACAGAACTATCCCCGTCGGGCTGGGGCTTTCTCGGAGTCTCTCGTACGGCTTTATGGCAAGACAGCGATAAAAGGAAAAGCGCCTGAATCCAGCAGATAGCCTGTTCTGTGTCTCGGCTGGCGACCGATTACGAGAGGCTGCGAGGAAGTTCCAGCCCAGCCTCTGCTGATACTTACCGGATGGACACTAGCTCCGTATCCTGGTCAGATTCTCAAAAGACCGGAAAATGTTTCAGCTAGCTGCGCGCCTTTAGCGATAAAAAGCAATGCGCGTTGGCTGATCATGCAACTTTTTTACTGCTCGCAGCATATAGCTGAGCTGCGAAACGTGCTGAACCAATTGAACCCTCTCACCAAAATCGGTAACGCCGATGAATGTAATGAGACTCGGCACGGTAAAACCGATCTTCTCCGGCCGAAAATCGACTTCTTTTCCGAAAGATGCCAGGCGTATCGCAATCTCGTGACCAGTATCCAACTCAGCCTCAAATTGCTCGAAACTATCTCGTAGTGCTTTATAGACGCCCGCCTCGGAAGGAGTAACCCTGCCGCGTGCCGCCCCAATCCTTTCAGGCTGAATGTTATAGTCATTGGGGACAGCTGGGATTGCAACATTGTATTCAGTCATATTTCGTTCTCCTTTTGCACGTTATCTACGGCTGGCTGCACAGGTAACAAATTATCAGCTTTTTTTGCTACATAGCAGAATCGAAGGACAAGAGCAAATGCTTTTGTTTGCAAAGAAAACGTAAGAACGAGAAGTGAGACTTAACAATATAACTATTTGTAATTACAAGCACTTTTAACACCCCAAGAAAGCAGTGTAAAACCAGTGCATAATTGAGAAATTCATTTTTGTGTAGTAATTGTGTACAAAATGAACTCAAGACACCGGTTTGCTCAAAGCCTTATACCAATTCCAGATCAAGGATGATCTCAAGACGGCGAGGATTAAGGCTGCGAGGCGTACTGAAGAGTACGTTGAGCAGCCGAAGACGAGCCAACGCAGAGAGAGCCTTGATATGGAATTGGAATTACGACCATTGACGGTGAGCATTGCGGGATAGTACCTGCAGCCAACAGGGAACTTTACCGGGAGAGGAAAAGCGAGGCGCGACGAGTATCATGGCAGGTCTACAGCGGGTCGTAACTGACCCATCATGCCAAAGTGCAAAACAGATTGATTGGCTCCGACACCTGGAGTTTCTGCAGGAATTTTGAGCAGGCAACTGCCCCTTGGAAAAACTGCTTACGTTCAGGAGGCCATGTAGCAGATGACTTTTTGCCTGAACGAGTCGGCAGAAAGAAAAATGCCGTCCGAAGCACCGTCAACATCGGCTGTGTTGATAACCTTGACCGCAGCAGACCAGCGCTCCTCTTTCGGAGCATAATCCAGCAGCCGGTTCGGCATGTTGTTGAAAAATTCCTGACTGAGGGAATTATCACCCTTCTGGGGAAACAACGCCAGGTAAAGCATATCCATTTCGATAAGTTCGTTAAGAAAATGGGTACCAAGCGAAACATCCGGAACAAGATTCTCCCGCATGGTAACAATTTCGCAAACCACGGCAATGCGGTTGATATCGGTAAAGCATACGGGAATGCCGAGCGAAGCGCAGCTTGTGCCCCACCTGCCCGGCCCGATCAGCAAAATGTTCTCGTCGCCGTGCGACGAAACCGTCTGATTCAGATGACCGATCAGGCGTGCGACTTCATGCCGCTCCTGGAGGGTCAGGTTCCCGTACACCTCGGGCGTCACGTAAATGATCCGGTCAATGCGGATGTGGCGACTGTGACCAATCACGGCGCCACTCGCAGAAACGATACGTCTTTCCTCGGGAACGTCCAACGGCACCGGTGCAGTTGTATCCATCCCCTTTACCGGCAGCGGCCGGCATTGCACGATATGGATACGGTAATCCTCGTTATCCAGAAAATTCAGGGTAAACTCCACGTCAACCGGATAATCGTACGCCTCATGCAGCGCCCGAAGCATCTCTCGAATGTCCTCGACAAAAGCGGTTGTACTGAGCAGTTTGTCAAAGGTCAGAACCCAGGTCGGTCGCGTAGCATTCTCCAGACCCCAATTCGCACCATTGTCGGTCGAGGCAAACAACCTGACGGGAACATCGTGGCTCGCGGCTATGACATCCAGGAAATGCCCGGAAACGAGCCGGTTTGCATCCAGGTCGAGATAATCCACCCGTCGCTGGGCGTATTGCCGTACTTCCTCGAAATTTACCTCGGGCCGACGATCCGGAGCATTAAGGGCAACCACGCGTGTGTAATCATCGTCAGAACGATCCACCGCGCGCGTCCCCAGACCGAAGACCAGTCGCATGACCCCTGCCTTGGGATCAATATTCTCGTTCCAGACATAGGGATTGTACGAAAAACCGACCCCCGCGGCGTGCGGATAGAAATAGCGCCCGTGAACCGAGCCCGACACCCGCATCACCAGGAGAGCCATCTGTTCATCCTGGGCCAGAAGGCCCTTTTGCTCCCGGTAGCGCAAGGCTCTCTCGCTCAAGCTGCTGGCGTAGATGGTACGCACCGCAGAGAGGAAATCCTCCAGCCGGCGCTCGCGCGGACCCTGGTTGGGGCAAAAGACACTCTCGTACTTGCCGGCAAAGGAATTGCCGAAATTGTCCTCCAGCAACGAACTGGAGCGGACGATGATGGGTGCCTGACCGAAATAGTTCAGCATTTGCTCAAACTGCTTGACGAGATAGTCCGGAAAGTGTCCGGTAAGTATCCGCTGTCGCGCCAGTTCGGAGCCTTCGAGGAAGGTTTGCGGGTTCCGCTGCTTCTCCCGAACCCACCAGGCACCGTTGCGGACCAGAAAGGTAAAAAAGATGTCCGATCCGATGTAAAATGAATCGTGCGCTTCCAGCAACATGGTAAACCGGGAAGAGTGATTCTGCAAAATGCGCCGAGCCAGCAGCATGCCCAAGGTTTTTCCGCCGATGAGACCCGAACCGATCATCCGCCGGCGAATCTCCAGCACATCCTTCAGCTTCATATAGCGGGAAACCAGCTTGAGGATGCCCGGGTCGCGTGACATCATCATTCTGCAAAGCCGCTGGAACATCTCGTCTTCTTTTTCGGCGGGACAGCGACCGGCGTCTACCGCCGTCTGCATTTCCTCACCTTCGGAAAATGTCCTTTCCCAGAAGCCCGGCCGGGCATTCGTATCCAGGCCCGACCAGTTGACGGAGGTGAGAATCGAGCTGATAATCGCACTGGCGGTCACGGGCAGGAATTCGCCTCCTTTCCACTCATGCAGCATGTTCATGGTCGGCGAATAACGCAGATGCACCTTCAGCGGATAAATGTAACGCTTATCCTGGAAGCGGTAGACATCAAGAAATAGTTGGGTGGTCTCAAAGATTGGCTGAAGTGCGCGGGAAGAATGGTAATTGCGGAACAGTGCGAAATAGGCCACCGTTTCCAGGTCGAAAAGATAGGGGCAGGTCAACACGAAGAAGTTACCCAGCATCTGGTCTGAATACCAGTCCGCTGCCAACTCCGAAAGGCAGTCAAAGGCGTAGAGGGCTCCCCGTCCGGCCCATTCAATGGTCTGGTGAATCCGAGCGATAAAGGTCTCGAATCCGGCATTGGGATCCAGCTCCACCAGCGTTACGGCTTTGTCCAGCTGAAGCAACGGCGGATGACTGGCAAAACGGAAATATATCACCCTGCGTCCCGATGCAATACCAGCCTGGACGAAGGGGGTGGTCAATGCCTGATACTCTTCGATGCTGTCCACTTGCCAGACAATATTATCACCGGCCAGCACCCCCTTCAGGGCAGAATCGAGTCCGGGCAAACCTGTCGTAAACATTGTCTCGTACATATTCAAGGATGTTCTCCCTTTCGCTGATCTGATGCCGCCAGCCACTCTCTGAGAATCAAATGCAGCTTGGAATCTATCCAGAGTTTAGCAAAAATAGTATACGCCGTCACAAAAGATACGTAAGCAAAAAAAAGAGAGGCGCTGAAATTTCTTCAGTGCCTCTTGTATTGTTCATTTCAGCCAGGCAAAAGCCAAGAGTCTACTAAACGACTCCCTGATCGATCATTGCATTTGCCACTTTCAGAAAACCGGCAATATTCGCACCGACAACGTAGTTGCCCGGGCAGCCATACTCAGCGGCGGTGGTATAAGCGTTATGATGGATGTTTTTCATGATAGTTTTAAGCTTTGTGTCAACTTCCTCGCGTGACCAGCTCAGGAACTGGGCATTTTGCGACATCTCCAGACCGGAGGTGGCAACACCACCGGCGTTGGCAGCCTTGCCGGGACCATAGAGGACCTTGTTATCGAGGAAGATGTTCACGGCATCCGGGTCGCTCGGCATGTTGGCCCCTTCACTGACCAGTTTACAGCCGTTCTTCACTAGTTCACTGGCATCTGCGCCGTTGATTTCGTTCTGTGTCGCGCTCGGGAAGGCGCAATCGCAGGGGATCGACCAAGGCCGCGATCCGGCAAGGAATTTGGAGCCGGGGAATTTCGCCTGATATTCGGAGATCCGGCCACGACGAACGTTTTTCAGTTCCAGCACCCACTGCAGCTTCTCTTCGGTAATTCCATCAGGGTCGTAAATGGTTCCGTTGGAATCGGACAGAGAAATCGGCTTGGCGCCCAAATGCAGCAGTTTTTCCACGGTATATTGGGAAACGTTTCCGGAACCGGATACCAGACAGGTCTTACCTTCCAATGACTGGCCTTGGGCGGAAAGCATCTCCTGGGCGAAGTAGACCGAGCCGTAGCCGGTAGCTTCCGGGCGGATCAAAGAACCTCCCCAACCGAGAGCCTTGCCGGTCAATACGCCAGTGAATTCATTTTTCAGCCGCTTGTATTGGCCGAACATATAGCCGATTTCGCGGCCACCAACTCCGATATCACCGGCAGGCACATCAGTAACTGGTCCGATATGACGAAACAGTTCGGTCATAAAGGACTGGCAGAAGCGCATCACCTCGTTATCTGACTTGCCTTTGGGGTCAAAATCGGAACCGCCTTTTCCGCCGCCCATCGGCAGGGTAGTCAGGGAGTTTTTGAAGACCTGCTCGAAACCGAGGAACTTCAGAACGCCGAGGTTAACCGATGGGTGAAAGCGGAGCCCGCCCTTGTAGGCGCCAATGGCACTATTGAATTCAATACGGAAACCCTTGTTCACCCGGATACCGCCCTTGTCGTCAACCCACGGCACTCGAAACATGATGACACGTTCCGGCTCCGTGATGCGCTCCAGAATTCGCTGCTCCTCGTATTTGGCGTGGCGCTCGAACACCGGAGCGAGTGACTCCAGGACTTCTTTCACTGCCTGATGAAACTCAGGCTCATTTGGGTTTTTCTCTACAACGGAATTCAGAACAGATTCGACGTAGGACATACGGCCTCCTTTTTTAGTGTACTCGCAGTGAAAAGATACCTCGCAAGTTACGTTACGGTTGTTACCGTTAGATTGATTCTATGACAAAATTTCTGGCCAACAACTGTCTCCGAGATAGCCATGGATGGCCCGGGCAGCCTTCTTGCCGGCGCCAATGGCAAGGATAACGGTTGCAGCACCGGTTACGATATCACCCCCGGCAAAAACCCCCGGTTTGGTGGTGCGGCCGTCATCGTCAGCGATAAAGTAGCCCCGCTCATCAGTCTCGACACCGGTAGCGGTTGACGCAACAATAGGGTTGGCCGACTGGCCGATAGCGACGATCACCATGTCTGCCGGTACGATGAATTCCGAGCCTTTTACAGGTAACGGCCGACAACGGCCCGAACTGTCCGGCTCGCCCAATTCCATGCGCAGACACTCGACACCGGTTACCCAATTGTTTTCGTTGCCGATAAAACGGATCGGGTTGACCAGGTAATTGAATTTCACCCCTTCTTCTTCGGCGTTTTCTACCTCTTCGATCCGGGCCGGCAACTCTTTGCGGCTTCTTCGGTAGAGGATGCTGGCCTCATCCGCCCCCAGTCGCAGAGACATTCGCACCGCGTCCATGGCAACGTTGCCGCCGCCAAGCACTGCGACCTTCTTGCCTTGGGCCACGGGGGTGGCGTGGCCCGGGAAATTGTGCGACTTCATCAGATTACAGCGGGTAAGGTATTCGCTGGCCGAATAGACGCCGTTCAAATTCTC
>RPRC01000218.1 GCA_003857395.1 Geobacter sp.
AGAGTAATTCCGAGGTCCTGATAAGGTGAGGTGACGCAGGCATAATT
Organism: Geobacter sp.; assembly: GCA_003857395.1. Next base: position 48 of record RPRC01000218.1, read on the forward strand.
TTGCTTTGACGTGTGGTCACTAGATAACCAGTTGGCTAAAGGAACTGGACGGTAAAGAAAGAATGAGCCGCACGGGACATTGCATTTATCTTGCTACCAATCGTAGCATGTCGATCAACCGATTCGAAAAACCGCATTCATTATCGTACCACGAGATAATTTTTACCAGATTTCCCTCAATCACCTTGGTGGACAGACCATCAACGATGGAGGAATGCGGGTTGCCGTTAAAATCGATGGACACGAGCGGCTCGTCGCAAAAAGCCAGAATCCCCTTAAGAGAGGTTTTGGCCGCCTTTTTCAAGGCGTTATTGACTTTTTCTGCGTCTGTCTTTCTCGAAAACTGAGCAACGAAGTCAACCACGGAAACATTGGGTGTCGGTACGCGTATCGCCATACCGTCAATTTTCCCTTTCAGCTCGGGAATGACAAGGGAAATGGCTCGCGCCGCACCTGTGGCTGTCGGTATCATCGACAGGGCAGCAGCCCGCGCTCGCCTCAGATCCTTGTGAGGAAGGTCCAGGATGCGCTGGTCGTTTGTGTAAGAGTGAATGGTCGTCATGAGGCCCTTTTCGATGCCGAAGTTTTCGTGGAGGACTTTCGCGATAGGGGCCAGACAGTTTGTTGTACACGACGCATTGGAGAGGATGAAGTGCTTCTCCGGATCGTACATGCTATCATTTACACCCATTACAATGGTAATATCGGGATCGGTGGCCGGGGCTGTAATAATGACTTTGCTCGCTCCTGCCTTCAGATGCATTTCTGCCTGGCCACGTGAGGTGAAGAGTCCCGTTGCTTCGAGGACCACATCGATACCCTCGTTTTTCCAAGGGAGTTCGTCCGGATTTTTCACAGAAAATATTTTGATCGGTTTTTTGTTGATGATTATACTCCCGTCACCAGCTGCGACCTTTCCCGGAAAGGTGCCGTGGACGGAATCGTATTTAAAGAGATGTGCAAGGATTTTCGGCTCACTCAGATCGTTAATGGCAACAATTTCCAGATCCTTTGCACTTAGGGCTTGCCTTAAAACCATTCGCCCGATTCTCCCGAAACCATTTATTGCTACTCGTAGTGTCACTGGCGGACCTCCTGGCAAAGAAAAGTAATGTTATGCCTCGAATTGGCATTTGGTGCGTGACAAACTCGTGATACTATACAGCCTGTTGTGCTCTCGTCAATCATTTTATAGAAAATTGGCAGGTTTGAGAATTAATCAAATGCACGACAAATTAGGCTCAAAAGTGCTACTACTGGGACTTTCCGTGTTCATGTGTATTGACATATGTGCCGTGTCTCACAAGTTTCATCTTGAATCTTTTTCAGCTTTTATGTATAAAATGTCGAGTTTATATCTTTTCTCCGTGGTACTGACTTTCAACGGCTGTTTCGTGTTCCGGAACAGGAACTGTACCCTTGTCCCGGTTTTTTTACTGCCTTACTATTTCAGGAGGATCTTTGCGAGTCTGTCTGCTTGCCAGTGGCAGCAAGGGTAACTCCCTATTCATTGAAACCGGTGAAACCAAAATCCTGGTTGATGCCGGCCTTTCCGCACGTGAAATTGCTTTCAGGCTTGAAACAATTGGCGTTAACGCCTCGGAACTCAGCGGCATTCTGATAAGTCATGAGCATACTGATCATATTCGCGGAGCAGGAACACTCGCGAGAAAATTCAAGATACCGGTTCTCATCAGCTATTCTGCCAGTCATCAGTCACATGAACATTTTCGCTCAGTCAGCCTCGTTGAATTCGAGACCGGCTGCTCCTTCGAGTTCAAAGATATTCTCATAGATCCCTTTCCAATAACTCATGATTCCGCCGACCCGGTCGGTTTTGTCATTGACAGTCATGAAGCGCGGATTGGCTTTGCCACTGACCTTGGTATCGTAACCAGGCTGGTACAGGAAAAACTCAAGAAGAGCAGGGTGCTTGTACTTGAATCAAACCATGACGAAAACATGTTGCTGAACGGTCCGTATCCATGGCACCTTAAGCAGAGAATCAAATCAAGACATGGGCACCTTTCCAATGTGGAATCTGCAGCACTCCTCATGGAAGTAATGCACCCGGGTCTTGAAGGTGTATTCCTGGCCCATCTGTCGGAAGCAAACAATAACCCGGAGATTGCCTTGGGGGTCCACCGGAAGCAACTGTCCGGCACCACGGTCTGTTCGCCCCGGATTTTTGTCGGCAATCAGCAAAGCGTCAGTGAGGTTCTGTCGTTGTGACGCACCGGCGGGAATGACCATTGCCCTCAGCGGCACAGTATCTCAACGACAAAATATAGTATCAAAACTTTCTTATGAGGTAATAATTAGATGATAGAACGATACAGCCGGCCGGAAATGACTGAAATCTGGAGCGCGGAAAATCGCTACCGGAAATGGTTGGAAATAGAACTTTTCGCTTGTGAAGCGCACGCCGAAATGGGGACGATTCCCCGTGAAGCAATGGAACGAATCAAGGCAAAAGCCAACTTCGATGTCCCGCGCATTGATGAGATTGAAAAGGTCGTCAAACATGACGTAATCGCCTTTCTGACCTCGGTTGCGGATTATATCGGTGATGATTCCCGTTTTCTGCACGTGGGAATGACCTCATCGGATGTTCTCGACACCTCCCTTGCCATGCTGTTGCGAGAAAGTGGTCTTCTAATTATCGAAGATATGAAAGGTCTGATGGCGGCACTGAAGAAAAAAGCCTATGAACACAAGGACACGGCCATGATCGGCCGTTCCCACGGAATCCATGCCGAACCGGTGACCTTCGGTATCAAGATGGCGCTTTGGTATGATGAGATGAGGCGTAATCTTCGCCGCATGGAGTCCGCAGTTGAAACTATATCCTATGGTAAGATATCGGGAGCGGTTGGAACCTTCGCAAATATTGATCCGAAGGTCGAGGAGTTTGTCTGCGCCCGTGCCGGTTTGAAGCCGGCGCCCTGTTCCACCCAGATCGTCCAGAGAGACCGGCACGCCGAGTTCTTTTCCACCCTCGCCATCATTGCCTCTTCCATTGAAAAATTTGCCGTTGAGATCCGCCATCTTCAGCGGACGGAGGTCCTTGAGGCCGAAGAGTTCTTCAGTAAGGGCCAAAAGGGTTCTTCCGCCATGCCCCATAAAAGGAATCCTGTCCTTTCCGAAAACCTCAGTGGTCTCGCTCGCTTGATCAGGGGGTATGCCGTCTCTGCGCTGGAAAACGTCCCCCTCTGGCACGAAAGGGATATCTCACATTCTTCCGTCGAACGGGTTATAGCTCCTGATGCTACGGTCCTCATGGATTTCATGCTGCACCGCTGTACAGGTTTGATTGACAACCTGGTGGTCTATCCGGAAAACATGTTGAAAAACCTGAACCTGATGAGGGGGCTTGTCTTCTCTCAGAGAGTTCTGCTGGAACTTGCCAGTAAAGGTGCTTCCCGCGAAAACGCTTATTCACTCGTGCAGAGAAACGCTATGAAAGTTTGGGAAGAGGGGAGAGATTTCCGTGAAGAACTCCTTGGCGACTCTGAAGTTCGTTCATACCTTTCCAGTGAGGAAATTGACAACGCCTTTGATCTTGCCTATCACTTCAAACATGTCGATACCATCTTTACTAGAGTCTTCGGTAATTAGAATGCAGGATTATTTCCGCTCCCTGGTTGAGAGCGATAAGATTCTCACTTGGAGCAAGGAATGTATCCTGGCGATACTTATTGTCGGCCTTTTCTGGGTGTTATCCCGTTTTTTGCGCTACCTTTTCACAAAATGGGTGCCACGGATCGCACGATTTACCCGCACTGACCTGGACGAACGCGTCCTGCAACGGATAACACCGCCGGTTGAGCTTCTCACGATAACTGCCGGTCTCTATCTGGCACTTCGAAGTTTTCCGATGTACGACCGGGTACAGTTTGTCCTGTCTGGTGTGGTCTTTATCGTAAATATCCTGATATTTGCCAATATTGCCTATCGGGTAGCGGATGAGTTTCTTGCCTGGTACGCTCGACGTATAGAAGAGAGAACCGCGACCAGGATAGGGCTGCAGATACTGCCCTTGCTCAGGAAAGTTTTTACCATTTTCCTGGTTTGTGCAGCCTTGATTATAGTTCTGAAACACTTTGGTTATGATGCCCTGTCTCTTCTGACTGCCCTCGGTATAGGTTCACTGGCCATTGGCCTGGCTGCCAAGGATACCCTGGCAAACATGATCTCAGGATTCACTTTGATGATCGACAGGCCCTTTCGAATTGGCGACAGGATTCAGCTTGCAAGTGGAAAGACCGGAGATGTTGTCGATATCGGCCTTCGCAGCACCAGGATAAGGACCGTCGACAACACCCTGCTCATCATTCCGAATTCTGAGCTTTGCAACAGTACCGTCCTCAACATGGCGTTTCCTGATATGAAAACCCAAGGCCGCGTTTCCTTCGGCGTTGCCTATGGCTCGGATGTTGAAAAAGTGAAAAGGATACTTCAGGAAACTGCCACCGAGCACCCTGAGGTTCTGAAAGATCCGCCTCCTGAGGCATTTTTTCTTTCCTTCGGAGATAGTGCCCTGAATATGGTGCTGGTCTTCTGGGTCAACGACTACACGAAAATCATCACGGTTACGGATCAGATCAACATGCGGCTCATAACCGCATTTACCAAGAACGACATAAAAATACCGTACCCCACCAGGAAGGTACTGCTGGAAAGGGAAGGATAATGACACACAGAATTGAAATCAGTCTTAAGGAGCAGGTGCGGGACGCCCGTGGAGAGCGTATCAGGAGGGAAATTGAGCATTTCCTTCATTTCCCGGTGTCGAGTGTCCGTACCATTGACGTATACTCTATCGATGCGGAGTTGAGTGCGAAGGAACTCGAAATCATTGCGGCCGAGCCCTTGTGTGACCGTATCATTCAGACCAGCTCCATCGACACATCCGCGGCGAAGGACTTTGACTATCTCGTCGAAGTCGGATTCCGTCCGGGGGTTACCGATAATGTCGGGAGAACGGCCCGGGAAGCAATCGAATACGTAACCGGTCGTCGCCTGCAGGAAGGGGAGGGTGTCTACACGTCGGTTCAGTATCTTCTCAAGGGGAATCTCGACCCTGCCGCTGTTGAAAAGATTGCGACCGGTCTCCTTTGCAATACCCTGATTCAGCGCTACCGGATTGTTGATTTTCAGTCTTTTGCCTCGGGAACCTCCACTCCTCTTGGAGTTCCGAAGGTTACGGCAGAGACACAGGCAACAATCAATGAAATCAATCTGAATGTTTCCGACGATGAGTTGCTTGCCATCAGCAAAGATGGCGTTCTGGCGCTTACCCTGGAAGAGATGAAAATTATTCAGCAATACTTTCAGGACAGCGCCGTTGTCGAGGAGCGGAAAAAACTGGGGCTCTCCGAAAATCCAACCGATGTCGAGCTTGAGGCTCTTGCGCAGACGTGGTCTGAACACTGCAAACACAAGATATTTGCTGCGACTATAGACTATTGCGACGAGAATGGGAACCGGGAGGAGATACACTCTCTTTTCAAGACCTTCATCCAGGGCGCCACAAAACAAGTTCGCGAGAAACTTGGCGGGCGCGATTTCTGCCTCTCGGTTTTTAAGGATAACGCAGGAGTTATAAAGTTTAATGATGATTATTCCCTGGTCTTCAAGGTTGAAACCCACAACTCGCCGAGTGCTCTCGATCCGTACGGCGGAGCTCTTACCGGTATCGTCGGCGTCAACCGCGACCCCTTTGGGACAGGCAAAGGTGCAAAACTGATTTTTAATACCGATGTCTTCTGTTTTGCCTCGCCCTTTTACGAAAAGGCCCTCCCTGCACGGCTTCTCCATCCCCGGCGCATTTTCGAAGGGGTTGTGGAAGGAGTAGAGCACGGCGGAAACAAAAGCGGCATTCCCACCGTCAACGGATCTCTTGTCTTTGATGACCGGTTCGCCGGTAAACCCCTGGTTTTTTGCGGTACTGCCGGTTTTATGCCGGCCACAATCAATGGTGAGCCGTCCCATCTCAAAACCATTAATCCGGGTGACCTCATTGTTATGACTGGAGGTCGCATCGGTAAAGACGGCATCCACGGTGCAACTTTCTCTTCCGAAGAGTTGAGCGAGTCGTCCCCTGTTTCTGCGGTGCAGATCGGCGATCCTATTACCCAAAAACGGATGACGGATTTTCTGATTATTGCCCGGGATCGGAACCTCTATAATTTCATTACCGACAACGGTGCCGGTGGCCTCTCTTCTTCGGTGGGCGAGATGGCTACGGAATGAGGCGGCTGCAGGCTCGACCTGGCAAAAGCGCCCTTGAAATACGCGGGGCTGGCCCCATGGGAAATTCTTATTTCTGAAGCCCAGGAAAGAATGAGCCTTGCCGTTCCTCCAGAAAAGATCGACGAGTTTCTGGCCCTCGCCCAAAAGATGGGCGTCGAGGCAACGGTACTTGGTGATTTTACCGATTCCGGATTCTTCCATATACTGTACAATGATGCAACGGTTGCCTATCTTCCCATTGATTTCCTCCATGAAGGACTTCCCCCCATGCAACTGCGAGGAGTCTGGGAGATCAAGAAACATCCGGAACCGCGACCTGTCAAAAAAGCAGACTACACCGACGATCTCAAGAAGCTTCTCTCTTCGCTGAACATCTGTTCCAAGGAATCGGTTGTTCGGCGTTATGACCACGAGGTTCAGGGTGGCAGTGTTTTGAAACCCTTCACCGGCGTCAAAAATGATGGCCCATCCGACGCAGCAGTCCTGCGCCCCGATCTTGAGTCTTTTGAAGGGGTTGTGGTGTCTCACGGAATCTGCCCGCGCTACAGTGATATTGACACCTATCAAATGATGTCAAATGCCATAGATGAAGGTATCCGTGGCTATGTTGCCGTCGGCGGCTCCCTTGACCTTATCGCAGGCCTTGACAATTTCTGTTGGTGCGACCCGGTGCAGTCAGAGAAAACCCCTGACGGCGAGTTCAAGACTGCTCAGCTCGTTCGAGCCAACAAGGCACTCTTTGACTATTGCGTTGCCTACAATGTGCCGCTTATCTCCGGCAAAGATTCCATGAAGAACGATTTCTTCGATGGTGTTACGAAGATCTCAATTCCCCCCACAGTCCTCTTCTCGGTAATCGGTAAAATCGATGATGTCAGGAAAACCGTCACCATGGATGCCAAGCGTCCGGGAGATATTGTCTATCTTCTCGGCAAAACGGCTTTCGAGTTGGGTGGTTCCGAATACTACGCTCTGCGGGGCTTTGTGGGCAATCGTGTGCCGCGTGTCGATGCAGAGAAATCGCTGAAGCGCTACCGAGCCTACCATGAAGCTGTGCAGCAGGAACTGGTTGCCTCTTGTCATGACCTCTCTGACGGCGGCCTGGCCGTGTCCCTGGCCGAAACCGCTTTTGCGGGTGGTTTCGGCATGGAGATTTATTTGCAAAGAGTACTGTTTTCCGGTGTTTCTTGTGACCGGACGGACGAAGTACTCTTATTCTCGGAATCTGCATCTCGACTGCTGGTGACGGTACACCCGGAAGATCGCGACATGTTTGAGAACGTAATGAGTGGAAACTGTTTCTCCAGCATTGGCATGATTACAGAAGAAACTATCTTAACGGTAACCGGCATTGACGGATCGGTGGTACTGCGAGGGGCTCTCGACGATCTGAAAGAAGCATGGCAGAGCCCCCTGAGGGAGTTGTAACATGACGCTGGCAAAGGCGATTGTATTAACGGGAAATGGGACCAACTGTGAAGTTGAGGCGGCACACGCCTGCCGACTTGCGGGTTTTGACGAAGTGAGAATTGCTCATATATCGGAGCTTCTTTATGGTGAAGTTCGACTGGATGATTTTCACTTTCTGAATTTGACCGGCGGTTTTCTTGACGGAGATGACCTGGGAAGTGCCAAGGCGCAGGCAAACCGATTGAAGAACGCCCGCATCGCAGGAAGCAATGAACACCTGATCGATCAGATCCTGCGGTTTATCACCGAGGGCAAACTCATCCTCGGTGTCTGCAATGGCTTTCAATTAATGGTAAAAATGGGCCTTTTACCGGCCCTTGACGGCAAGTACCTGAACCAGTCGGCAACACTCACCTTCAACGACTGCGGCAGATTTCAGGATCGCTGGGTCTACATGAAATGCGACCCTGATTCCCCTTCGGTCTTTACGAAAGGCATTTCCGATGGTATCTACCTTCCGATTCGACACGGGGAAGGAAAGTTCCTGGTTGAATCGCAAGAGGTCGTGGACAGAATTGAATCCTTGCACCTTTCGGTTCTGAAATATTCTGATGCTGATTACGCCGCGCCTACCATGGAGTTCCCCCTTAACCCGAACGGATCGACCAATGCCATTGCAGGTCTTTGCGATGAATCCGGGCGCTTGATGGGTCTCATGCCGCATCCGGAAGCATTTCTGCATCGCACCAACCATCCCCGCTGGACTCGGGAATCGTTGCCGGAAGAAGGCGACGGGCTGATCCTGTTCCGTAACGCTGTGACATATATCCGCAGTAACCTATTGTAAGGTAAGGAAGGGTGTACACCCTTGTTGAAACAAAGGAGATGGGTGCTTCAATGAAATTTGTCAGACCAGAGGAAGAGTGCGGTATTTTTGGAGTTTATAATCATCCGGAAGCGGCAAACCTGACATACCTGGGTCTCTATGCCCTGCAGCACCGCGGACAGGAAAGTTGCGGCATTGTATCTTCTGACGGCATGTACCTTCATTCTCATAAAAGTATGGGGCTTGTCGCGGATGTCTTCGAAGACGAGGAGATTTTTAATACGTTACCCGGACAGTCGTCAATCGGACATGTTCGATACTCCACTACGGGATCTTCAGTCCTCAAAAACGTGCAACCGATCATGGTGGATTATTCTCGCGGTTCCATTGCCGTAGCCCACAATGGAAATATTGTCAATGCCCAGATAATAAAGGATGAGCTGGAGGCATGGGGGTCGATCTTCCAGACCACCATGGACACGGAGATCATTGTTCATCTGCTTGCCATGTCCAAAGCAAACTCTCTCCTTGATCGAGTCACAGAAGCCTTGGAACGAATTGAGGGCGCTTACTGTCTGCTTTTCCTGTCAGAGACTCAAATGGTAGCTGTCAGGGATCCGAACGGGTTTCGGCCTCTTTGTCTCGGTAAACGGGGCGACGCCTACGTAGTTGCTTCCGAGTCTTGTGCCCTGGATCTGATCGAAGCACAACTTGTCCGAGAGATTGAGCCCGGAGAAGTTGTTGTTATCGACAAGGACGGCATCAATTCCTTTTTCCCTTTTAAAAAGGTCAAACCAACCCCCTGTATTTTTGAGTTTATATATTTTGCTCGTCCGGATTCGTATATTTTTGGCAAGAACGTCTATATGGTGAGAAAAGAACTGGGGCGTCAACTAGCACGAGAACACAGAATAGAAGCAGACCTCGTCATTCCTGTTCCCGATTCCGGTGTGCCGGCTGCCTTGGGTTATGCCCAGGAATCCGGGATTCGTTTCGAATTCGGGTTGATGCGCAATCATTATGTCGGCAGAACTTTTATCGAGCCACAGCAGGCCATTCGCCACTTCGGCGTAAAGATCAAGTTGAACCCGGTCCAGGATATCATCA
>RPRC01000219.1 GCA_003857395.1 Geobacter sp.
GGCTCCGTGACGGTGCAGTGGTTTCGGTGACGACAACCACCCCCCCCGGCGGGAAAAACACCACGACCGAAAAGGCGACCCGCCGATGACTCCTATCAAGTTCTCTTTACGGTATCCGACGGTAACGGTAATCCTGACGGTTTTGCTGGTTCTCGTCGGCCTTCGAGCGTTCTTCACCATGCCGCGCACGGAAGATCCGTCGATTACGATACGCTCCGGGCTGGTGATTGCCCTCTATCCTGGCGCCACCTCCGAACAGGTGGAAAAGCAGGTGACGAAGACTCTCGAAAGTCATATCTTCAAGTTTCCCGAAGTGAGGAAAGGAAGAACCGTTTCCACAAGCCGTCCCGGAGTTGTCGTCATCAATGTCGAGTTGGAGGATCATGTCAAAAACACCGACCTTTTCTGGTCCAAACTGCGCCATGAATTGAACGAGACCCGGGCTACCGAGCTTCCCGATGGCGTGCGCGGCCCGATCGTCAACTCCGACTTCGGCGACACCGTCGCCATGTTGATCGCGGTACACGGCAAGCGTTACGGCTACCGGGAGCTGCGTGATTATGTCGACCGGATTCAGGATGAACTCCGCACCATCCGGGATGTGGGAAAGCTCGCCACCTACGGCGGCCAGAGCGAAGAAGTCTGGATTACCAGCAGCCTTGCGCGGGTCTCGCAGTATTTCGCGAATCCACTCCAGGTTGCACAGGCCCTGCAGCAACGGAACGTCATCGAGGGCACCGGCAAGTTCGAGACCGGCAATGCAGAAATCCCGATGAGGACAACCGGCATTTTTACGACCGAAGATCAGATCCGCAATGTCATGGTCGACGTATCAAAAACCGGACAGCCGGTATACATCCGCGACTTCGCCAATGTAGAGCGCCGCTACCAGGACCCGACCTTTCTGGTCCGCCATGACGGCGAAGCGAGCATACTCATCTCCGTGGAGATGCAGAAAGAGAAAAACATCGTGCAGCTTGGCGAGCAGATCGAACAGGTGTTTGCCCGCCTGAAAACAATCCTCCCGCCCGATATTCAGCTCGACTTGGTCGCCAATCAGCCGCACGTCGTAAAAGACCGCATGTCTTCCCTCAGTCACGAGTTCATGCTGGCAATCATCGCCGTCATCCTGGTGACGATGTTACTCCTGCCGATCCGGGTCGCGGTGGTTGCCGCACTGGCAATCCCGGTTACCCTCTGCATAACCCTGGGGGTCATGAATGCCCTGGGAATAGCGCTCCATCAGGTGTCAATCGCCGCACTGATCGTGGTGCTCGGGATTGTGGTGGATGACGCCATTGTGATCGCTGACAACTATGTGGAGCTTCTTGACCGGAAAGTTCCCAAAATGGAAGCGGCCTGGCGTTCTGCTACCGATGTGGTTGTTCCGGTATTCACCGCTACGGTTACCATCGTTTTCTCGTTTCTGCCCCTCCTGATCATTACCGGTTCGGTCGGGGAATTTGTGGCAGCCCTGCCAATCACCGTCGCCATCGCGTTGCTGGTTTCATTCATTGTGGCAGTGCTGCTCACGCCGATTCTCTGCCGGTTTTTCATCAAGAAGGGACTGCACGACCACGAACGAGAGGCGCCGGATGAGGTAAAAAGAAAATTCAACATCCTGGACAGACTCCAGGGAGGCTATCAGGTTCTTATTGGCTGGTTCATGATAAGGAAACGGCTCGCAGTGCTGGTTGGGGTTATCGCATTCGTCTCCGGCATTGCACTGTTTACCACCGTGCGGGAACAGTTCTTCCCTTCCGCCGAACGCAATCAGTTCGTCATCGACGTCTGGATGCCCCAGGGTACCCGGATTGAGAGCACCGACGCAATCATGGCCAGGATAGAGAAACAGCTTGCCGGGAAAAATGAAGTGGTTCAGTACGCCACTTTTGTCGGACAGAGCGCCCCGCGTTTTTATTACAATGTCAATCCCCAGCAACCCGATCCGGCCTACGGCCAGTTTATCGTCAACACGAAATCGGTCGAGGCCACCTCGCAGCTCGTGGCAGGACTGCGGCCCGAGCTGGCAAAACTGGCACCGGAAGCGCTGGTCATCGTCAAGGAACTGCAGCAGGGCGAGCAGATGGAAGCACCGGTGGAAGTCCGCATCTCCGGTGATGACATCGCCGAACTGAAGCGCCTCAGCTCGCAAGTCGAAGCCATTTTATCGTCCGTCCCGTTCTCAACCTACGTTCACCAGGATTTTTACAACGATTCGTGCCTGCTGGACGTGAACATCAACAATGAACTGGCCAACCGGCTCGGGATAACCAATTCCTCCGTTTCCGGTCTTCTCAGGGGAGCATTCGACGGCGCGCCGGTCAGCACCTTTTGGGAAGGTGACCGTCCGGTGACCATCATGCTCCGCCTCGACGAGAAATCCCGCTCTTCTTTCTCCGACATACAAAACTCCTACCTGACGTCCCAGCTTACCGATGCCCGCGTGCCGCTCCGTTCCATTGCCACGCTCGAACCGGAGTGGCAGACCAGCCGCATCGTCCGGCGCAACGGCGTGCGCACGATCACCGTCCGGAGTTTTGTCAAGCAGGGCTGGTATGGGTCGGATCTGCTCAAAGAGGCCCGGCCCCGAATTGAGGACCTCCGGCTTCCGCTCGGGTATCGGATCGATTATGGAGGAGAAAAAATGAACCGTGACGAAACGTTCCCGCAAATGATAGTTGCCCTCGGAATCAGCCTTCTGGCGATTTTCCTGGTATTGCTCATCCAATTCAGAACCATCGTCGAACCGCTGGTCATCATGTCGTCCATACCGCTTGCGCTGCCCGGCGCTGCGCTCGGACTGGTAATCACGCATAACCCGTTCGGGTTTACCGCCTTCCTGGGAATGATCAGCCTTACCGGTATCGTGGTCCGTAATGCCATCATCCTGGTGGACTACATTCAGGAAAAGCTTGCCGAAGGCCAAACTCTCGAACAGGCGGCAAGAGATGCAGGAGCGCGTCGTCTGCGCCCGATTTTTCTAACGTCCATGGCCGCAGCCGTAGGGGTAACACCGATGATCCTTTCGGGATCCAGCCTCTGGAGCCCCTTGGCCAGCGTTATTGCCATCGGGTTGATCTGTTCCATGTTTTTCACCCTGCTGGTAGTGCCAGTCCTGTACGTGCTGGTCAAGTCGCGGACCAGCAAACCAGGCACTCATGGAATCACGCTTGTGGCAATCCTGCTGCTTTTCGGAGCTGGACAGGCATCGGCCGGGCAATTGAAGCTCACCTTGCCGGCGGCAATCGATCTTGCCCGGCATCAGAACAGCACACTGAAAATTTCGCACCATAAAATTGAGGAAAACCGACAACGGATTGCATCGGCCAGGTCGAAATATTTTCCCCAGTTGTCGAACGAGACCTCATATATGGGCCTCTCCGACAAACAGCTGGTGACCATTCCGGCCGGGGGCATGGGAACGGTTCCGGGATTGGGTCCGTTTCCAGGGCAAGACACGAAGATCAATCAGGGGTCGAATTTGCTGTTCATAAGCAGTACCACGTTAACCCAACCTTTGACGCAACTCTTCAAGATACATGAAGGGCATGAAGTCGCGAAGTCTGACCGTGCTATCGCGGAATCGGATGCACGAAAAACCGAGGATGAAATTATTTTCAGCGTACACCAGCTCTATTACAGGCTGCTGATCGCTCAAAAACAGAAAGAAGCAGCGCAGTCCGCGTTGGCGGCAGCGCAGGAAGGCAGGCGCGAAAGCGAGAACGCCGTCAGGGCCGGTAACGTCCTGGAGGTCGTCTTGACCCAAAGTAAAGTACAACTTCTGCAAAACAGGCAAGCCCTTCTTTCTGCAGAGATCCAGACAGCGGATTTGATATCGGAGCTGAACGATCTCTTGGGGCTTCCAGTCAATACTGAACTGGTGCTCGCAGAGATAGAGGAGACTTTCCCTGCGCCCCAACCGCTCCAAAAGTATCTTCTGGACGCCTTGTCACGCAATCCCGAACTGCAGGCTGCAAAGGAGTCCGTTGCAAAGGCCGGACATGCCGCTACGGCAGCCCGTGATGACTATATCCCGGAGATCAGCCTGTTCGCCCGCCACATCTATCAGGATGGCGCCCCATTCGTTGCCAGCAACATAGGAATGTTCGGCGCACAGATGACATGGGACATCTTCGATTGGGGGAACCGGCGCAGTGTTGTCGGCCAGAGAAAATCACAGCTGGCACAGGCAGAAGAGAACATGAAACGCATTGAGCAGCGCCTCAATCTTGAAATTACTAAAGCTTGCCGCAAGCTTCAGCAGACCGGAACGCTTATGGATGTAACTGCGGAAGCACTGAAACTTCACAGGGAGAATCTCCGCCTGAGCTCCGACCGGCTGAAAGCCGGAACGATAACGGCCGTCCAATACGCCGAAGCCCTTACTGCGGTCTCGAAAGCCGAAGTTGACGACCTGCAAGCTCAATTGGGATACAGGCTTACATTGGCTGAGGTCGATCGGATCTCCGGCGGATTATCCCGTTAGCTGCGCCCCGTTCTTCCCGGAACCGTTTGAGATGATTTTTCAGAGGGGCTTCTTCTTTTGGCACTATTTTGACAACCTTGGCACGATACTAGCTGACATATTTATCATCATCGGCGAAGCAATGGAGAGCATGAAGTAGCGCTTCCCGATTCAAATGCACTGTATCTACCTTATTTCCGATTACAATTATGACTACCCCGGAAATTTTAAAATTGCCTGGATAGTGGCTATGACAAATAGACTAAAGGATAATCAGAGGAAGCTGACGCATACGATGCATAAATAGCTGGCAACTGATGAATTCCTAAACAGCACCTCAGCTGGTAAAAGCCAGAACCCTGGCAGCACGGCAGTGGAAAAATCAGCAGGTATCTGACCCAGGAAAACGTAACCGTACGCCCCACAAAAAGAGCACCGGTGCTCACGGAATACTACGCAGATGTTTCCAGAGATTACGCTGGAATTCGAAAAATGGAAATAACCGGAGGCAAAGGCGCCCCGATTTCAATAACGAGATCGGGGTTTTTCAATTTCATCATCCTGTTTTATCCGGGCATGCTGCAGTTGAGCGGTTACTACGAAAGGAAAATATTCATGAAGATCATTATTCAAAGCATCATGCTGTCCCTCTTGGCTTTTTGCCAGGCCCTGCCCACCCTCACAACGAAGGCACGCGTGACAAAACGCTCCCTTGCCGCTCTCTCGCCGGAACCGGGACAGTCAGTATGGGTCCAGGTAAAATCGGCATCCGTAATGGAGTGAACCAAGATCATCCCGACTCTCGTATTCGCCTTCGGCATAGACATCGTAACGGCGGGAAATGCAAGTCTCATCATCAGTCTGCCGGTGGTTCTGGTCGGAGTTATTCGCTATGCAAGCCATGGCACTTTTCTAAAAGGAGACGAAAATGAACAAGTTGAATGGAAAGATTGAAGGTATTACGAGCGGAAGCCCCTATGCATCATATGAAATTTCTCTTGCAACAGGGGATTCGATGGCGGCAATCGCCCCTTCTTTCAGCGGAAGAGTCTGCCACAAGGCCGGAGACACAGTCGAAATATTCTTTGACGAACTCGACGTGGTCCTGGCAAAATCGTTTTCCGGAGAGACGACGATCAAGAAGAAATTCATGGGCGTCGTGAAACGAGTCGAATCAGATGCCGCGACTACCCGGGTCGTTCTCGATTACAAGGGAACCCTGGTTGCCGCCCTGGTAAGGACATCATCCTGGCAAGCTCTGGGATTCACCGTTGGAGACGATGTCAATTGGTTCATCAAGGCTACGAGAGTGAACGTCGGCATTCTGTAGGAGCCGCCTGGATTCTTGCGGCAGGTTGACGACCAGGAAGCCCGGAGGCGAAAGCAACCGGGCTTCCTGGCGATAGTGAGCTATAAACACAAAACTGGAGGAAATGTCATGGGACTCGTAGAATTCAAAATCATTTTTCCGTTACCCATTGTTCAATCTGCGCACGAATCTGGTCCCTGATTCCCCGAATGACATCCAGTCTCTCATTCTGCTCACCCGCCACCGATGAGGGGTCGGGAAAACCCCAGTGGAGTCTTTTGGTGAATCCCGGGAAAATGGGGCACCTTTCCGCGCTCGCTTCGTCGCACACCGTAATGACAAAATCGAACAAGGCGCCTTCTTTGTACAAGTCAAAGGCCGACTTCGTCTCGTTCCGGGAAATATCAATGCCGATTTCCTTCATTACCGTGACGACATTCTGATTCAATTTGCCGGGCTCCAAGCCGGCGCTCCGGGCTTCGAATTTGTCACCGGCGAGATCGTTGAGAAACGCCTCCGCCATCTGGCTTCTGGCGCTGTTGTGGACGCACACGAAAAGTACCCTCGTTTTTTTCATAATTCATCTCGCTCCTGCTTAAATTGGATAGTGTGACGTATTTGTATCATCTCCAGGTTACAAATATGTTGCAGCCATGTGGAGAATGACTGACCCTGCTACGAAGCCATCACCTCAAAGCCGGCCACTTTGTCAGGAGTCTGTCGGACGGCAAGACCGTGTTGTACCTGTACGTTCCGATCTGCACAGGTATCCTCCGCCTGCTCCCGACATCTTCAGGATAGCCCCAGAACTAACATCAGTCGCCGCACCGCCAGCTCCTTGGCCTTGGCTTCCACATCAATGGTTAGTTCCAGACCTTGCCAACAGCCAGGAAAGTCGTCGGGATCGATGTAATCGGCATGGAGCCTTGGGTTTCCTTCTCCCCAACTATTTCGGCGAGAGGAGATGTGGACCCATGGTTCTCGGCCATGGCACCGCCAAGTGGCCATGGCATGACGTGTTGCCTCTTCCACCGTGAGCCCATCCGGGTTGCAGCGGTGATGGTGAACATCGTAGACGAGAGGGATGTCGAGCTGCTCGCAGACCGGCAGGAGATCCTTGACCGTGTAGCTGATATCGTCGTTCTCCAGGGCAAGCCTCGACCTGACCCGCTCCGAAAGCAGGGGAAAGTTGGCCTGGAAGCGCTGCAACGTCGCCTCCTTCCCCCCTTGCCTGCCACCGGCGTGGATAGTGATGACATCCGCCCCGATCAACTCGGCGACAAGCCCCTGGTATTCCAGTTCTGCCAGGGACTTCCGTACCACTTCATCTCGCAGGGAAGAGATCGAGACAAACTGGTCAGGATGAAAACTGAGACGGATATTCAGCCGGCTGCGCAGCTGGGCAACTTCCGCGAGCAGGCTCCGGATTTCCTCTCCGCCGGGAAGTTCCTCAAGCGTATATCCCACCTCCGGATGGGTGTAGCGTGGAAAGAAAGGAGTCGTAACGCGGAAGGCGCCAATTCCCAGGCTATGCACAGTCTGGACGGCACGAAGGAGACTTCTCGCATTCTCGCAGCAGATATCGGACAGACGCGCATACTGCTCCGGCCGGGGCAGTCCGGCAAGGGCTTTGGCCGTGGTCGTCCGGAATCTGATCGGTTCTTCGATGAAAATACAGCAAAGGCCGAAGCGCATGATTCAGGCTCCGTTCACTGCAGTGGCTTCCCGCTCCAGCAGCAATCGCTTCCGCTCCAAACCCCAGCAGAATCCGCCCAAGCCGCCGTCGCTGCGGACCACCCGGTGGCAGGGGACGATAATAGCGATCGGGTTTGCCCCGCAGGCTGTTCCCACGGCCCGAACCGCTTCGGGCTTGCCGATGCGGACGGCAATATCACGGTACGTGGCTGTCGTGCCGCAGGGGATCTCCCGCAGGGCCTGCCAGACCTGCTGCTGGAAAGGTGTCCCGAGCAGGTACAGAGGCAGTTCGAACGGCTGACCGGAATCGTTGATGCAGGCGACGACACGGGCAACCGTTGCGGAAAATTCGGGACCGGCTTCGTGCAGCACTGCACCCGGGAAGCGGTCGTGCAGTTCCAGGCACAACCGGTCGGGGTCGTCGTGCAGGGCAACAAAGCAGACCCCCCGGTCCGTAGCTGCCACCAGCACCAAGCCGAGGGACGAAGTCTGCGAGACTGCGCAGCTGATATGCATGACTTTTCCTCCTTTGAAAAACCGGAAGCCCTTCCTGCCGGGCACTCCGTTTTTTGAACATGGATTTCCGGAACCGAACAACGGAACCACTCAGCAAAAAAGCCGCGAGACTGACGTCCCGCGGCTTTTCATATACAGTGGCAAGCCTATTCAGGGCCCCGCAGTCAGGAAACTATTTTCCGGCGTGCGTATCTTTCTACTTCTTGCGCTCTTCCATGACCTTGTAGGCGCAGAACTCGCCGCACATGGTGCAGGCGCCATGCTCCTCATCCACCCCCGATTCGCCGCGCCGTCTGCGGGCCAGAGCAGGATCGATGGCCAGGCAGTACTGGGTTTCCCAATCAAGTGCCTTGCGCGCCTTGCTCATGGCGATGTCTTTTTCCATTGCGCCGGGCAGACCCTTGACGATGTCGGCGGCGTGGGCGGCGATGCGGGTCGCCATGACCCCGTCATGTACGTCCTTGACCGTGGGCAGGCAAAGGTGTTCGCTGGGGGTAACATAGCAGAGGAAGTCGGCACCGGCGCTGGCAGCAATGGCGCCGCCGATGGCACAGGTGATGTGGTCATAGCCGGGGGCAATGTCGGTCACCAGCGGGCCGAGCACATAGAAGGGCGCGCCGTGGCAGAGCCGTTTCTGCAACTGGATATTGGCCTCGATCTGGTTCAGCGGCACGTGGCCCGGACCTTCGATCATGACCTGGATGCCGGCGTCCCAGGCCCGCTGGGTCAGCTCGCCGAGGATAATCAGTTCGTGGATCTGGGCACGGTCGGTGGCATCGGCCAGACAACCGGGGCGAAAACCGTCGCCCAGCGACAGGGTGGCATCATAGGGCTTGACCAGTTCCAGCAAGCGGTCGAAGTGCTCGAAGAGCGGGTTTTCGGCATTATTGTGAGCCATCCAGGCAACGGTGAAAGAACCACCGCGGGAGACGACCTCCATGATCCGCCCCTCGTTATCCATGCGCTCGACAGTGGCGCGGGTCACGCCACAGTGCACGGTAATGAAGTCGACGCCGTCGTCCAGGTGTTTTTTAATGCCGTCGAAGATTTCGTCGGCAGTCATGTTTACAATGGCCTTGCCCTTTTTAACCACAGTGTCACAGGCCGCCTGATAAAGGGGGACACTGCCGATACAGGCCTCGGTCTCGGCGATGATCGCCCGGCGGATTTCGTCGATGGGACCGCCGGTGGACAGGTCCATGATCGCGTCGGCACCGGCGGCGACCGCCACGCGGGCTTTTTCCAGTTCCTTGTCGATGCTGGTATCGTCCTTGCTGGTCCCAATATTGGCATTGACCCGGGTGGGCAGACCTTTGCCGACAGCCAGGGGGCGGCCGTTGGTGTGCTTGTTGTTATGACAAACGATGGCCGTGCCTTCGGCAATGCGCTGTCGCAGAATTTCCGGATCCATGCCGGCAGCAGCGGCAGCCGTTCTCATTTTATCAGAGACAATGCCTTGGCGGGCCATTTCGAGTTGAGTCATGTATGTTCCTCACTTGTGTAAAGTCAGATGATATGCAGAAGGTTGAAGGCTGGGGACTGAAAGGAGAAAATCGCCTAAGCAGATCATTTTAGCCTTCAGTCTTCAGCCTTCAGTCTGTCCACCTGGTTCTTGGCAGCTAGAAAATGATTGACCGGCCCGTGGCCTTTTCCGA
>RPRC01000220.1 GCA_003857395.1 Geobacter sp.
GATCCGGGCGAAAGATACACTTCACAGCCGATAAGGGGCTTGATACCCGCTGACTGGCATTTCAGGTAAAATTCGATCGCACCGAACATATTGCCGTGATCGGTCAGAGCAACAGCGGGCATGCCGAATTCGACCGCCTTCTTCACCAGGTCCCCGATACGTATAGCCCCGTCAAGGAGGGAGTACTGGGTATGCACATGTAAATGGACGAATTTAGAGGGTTCCATATGTTCCATAAAAACAATGACGGGAGCCGCATTGGTAAGCGACTCCCTGACAGAAAAGGCTTGAAATAAAGGATAGATACGTGAGACGGTTAGCAACCGGCTCCCGAATGCCCAACTGCAGCATGCCGGGTTCGGTCAATTGCTTGAACGGTAGTTTGTTTTGAAAAAGTATGTCACGACTGACGCACGACTGTCAAGAAAATGGGAAGCGAATGACCGGAACCCCTGGGAACCTGTCGGACTTAGGAACTGCAAACTCGATTTCTCCCTCGCTGCTTTGCCCGGTACAACTCAGTATCAGCAGCAACGACAATCTCCCGGGGAGAAGCCTTTCCGTCAACGCTCTCCGCAATTCCGATACTTACGGTGACAGAAATACATGTCTCGGCTCCGCCGCCGTAACGATTCCTTGCGCCTTCCCGAGGAGGGTCGGGTCGATTCGGTCCACGGATGGCAAACCGGTACGCGGCTATCGTGGCCCGCAGTTCTTCCATACAGGCAATAACATGGTCTTTGCTTTTTCGAGGAAAGACAATGGCAAATTCCTCCCCTCCATAACGATATACCCGTCCGCCACTTCCCACTGACAGCATCTTCGCACCTGCCAACCGCAGCACCTGATCACCCACATCATGGCCATAGAAATCATTCACCCGCTTGAAATGATCAAGATCAAGCATTGCAATCACATACCGTCGACCGAGTCCATTTAGATGTTCATTGAACGCCCGCCGTGAAAGCACTCCGGTCAGATCATCACGATATGCCATGTTATGGGAATCCTGCAACATGCTCAACAGCAGAATCAGCCCTGCGCCAAAGAGGAAAACCGTCGTAATGTCAGCCGACGGAGGATGGGTGAAAATAATCATCAGCGCAGCAAGGATTCCGAGAAAAGCACTATCGATGATCGAATGGCGGACATAGGTCGCAATACCAATGATGACCCCGCATCCCGTCATCAGCGGAAGCGCAATCCTGGGAAGTTCACGAGTCCCTGCAGCGGCATTCCGCAGCCATAGCCCGGTTGCTTCCAGCGAATCTGCCTGTGCCGTTTTTGCCAGAATAACCAGTACCAAGGCTTGAAGGACCAAAAAAACAAAACGTTTGCAGCCGGCATCGGTAAAAATACCTTTTTCACGCATAAGGCAGAAAAGGGTACTATTAATCGGCAGGAGATAGCAAAATATGCTGTCTATTCTCTGCAGCGCAGAAAACCCGTCCCCGCCCCTGGCAAGCATGTCGGAGTTCCAGCAGAAGGCAAGCAGCAGGAGCAGCACGAAAAAAACGCGACTCCGATTGAAGTGAAAACTGAGGAAAAGGCCCAAAGAAAAGGTAAGATACACGGCATAGGGCATAAAATCGCGCCAGGAAAAAGGCAGCATTCCCAAGAAGGGCAAAGAAACATACAACGCAGCAAGTATTGCGCTGGGAAACAGAAAAAGGGTCAGTTTCTGCGTAAAAGTGCTGTACACTCTTTCGAACTCCTTGCCCTTCCAGGAGGTTGGACCGCGAAATTGAGAATCAGAAACGTCGGATGAGAGGGGGAGTGTAAATACGCACGCTCATCATCGACGGCATCGAGGCCGGAGATCCCAGCTGCATAAAAATCTTGATTCCCCTGTGATCGCATCGAGTCGTTATTCGGCGGAGAGAATCCGGGCCATTAAACGTAATTTACTACTATTAGTCAACCTTGATTTCTCGAGCCCTTATCTGTCCAAAACCGGCGCGCTCCGCAGTCAGCTAATTCCAGTTCCTCCAAAGTGGCTTATGGGTGACCAGGTGAAAGGACCGCACGGCACCCTCATCGCATGGTTTTCCCTTAATTTCAATGGCATTTCTCAACATGCAGACAACCCTGGCCTTCCTTTAGAAAGGCTCCCTGCAGCAAATTTTCGACCTCATCAGGTTTCTTTTCTCCGGTTCTTGACATGCCAGGCAGTGGGCGTATAATTAAATCATCAGAAAAAGTTCTTTGAAAATTGCTCTGAAATGCACGTACGGCACGGCGAAGAAACTGACTTCTATTAAAAAGTTGCAGTCGGGACCAGAGACAGTGAGTATGCTCTCCTTGAGAGAAACCTGAAGTCTTTTGCCGACATATGCTAGCACACCGGTCGGTCGATCAAGCTTACCTACGGCATATACGGAGCAATCGTCCTTGGCGTTACAAGAATCACGGCGAAGTCGTTATTCTCATCCGCAAGGCGCGTTACACCGCTTGAAAAAGGGAACGAAAGACGGCACACCCGGTTTCCGGGGTCCGCAAGACCTTGAAAATCGGAACCTGTCTGACGAACACCGACGGATAAGAAGAAAAGATTACCTGTAACGCCATCGAAAAAAACAAAGGGCCGGGAGAAAACATTCTCCCGGCCCTTTGTTTTTTTCGTTCCATGCGGAAAAGAGTCATATCCGTCAGCGAAATTCGCCAGGGACTCCCGCCCGCGAAGCAAGCTCGTTCAGGGCATTGAGATTTTTCTCCAGTTCTCCGCGGCGGAACTGGTAATTTCTTATCGAACTCTGAATACTCAGATAGTCAGTGCGAGACATTTTGGAGGTGTCACCCAGACGGGAATTCAACTCGGCAATCTGATCGTCCGTCGCCCCTATCTCAGCCCGCAAGGTGTCAAAATCCGCTTTCCAGCTCTTGCCGCTTCTATTACCGTACAAGATTTCCTGTTTCACACTTCTCTCCACGGGAGCTTTCTCAGCCACCGGAGCATGAGAGGCCGTGTCAGCAGCGGCCGGAGATTCCGCGCTGCTTTCTATGGCGTCGGGAGCAGCAGGACTCATATCACCGCGGACACGAACCTTTTTCAGATATTTCTTCGGCACCTGAGAAATATCCTCGGTAAAATTGACCGTCCCGCTACTATCTACCCATGTATAGGTTTCCGCACCCACCATTCCAGCAAACATTCCCAGCAGCAGCAAGGTAAAGATAGAAATTTTTTGCATCATAGGAATTCCTCCATACGTGTAATGGGCCGGGAAACAGCCCGTGGAAAGCATTTACCCCGGCGGCCAGTGAAAGCTCCGCCCCCCCAGCAGATGAAAGTGGAGATGAAAAACCGATTGTCCCGCACCGGAATTATTGTTGTTCACAATTCTGAAACCATGCTCGGCAACACCCAACTCGCGAGCCAGCTTGCCTGCCACCTGGAAGACATGGCCGACAAGAACGGTATCGTCCGGAGTCAGGTCAAGGGTATTAACCATATGTTTTTTCGGGATAATCAACAGGTGGACAGGAGCAACCGGAGCAATATCTTCGATGACTATCAGTTGCTCGTCCTCGAAAACTTTCTTTACCGGGATCTCTCCGGAAATAAACTTACAGAACAAACACTTTTCCATCATGATCACCTCTTAGTAAGCGTGCAAGTAGCTATCCGGCAATACTCTCTCTCTTCTTTAAATAGATCAGGAACTCCTTGTTCCCTTTCGGGCCCAGCAGCGGCGACTCGAGCACCCCTTTCACCTCAAGCCCCAAGGTCTCAACCAGAGAGCAGATCGAATCGATCACCTCGCGGTGTTTCCGCTCGTCCCTGACCACACCGCCCTTTCCCACCTGCCCTCGACCCACCTCGAACTGCGGCTTGATGAGCGCAACAATCTCTCCCCCCTCCTTCACCAGACGAAGAGTGTTCGGCAGGACCTTTTCCAGTGAAATAAAAGATGCATCAATAACCGCCAGATCCGGAATCTCCGAAAGTGCTGCCGGCTCAAGAAAGCGAATATTCGTCCGCTCAAGGCAAACGACCCGTTCGTCCTGGCGAAGTTTCCACGCCAGCTGGCCATACCCCACATCAACGGCAAAAACCTTCCGCACACCCCGCTGAAGCAGGCAGTCGGTAAACCCGCCTGTCGACGCGCCAACATCCAGAGCGCAGAGACCGGCGACATCAAGGGGAAATTCGTCCAGGGCCTTCTGCAGCTTCAGCCCCCCGCGACTGACATACGGCATACCGCTTCCCTTGATGCGAATCTGGGCATCGAGCTTTACCAACTGGCCGGCCTTATCGACCGCATGGTCGTCCACCACCACATCGCCCGCCAGAATCAGCGCACGGGCACGCTCCCGCGACTCAACCAGTCCTCGCTCCACCAGGAGCTTATCCAATCGTTCCTTTTCCCGAGATGTTTTCAGAGCAGTATCCCCGTTTATTCATAAAAAAAGCCGGGCCGGTACGAGAGAAAGGCCCAACAGTCCGCCACCATACGACTCCGGCACAACGGAGGCAATAATACTCGCGACTCGGATTAAAATCAACATATAAGGGGCGTATTACCGCCCTGTTAGTCGTCTCCGGCAACATCGGCAACCTTCTGTCCCCTCCCGTTCCTTCGTCGAAAAGGCCATCATTTTGTATTGCATTCCAGAAACGATAATGGTATAAATATTTTCCTCAAATGCCGAAGTGGCGGAATTGGTAGACGCGCAAGATTCAGGTTCTTGTGGGGGATTCCTCGTGCTGGTTCGATTCCAGTCTTCGGCACCAACAAAATCAAGGGGTTACGGTATTGCACCGTGACCCCTTTTCTTTTTCCAATTGTGACCTTTTGTGATCTTTTTTGTATCCTAAACTACGCTTGTACCCTCAAATAAGTTCCTGCCAGCCCGCGATAACTCCGCCGGACTCTTCCAGAAATGCCAGACCTCAGAGATAAAACTGGACGAGCTGATCCAGAAGCGGCAATTTCCTCACCTTGAACTCTTCAGAGTAACGATCAGTCCCGCTACGTTCAATTTCCACCAGCCCCAAAAACCGGGCAAACCGCTCCAGGCAACGGGTCGAATAACTGAGCCGCACCACTTTCTCCGGCGAGTAATAGCTGCCGAGCGGCTCTACCTGCGAGAGCAGATTGGGAAAGGCCCTCAGGAAATTGTCCTCATAGAAGATACTGCTCCGCCACTCACCACCGTACCTGGCCAGCAGATAGAGGCTGAACAGAAACGACTGCTGGATGAAGGGTATTTCTCCCAGGTGATCGTCATAGGCCCAGTTGTATTCCCGGGCAAAGGACCGGAACAGGCGCGGGTAGATGCCGGGTTGCCCCTGTTCTGCCAGCAGTTTCCGGCATTCCTTACTAAGAATGAACTTCCCCTTGTATTTCCTGGTCAGTCCGGCCAGCCCGGCGACCAGCGCTGATACTCTTCTTCTCCCAGGAAAGTCCTGGCCGATTCCCGGCAGAAGCTACGCGGCAGGTTGCCGGTGGCGGTCGCCTTCAGACCATCATCACCGATGGCGTCTGCCAGCAGCTTGAACAGAGACAGGACCGGTATCCGCGGATCACTGTCGAAAGTGGACGAAAAAGAGACCAGGTTGGGAGTCTCAAACGGAAAATGCAGCAACCTGTGCATCTGATCGGATGAGAGACCGTGGAAATCGTCAACCGCTGCCTGGTTGCGCTGCTGCATGTGCTGCCGCAGAAAGGCGTTTACCTCATCCAGCGAACCGAAGTTCTGATCCTTGAGCAGTTCCTCCAGTTCACCCATTATCGGCCCCATGACGCGCTGGCGTTCACTGGTGTCCTGTTTGTCGGCGCAGCACTTCTTGTATTTGAGACCACTGCCGCAGGGGCAGGGGTCATTTCTTCCGGTTTTCATTGATTCTCCGATTCATCTATGAAACAGTATCGGCAGTTATTTCCAAAATGCAAATAGTTGCTGCTCTGTCAGCCAATATGTCACATGGGCCTGGTTGTTTATAACGGTTTTGTTCCATTCCGAGTAACACCGGGAATAACACCTCTGTAGCGCAATTCATTGCGGGCGATCCTTTGCTTGCCTTCGGAGATTTTTGGGACAGGAATTTCGGGACACAGAATATTTTATCCAGACAACGTCTTTGAATTAATTATCCCTAGAACTGCCGTCTGACCCCTCATGTTTCCTCAGCCACTTTTTCAAACCGCCTGCCTGATCAAGTCAAATACCACCCGTGCAAACCCTCTGGCCACTTCCGGGTTGGACAGAATCTGCATCATCTGCTTTTGATGAGCCTCACTGCTGTCCATCACCGCGTCGTCGAGTGCCTTAGGGAAATCGCCCAGCATCGCCTGTTCCGGCGAGTTGTTCCGGACCTGATTCATAACGTTTTTGTTTTCACTCACCTTGTCACGGATGGTGTGCGCGTAGTTGATCAGATCCTTGTCGGTGAGGCCATCGGTAATGAAGAGTTCATTGAGGCGCGCCAGAATCTGCGAAAGGAACTCTTCCTTTTTGTCCTTTGCCTTGGCCGAGCCGAGATCGTTGCCCGGTTGCAGCTTGTATTCAGCTCCGGGATCCATCACCAGATTCTGTTGGTGCAGGAGCGATAGCCGATAGTGGGTAAGGGCAACATTGCTCAGATCGATATCGTCCTCGTCGTCCAGTTTTTCTCGCAACAACGGCCGAAGGTGCCTGGCGTAGAGGCTGAGCTTTTCCAGGTCCTTGTTGTCGTAAGCGACGATCTGCGACATGAATTCATAAAAACGGGTGAAACTGCCAAGGTCTTTCTTGAAAATCTCCAGCCGGTCTTTCTCCTGGCGGCACTCCTTGAAACACTTCTCATCATTGGCGGTCAGCACCGGGTCACCAGTCTTCCTGGTGCGCTCGAAAATCTCCTTGGCGGTCTTGTAGGCATCGATCGCCAGTTTGTACCGTCCTTGCCAACGTTGCACCGCGGGTTTGCAGATGTTGCTGATCGCAGCACTGCTCTTGTTTCTGGCGAAAAAGGCAACGGCGAACTGTTCAACCTCCTGCCAGGTAAAGATGTTTTCGGCGCGCAGCTTGTCAAAGAGATCGAAGACCAGATCAGGGTCGGAGACATCGGCTAGTTCGGCGGTTTGATAATAGGGCAGGAATGAATCAAGGATGTCCTGCGGATCGTTGAAGAAGTCGAGGACGAAGGTGCCGCTCACCTCCTTGCCGGGGTAGGTGCGGTTCAGCCTGGAAAGGGTCTGCACACACTCGACGCCGCAGAGCTTCTTGTCCACGTACATGGCGCAGAGCTTCGGTTGATCGAAGCCGGTCTGAAACTTGTTGGCCACCAGCATCACCCGATAATCCACACTGTCGAAGGCCTTGCGCATGTCGCGTCCCTTGAGACCAGGGTTCATGCTCCGTTCGGTGAATTTGGTGCCCAGCAGTTCGGTCGTGTTGGGATCTTTGTCGCTGAATTCCACTTCGCCGGAGAAAGCGACCATAGCCTGGATCGTGCTATACCCCTTTCGGGCGACATACTTGTCGAATTCCTTCTTATAGCGCACCACCTCTTTCCGTGAGCTGGTCACCACCATCGCCTTGGCTTGCCCGCCGAGCAGGCCAATGACGTTGTCCTTGAAGTGCT
This sequence comes from Geobacter sp., assembly GCA_003857395.1. The sequence continues at coordinate 7,568 of RPRC01000220.1, forward strand.
CGACAATCACCTGCACCTTCTGGGCAATATTGTAATCGTGCAGGCGCACCCACTGGTTAAGCTTAACTTGAGCCTTTTTGCTGTCGACCTCTGCGTCCTTGGCCTTGATGCGCTGCGCCAGTTGGTAGGCCACTTTGTAGTTGGTGTAGTTTTTCAGCACATCGAGAATAAAGCCCTCTTCGATTGCCTGGCGCATCGAGTAGACGTGGAAGGCTTCGGGTCTGTTTTTCTTCGATGGGGGGAGCTCCGGATTGGGCAGCCGTCCGAACAGCTCCAGGGTCTTTGGCTTAGGAGTGGCGGTAAAGGCGAAGTAGCTGAGGTTGCCACTATCTCGTCGGGCGGCAATGGTGGCATCGAGAATATCTTCCGAGGTGAGTTCCACATCGTCGTCGGTGTTCTCCGTCACCAGCACCTCTTTCAATTGCCGCGCGGTGGAGCCGGACTGGGACGAATGCGCCTCGTCGGCGATGATCGCATAGCGGCGTTCTTTAAGGCTAACGCTGTTCTCAATCTCCTGGAGTACAAAGGGAAAGGTCTGGATGGTGACGATGATGATCGGCTGGGAGTGTTCCAGGGCATGGGCCAGTTTTTCCGACTTGGAACCGTCGCCGATATCGCGGTTGATCCGCCCCACCACGCCATCGACGTGTTCGAATTGGTGGATGGTGTCCTGTAACTGGTCGTCAAGCACGGTGCGGTCGGTGACGACGATCACCGAGTGAAACTGCTTTATCCCTTGAGCATCGTAGAGCGATGAAAGCTGGTGAGCGGTCCAGGCGATGGAGTTGGACTTGCCCGACCCGGCGCTGTGCTGGATCAGATATTTATGTCCGGGACCTTCGCACCGTGCTGCTTTCAAGAGGCGGCTGACCACATCCCACTGGTGATAGCGGGGAAAGATCAGGGACTCTTTCTTCGCTTTCTTCCCCTGCCAGTCCTCCACCTCTTCGATCTGGAGGTGCACGTAGCGGGCGAGGATGTTGAGCAGGTTATCGGGGAGCAGTACCTCGTTCCAGAGATAGCCGCTGGCGTATTCGCTGGCATTCTCGGGGCTGTCGTTCCCCGCGCCCCCATCTGTGGTCCCCCTATTGAAAGGGAGGAAGGAGGTGTCATCCCCCGCCAGCCGGGTCGTCATATGGACCTCATACTGGCTGACGGCAAAATGGACCAGCGCTCCACGCTTGAAGGTGAGGAGCGGTTCCGGCTTTTTGTTTACCGGGTCCTTCGGCAGACGGGTGCGCTTGTACTGCTTGATGGCATTGTCCACCGCCTGCTTGAACTCTGATTTCAGCTCCAGGGTGGCGACCGGCAGGCCGTTGACGAAGAGGACCAGATCGATGCGCAAGGCTTTGGCCTTGCTGCCGGTCTCGGCTAGATATTCGTCGGTGGCAAAGGGGCTGTAGACCAGCTCCGGCACGATGCGCAGGCGGTTTTTGGCGTAACGCGCCAGGGTATCGGGGTTGAGATCGTGTTCCGGCTTGAACTGGCAGAGTTTGAAGCGGGTACCGCGATCGCGCAGTTCGTGGCGTAACACGCCGAGGGTGCCGAAGGTGCGCAGCTCGCGGTTGGCGGCGTTGGGATCGACCTTGTTGAGCTGGGTAGCGACCCGTTCGAGGAAGTGCTTTTCGGGGTTTTGCGGATAGAGTTTGCAGTATTTCTGCCACTGCTCGTCCTGGGTTTCTTTGACGAAACCGAGCACGTCTTCCTCGTACAACGCCAGCTCCCGGTTGTAACCGGCGGGTGATCCCAGTTGCCAGCCGTTGGCGACCATCTGGTTGATGATGTCATTCTGGAAGATCTGCTCGTTGGATTTATTGGACATGGGATTCCTTTTATTACGGCGGATTACAGGCTCGTAACTCCCCTGTGCAACATGGAGATAGGTTACATTTTAACCTGTGGACATGGGTTACACTTTCATTGACTTATGCTCCAGTTTTTGGAGCTTGACGTCGAGAATACCGATAGGA
>RPRC01000221.1 GCA_003857395.1 Geobacter sp.
AGGGCCTAAAGGGGGCCGGTGAAGATGCAGCCTACCGATATAGTGGCAACGTCCCCCCCACCCTGACCCTCCCCCGCAAGTGGGGAGGGAACTACCCCCTGTTCCCTGTTCAACTGCGTAACTGTTTAACTGTTCAACTGTTCAACTGTTTCACTGTTCAACTGTCCAACTGTTTAACTGTTTCACTGTTCATCTCCCCCCCCTACCCAGTACCACCTTGACAGTCTTGACGATGACCAACAGGTCAAGTGCCAAGGAGATGTTCTTGGTGTAATAGAGGTCATAACGAAGCTTTTCCAGAGCATCCTCCACAGAGGCCCCATAGGGATAGCAAACCTGTGCCCAGCCGGTAACCCCGGGTCTGACGAAGTGGCGTTCGGAGTAGTAGGGGACGACCTCCTTAAGCTTGGTAACGAACTCGGGACGTTCGGGGCGCGGCCCCACCAGGCTCATCTCTCCGAGCAGGACGTTGAAAAGTTGCGGGATTTCATCGATGCGGGATTTACGCAGAAAATTGCCCAGGCGGGTAATCCGCGGATCATTCTTCTGTGCCCATACAGCACCCGTAGCGGTTTCCGCATCTTGCCGCATAGTTCTGAACTTGTAAACAGTAAATAATTGCTCACTTTCACCGACCCGCTCCTGAGTGAAAAAGATCGGTCCGGGAGAATCCAGCTTGATCAGCAATGCCACCAACGGGAAAAAAGGCAGAAACACTATGAGACCCGCGATGGCAAGAAGTACATCGATGAATCTCTTCAGGATTCGGGACAGTACCGTAATCCGGAAGCCGTGGGAGAAGATGAACCAGCTGGGAGTGATATCCTCCAGCATCAGCTTGCCGGTCACTTTCTCATAAAAGGACGGCGCATCCATCACCTTCACGCCGCTCAGCTTGCAGTTGAGCATCTCCTGCAGGGGAAACACTCCCCGCCTCTCTGAAAGCGAGACCACCACTTTATCCGCTTTGCTCTTCTTGACCGTTTCGAAAATGTTCTCGTAGCTGCCGATAATTTCGTGTAAAGGCACATTGACCATATTGCTGCTGCAGCTAACATAGCCAGCCAGGACATATTCTCTGTTCGGTACGGAGATAAGGCTGCCGATCCGCTCGGCAAGAGGGCCGGCCCCGAGAATCAGGACACGCTTGGCAAAGACGGGCAGATTGGCCCTGAGCCGGAAAAAGACATGCCAGACATACTGCAGCAGACCGAAACAGACAAGAGCCAGCACCAGGACTCCCCGGCCAAACATGACAGAGGGGACAAGGTAGTAGAGGGAGGAAAGAAGAAAAAAGGAGACAAAGACACCGCAGGTTATGCGCAGGGCGATGTCCTTCCAGCCTGTCTCGTTGCTTTTAAGCTGATAGAGCTCCACAAAAAAGGAGGCAACGAGAATGACAAGTACGAACACGCCCCAACCCAGGGGCTCCGCCGCCAGCAAACCAAAAACGTCCACCTGCCCTTTGAACCTGAGAAGGAGAGCAGCTGCTACGCTTGCCAGTGCACAGGTACAATCAACAAGTATCAGGGTAAGTAGTAATCTGGTCATTTGCTCCTCCTTGGCCCATTCCATTCCGCCACCAGGGCACGCGCCCTGTCCGATTCCGGAAACGCATTCATTTTCAAGGTGTTCTGCATTCTGACAACCGCCTTCTGCTTGTCACCGGCAGCATATTCAGCGAGTGCAAGGTGGTACGAGATGGTAGGATTTGCCGGAAGGAGCGACACTGCCTTTTCCAGGATCTTACGCGCCTCCTTCGGTCGATTATTTTTCAGCAGCGCATAGCCGAGGGTGTCCATAACTGCCGGGTTGCCCGGCTCCAGCCGAAACGCCCGTAAGGCAAGCACCAGCGACTGCTCGCGGTTACCGTATCCGTCGGCATACAGGTTGGCGAGGTTATTCAGGGAAGGCACATGATTCTCGTTCTTTTCCAGGGCATCACGATATTTCTCCACAGCTTCTTTCTTCTTGCCGGTCACTTCCAGAAGAGCTCCCTGGGAGAAAAGTGCGGGGACATAGTCCGGGCTTCTGCGCAAGGCCTCTTCATACGCAGCCATGGCCGGACCGTAGTCCTTCCTGCGGGCCTGGATATTCCCCACTTGCAGCGCAGCGCGAGGGTCTTTGAGATCAGCAGCCATCCCACGCTTCAGCTCAGCCATGGCAGCGGCTTCATCCTTTTTGCTTCCGTACACAGCCGCAAGCAGGAGATGGCCTGATGCTGAACCGGGCCGCAGGGTAATGGCCCGACGGGCTTGTTCCTCCGCCTTGGCAAAATCTTTCTTCTGCACATAGGCATTGACCTTGAGCAGCAGCCCCTGATCGGGCGAGATCGTTTCAAGGTCGTCAAAGACGTTCAGTGCGTCCCGATACTTTTTCTCAGAGAGTAAAATCTGCCCCTTCATCTCCAGGGCAGCAGCGTTGCCGGGTATGGAGCTGATCGCCTCATCAAGAACTGACAAGGCATCCCGGTTGTCTTTTTTCTTGAGGTAGTAGTTGGCAAGGGCCAGGTAGGCAACCTGTTCTTTGGTGTCCTTTGCCCGTTTATACATAACCAGTGCATCCGCGTCCCTGCCCTGAACTTGCAGAAGGGCGGCAGAACCAAGCATGGCCCTGGTGTTACCAGGATTTGTGCGCAGGACAGCCGAGTACTCCGCCAGCGCCTGGGCATAATTGCCCGATGCGGCATGATAGGCAGCAAGATTGAAATAACTGGCAAGAAATGCCGGATCAAGTGTCTTTGCTTTTTCAAGGGATTTGACGGCATCAGCAGGTTTGCGCTCGGCAAACTGGATCCTGGCAATGTTGTTATAGAGCGGGGCGTCTTTTTTGCCGCCGGTCAGTCCTTCCCGAGTTACAGAGAGAGCCTTGGCGCTGTTACCACGGCGCAGATAATAGCTGGAGAGCAGCAGCCGCGTATTGAGAATCTCCGGCGCGACCTGTACTGCAGTATTCAGTTCGGTTTCCGCTTGCTGCGTCTTCCCCGTGCCGAGGAAAAATATCCCTTTTTTCAGGTGAGCATCGACTATCTTCGGGTCCAGTTCCGTTGCGCGGGTGAGCTCCTTCATTCCTTCGTCATACAGACCCTTTGCCATGTAGGCACTGCCCAGCAGGTTGTGGGCAAGGGCATTGCCGCCGTCAGACTGCAGTACCTTGTTGATCTCGGCAATGGCGTCATCGATCCGTTTTTGCTGGAGAAGAATGGTAGCCGAAAGAATTCGGGCCCGGGTAAATGACGGATTCACATCCAGGATCTTGCGGAACTGGGAGAGGGCGCTTTCCAGATCACCCCGGCCATAGAAGCTGAGACCGAGGAAGTAATAGGCTTCCAGGGATGGCCGGAGACTGATGGATTCCTGCAAAGCGGTTATTGCCTCAGCCAGCTTTTTTTTCTGGTACAGGACGAGACCCGTAAGCCGGGAGCCTTCCGCTCGTTTGGGAAATTTCTTGCTCAGCAGAGCGCCGGTCTCCTCTGCCTTGGCGGTATCGCCCTTTTCGAGGTAGATGAGCCCCGCCTTGTAGAGCGCCTGGGAATCCGCGGAATGGGCTGCAGCAATGCGCTGGTAGATCACGATTGCGGCATCCTTGTTCCCTGCGGCGATTTCGATGGCAGCCAGAAGATAGTTTGCCCGAGCATTATCTGGGTCTTTTTTCAGGACCCTGCCAAGAACTTCCCTGGCTTCTTGTTGCCGATTACCGGCCAAGTATACGGCGGCAAGCTCCACCTGTGCGGAGGTCCTGCCCGGCTCTTCTTTCAGTGCCAGGAGAAGATACCTTTCCGCCTGCACCATATCCCTCTTGAGGGCATGGGCAATGGCGAGCGTTTCCAGAGTATCGACAGAACCTGGTTTTTCCTTCAGAGACTCCAGTGCCTCAGTGATTGCGGCATCCGGCTTGTTGACCGAGATGTGGAGCTTCGCCAGGCTAATTTTCAGCCCCGGATAGGACGGACTCTGGCGGAGAACTTTCTGAAACTCCCGTTCCGCCTGTTCATACTTCCCTGTCGCGGTATAGGCAAGCGCAAGCTGGTAGCGGGCGTCCAGATAGTTCGGGTCTTTCTCCAAAGCATTTTTCAGGAGAACAATCGCGCCCGATGGGTTAGCGTTTTGGAACTGCTTCACACCCTCGCCGTAAAGCTCTTCCTTTGTCTTGCTGCTGCAACCTGAGAGGGCGACAACTAGTATCAGAATAACGACAATGCTCTTAGACAAGGCTATATCCTCCGAAATGAAAAACGCTATTACGTACCAAATCCTTCACCAACAGGGAAAATCTGCGATAGTCGATTGGCTTGACCATGCAGTAACAATTATCAAGTTCTTCGAGTAACTCGATTATCTCTTTGCCCAGATGATCGACAAGGATGATGACGGGAACAGCAGAGTCATGCACTCTGCTCAGGATCGACTTTCCAAAGGGATAACTGGTGATAAGAAGCGAAACCCCATCCACAAGACGCTGGGAAAGCTCCATCTCCCCCCGAACCAGTGATTCGACCTTAAAACCCTGCTCAAGCAAGATTGAATGGCAGATACGGGAAAAGCCCACTTCGTCAACTATGACAATTTTTTCATATTTATTCATGGCGGATGACTACTAGCAATGAGCACGCCAACCACCTCATGTTTAATATAAAAATACTTAATTAAGCTACCTATCTCTTTGCTTCGCCGAGATCTCACTGCCGCACTACCCTGTACTAGCGAACTTTTTTCAAAAATCTCGACAAGCTGAACAAAAAAATATTTTTGTTCACAGTCCAGACAGCCATACTGCCAGGCATGCAAATCACTTCCAGGAGCGGTCTTTTCCCGCACCAGGTGTTTCCATTGGAAACACCTTTCCCTGCCGCCCCCTATTAATTGGAGCTATCTAAACTGTTTCCTAAGGAAACATAGAAGGCAAAAACGATAGATATCGAGAAGTTAACGCGAAAGAAAGTGTTTCCATTGGACACAGCGGAGATCAGAAACTGAACATATTGCCCGACAAGTTCAATTTTTGAACAACGGGAAGGGGTAGACAGGGATTTATACAGAAAGGGGGGACAACAGGAAGAGTTAACAGAAAAACAGCAGAAACGAAAAGAGGGCTATCAGGGAATGCTCCTTTGAGAGATCGGTCAAGACCTCACCTCAGCAACCAGGAGGATGTCGAGCAGAGGAAATGAGCGCCGAAATACCGTTCGGAAAAGAGCCACCCCCTTCGAGTTTCCGGTACGCGGCAAAATGTGGACCCGTCAGAGGGATGTGCAAAAAATATTTGCCCAGAATCCGACAGGCTCTAGACACCCATTTCGCGCAATCTTTTATACAGCGACTTACGCGAAATACCAAGTGTCTGGGCAACCTTGGACTTGTTTCCCTTACACTCCAGCAGAGCGGACCGAATCGCTGCCTCTTCCAACTCCCGAAAGGTCTTGATACCGGTACTCTTTGACGCCACGTGCACCTCCCCGGCAAATTGGCGAAGTTCGTGAGGGAGGTCTCGAATGGCGATATTTTTCCCCTTTGTCAACACGGCAACACGCTCTATGACGTTTTTAAGCTGCCTGATGTTCCCTGGCCAGGAATAGCGATTAAAAACGTCGATCACTTCGGGGAAAATTTCGAGGGACTTATTTTCGCGGACACAGTACTCCTTGAGAAAAGAGGACGTAAGTAAAGGGATATCGTCTTTCCGCTCCCGGAGAGGGGGCATTACAATACGAACCACATTCACCCGATAGTAAAGATCTTCCCGGAAAGATCCTGAAGCTATCTCCTTCTCAAGGTCCCTGTTCGTGGAGCAAATCAGTCGAAAATCCACCTGAATCTTCCGGTTGCTCCCCAACCTTTCAATCTCTTTTTCCTGCAACACCCTGAGAAGTTTTGCCTGGAGGGGCAACTCCAATTCACCTATTTCATCAAGAAATATGGTTCCGCTTGCTGCCTCCTCAAATCTGCCGATCCTTCGTGAGAAGGCACCGGTAAAAGCACCTTTTTCATAGCCAAACAGTTCGGACTCCAGGAGACCACCCGGCATGGCAGCACAGTTTACCGCAACAAACGGCTTGCTGCTCCTGCTGCTGTGATAATGAAGGTTACGGGCAATGGCTTCCTTCCCGGTCCCTGTTTCGCCACAGATCAGAACACTGCTTATCGAGTCCTTCACCGCAGCCACGGTTTCAAATATCCTGAGCATTTCAGGGGTTTTACCGATTATGCCCTCAGAATCCCGCCCCAGGGACAACTGGTTTTTCAGGATTGAGATCTCTTTTTTCAGCAGCCGCTGATCCAAGGCACGAGCCAAAATACCTTTTAACTTCTTATAATCGGGGGGTTTTATAAAGTAATAGAAGGCGCCTCGAGTAACTGCTTGCACCGCGGAATCCACCGAACCATAGGCAGTAAGAAAAATAACGGGAATATCGGGATACTGGAGGGATAAATAATCAAAAAACTGCATGCCGTCTTTACCCGGCATTTTCAGGTCAGTGATCACAACATCAATGGATTCCACGGCAAGGATACTTTCCGCGACATCCACGTTTTGAGCCTCCGAGATAAGATAACCCTCATCGCGTAATATCGCCGAAAGAACCTTCAAAGCATTCAATTCATCGTCAACAAGAAGTACCCGACCACGTTTTTCTCCTGCCATTACACCCCCGAAAGCAATAAGTCCCTCGATTTCAGCCGACTGTCTCAGCCCCCCCGGCACGGGGTACAACTCATCAGTTTAAAACAACAGGGAGATAGATTGCGACACTTGTTCCAAGGTTTTTTCTGCTCACGATTTCGAACAAGCCATCATGGGACTGCACAACCTCCCGCGTCAGAAACAGCCCAAACCCGCGCCCTTTTCCCATATCCCTCCCTTCCGGAGAATCCGAGGACACAGGCAAGACGTCTCGCGCCATCCCCACCCCTCTGTCGGCAATAGTGATGCGTATGAAGTCACGATGATCACGCCGGGAAGTCTCTGTCTTCAGCCTGATTTCCCCACCCTCAGCCATGGCTTCGAGAGCGTTGTTAACAACGTTCATCACGGCGTGCTCCAGATGGAAAGAATCTGCGCTGACAGGTGGAAGCGAGGCGAATTCGGTGACAAAGGTTACATTTTTTGCATACCCCTGAAACTTGCTTACGGCCAGTATCCGCTGAAGCATTTCATTAACGTCCAGGACTTCGAATGTAGTCTCCATCATGGAGGTGCTGAGAAACTTGGTGATAAAGCCGTCAAGCCTGGAAATTTCTTCCTCAATTATGCCCGCGAACTCAACAAGTGTCGGGTCCCCGCTCAAAGTGTCTTTCAAGTAAACCACCGCACCTTTAATAGCATTGAGCGGGTTACGCACCCCATGGGCCAACGCAGCGGAACTCTTTCCGATATCGATGAGTCGCCGCTCTTTCCAAGCGCTGTCCGGGCAGTCAGCGAAGGAAACAGCCTCCCGGATGATTTCAGCACCGAAAACAGCGCCTGTGCTATCCTGCAATGGGGTAACGCTGATATCAGCCTGGATTTTTCCGCAGAAGCAAGCAGTCTGATGTCCCCGAAGATACAGGGGAATTCCTTCCCTCAGAACGTTTTGCACAGCATCATCACCATTTTCCAGGAAAATCGGGAAGAAACGCTGATAGGGTTGTCCCACCATCCCTGCGGAGATTACGTCCCCTGCCTCACCCTGCAGCCTGCTGACGGATTGAATGATCAGGTTTAAGCAGACAGTAAATTTTATAGTATCCATGGTTTTCATCCGGAATCGGTTCTGTTTCGCCTTGGCTGTGTCAATCCGCGAGCTTGTTTGTGCTGCGTACATTTAAGAGTTCTGAATTTACATTAACTTTATCTTTTTGTCAAAACCTAAGGTTAATCAACATATTAGTAGCATAGATCAGGCAGAGAATGCTTGATAGATACAGGAGCGACTTCTGCAAGGGGGCTGCTTCACCCAGCATACCGGCACCCCCTCATGACCACGCAGGTAACCTCATTGTAAAACGGCCATAATTTCCGTTTCGGCGGCGAGTCAGGACGACTTGAGACATTAGTTTGGGGATAAACTCGCAGGGCATATTCTGCCAATAGCGATTTTTTCTTTTCGCACTATGGACCGGTGTGTTATAACCGACTAAATTTTTTAGCTCTTTTACGATATATCCACACAGGTGACACAATCTCGTCAATTCCGTTGAGCTCTTTACCCAGAACAGGACAGTACATACAGACACCATAGAGTCTCGGAGAAATCCAGCAGCAGAGTGCTTGTAGGAGGACACATGGCAGAAAGCGGAGATGCCGCAGTTCACTTTGCGGTAACGATTATTGGCAAAGACAGCCCGGGGATTGTGGCCGGCGCAGCCGAAGTCCTGTTCCGTCTCGGCTGCAATATTGAGGATTCCAGCAGCACCATGCTGGGCGGCGAATTCGCCATGATCTTGATTGTCTCCCACAAAAAGCCCTTCAGCAAGGCCCAACTTCTTGAAGAGTTCAAGGTATTTTGTGAAGCGATGCAGCTTTCCGTTTTTGTCAGAATCCTGTCGAAAGGCGAAATCCGTTTCGAAATGCCTTCCGGAGAAATCTGCATGGTATCCGTGTACGGCTCGGACCAGCCGGGAATTGTCTACCGGGTAACGAAGGAACTGGCAGCACGGAAGATCAATATCAGTGACATGAACACCAAGCTGATCGGGACGCCGGAGGAGCCGCTCTACGTTCTGATGCTTGAAGCGGTGCTTCCTGAGGGAATCGATGTCGAGGATGTCAGCCGTCTGCTGGAAAAACTGAAAAAGGAGCTCAAAGTGGAAATCGGGGTCAGATCAGTAACTCCGGTATCCCTCTAAATCAATGCCTGCCCGTACAATTCTCATCTATCCACATCTGGGGCTGAAAGAGGTCTGTGCTCCCATCACTTCGATTGAAGATGGCGTCAGGTCTTTGATCCAGGACCTCATCGACACCATGCACGCCGGACCGGGTTCCGTTGGTGTAGCAGCCCCCCAGATCGGAACTGTCCGGAGAGTCTGCGTAGTCGATGTGTCGAAAAGCAAATTGGGGAAGGACAACAACCACGGTCTCCTGGTGATGATCAATCCTGAAATAATCCGGCGTGAGGGGGCTTCCGTCATGCGAGAGGGCTGCATGAGTGTTCCCGATTACACGGGAGACGTGGAGCGTTCCGTGGAAATTACTCTCCGTTTTCAGGACGAAAACGGAGAGGTTCGCGAGATAGAGTCTTCCGGCTTTGAGGCGGTTGCGATACAGCATGAAATCGACCACCTTGACGGTCTGTTATTCCTTGACCGGATCACCTCTCTGAAAACAGGGCTGTTCCGGCGAAAGAATTACAAATAGTTTTGAAACTATTCAGTCTGAAGCCAAAAGCTATAACCCCACCTGTCCTCCCCTTACAGTAAGGGGAGGGACGACACATTGCGATGCTGCAGGCACTTCCAGATGAAGTCAATTCTTACGTACCCCCTCTTAAGTTAAGAGGGGGACAGGGGGGTATAACCTGCTAACATAGGTAACAAATAAACCTGTGGACATGGG
>RPRC01000222.1 GCA_003857395.1 Geobacter sp.
AAAAAATTAGAGATGATTACCAATCGGGTAGCCGGGGGTCTCTAATCCCCAGCACACCAACACCCGGCATGCGGGCCCGAACCGGGCGGTTCACAGAGTTTCGGGCCGTAGCCGGGTAATGGATTTTCACCCACAGTTCTTTGACGGATATGAAGACCTTGCTCATTCAGCCATTGGTTGGTTATGCCGGCCCCGGTGCCCAGGCAACTCTTCCAAAAAAATAGCTTGGCCGCTTTCATTCCATATCCAATGATTCTGCAAGGAGCGGTTACCGTGTCAACCTCTCCAACAGGATGTCCTCAAGATTGCGGCGGGAATCGAACAACGCCAAGACATATACCTGCCGCTCGCCGATCCTGTAGATGATTCGCCACGGTGGAACGATCAGCTCATGGTAGCCGGTAACTCCTTGAGACTGCAACTCCGGTACCACCCGCCCCCGGTGCGGCATTGAAACAAGCGTTGCGGCTTCATCGCGCAATTTCGAGAGGATGCTCAATGCTTTGTCGATGCTGTCAAGGGCAATATAGTCGATGATTGCCTCAAGATCCTGCTCGGCGACTTTTGTCCAATGCACTGCAAAATTACGCGGCATCGGGAACGCCCTTCCCGGCGTCTTTCAGCTTTTTTTCCAGGCGAGAAAAAACCTTTTCCTGGCTAGTTGTGCGCCCGTCGCGGAGATCGTCCTCCCCTAGGGCAACGAGCTTCAGCAAACCTATCGCCGCCCTCATCCGCTCGAATGATTCCGGATCCTGGAGCACGGCCCGCGCCTCGCCGTTCTGGGTGATGATGACCGGTCGATGCGTCTCGTTGACCTGAGCAAGCAGGTCTGCTGCATGCGATTTGAGATAGGTTACGGGACGGATATCCTCTTCAATTTTCATGGTAGACCTCCAGTCCGAATAAAGTACCACAAAAGGACTGATGGGTCAACAGAAGCAGTGTTGCCTTCCACCTCAAGAGCGTTGGCATCGAACCGGCAAACTGCCAAGTAACGTCCGTGCCGACCGAAATAATCCCGACACACCTCAAATCTTTATCGCCTGATTTTTCCCAATACCGTCGAGCATCCCGATTACCTTAAGGAGCCACGCGGCCCTGAACAGCACTCTCATGACGAAGGAGGGATTCTTTCCGACAACCGACAGCGATTCGACCCCGGGAATCGTCCCCACAAAACGTTCAAGCCTGTGATCCCAGTCGATGTGAAAGGAATGGACAGTACCGCAGGAATTTATTTCCCTTTCCCACTCTTCGAGATTGAGTGTCCCTTTTCCCTTTTCGTATGTCCCGGGGAAATCCCGACGTGCGGCAACGTGAATCTCCGCTAGCGACGAGGCATCGATCACCGACAGCTCCGCCTCTGCGCTCTTCGGATCGAAGCGCCACGAGTTGCACCACTGGGCGAACGACATCCCCATTCTCCCCAGGGGATTTTCCAGCTCCGGTGGCCCCTTGAATCTGCTCCGCTTCACGGAACTCCCGATGAGCCCTCGCCGTTGAAGCACCTTGTAAACGGAAACAGCTTTTTTGCACCCTGTCATCCGCACGATCTCCGCAACGCTTTTCCCGGATGAAAAGGCATGACAGAGTCGGTCGCCAAATTCCTCCTCTATCTCCCGCAACCCCGTAGCTTCCATTTCGTTCTCTCGATCTGTTCTTTTCATGGCATACAGCCCTTCGTCCTCCGGAAATAACACGGTTGCGACTCAAATCGAACCATGCACCGGAAAAATGTGCGTATAACTATATGTACATATAGTTATTACTGATTTTTTGCGCCGCCAGCGGCTCTTCCACCGCAATACGTCTTCTGAAAAAATACGGCCCTTGTCCGACGAATCCACGCCATGGTACCTCCCCACATTCGCCACTTTCAGATGCCCAGAAGGTCGGAGTAGTCCAGGGTGAGTTTTCCCAGGGTAAGCTTCATTTTCCTCCGCAGGATGTCTTGAGCGGATTTTCTCAGTTTGCGCACCCGCGCAATGTCAACATCCGCGCCAAACGCCCTCTTCACCCGGTATCTCACTACATCAGAAGACAGATTTCTCATGTTCGCCTCGCCGAGGAATGTTTTCAGGATGTAGCGGTCAATCTTGTCGTAATCCGGAAACAGGAAGAGCATGGCCTTGTCCCTGGCGTTCCTGACGCTCTTCAGGGATTCGGCGACATACCACGTTCGGCCCCAGAGCTGGCCCATCACGGAGAGCGCCGCTACCCCTGCGTTATCAAGCGGCAGACTGATAAGTCCTTCCCGCTCCATTCGTGCGATGACCTTCGCGGGTATGCCGAAAGACGACACTGCTTCACTCAGTTGCATGAAAATTCCTCCTCTCTGTCACGATAGTAAAACCTCATATGGGTACCGTATCCTCATTCCAGGTGCATACCGTTCTACCTGCAGGGTATGCAACCGGCGCTCGCACAGTCGGCCCGGTATTGAAGCGCCTTCCTCATTATTCGGCGAAACGACTGGGAAACCGCACCGTGCGTCATGCCGAGAAACAGAGCTGTCTCGGAGTATGACATCCTCGCCCCTTGAAGCCCGCAGACGCAGGTGAGAACCTTCCTCTCCACCGGCATCAGACGTTCCATCAACTGAAGAAGTACCGACTCTTCGGTCAAAGCCGGGTCGCTCCTCAAAATCAGGAATTCTTCGGGATCCGGCTGATGCACGTCTTCCCCGTAGTAAACCTCATCGGAGTATTCCCGGCAGTCGAATTCTGGCAGGGAGACACTGCTCCCCCTTCTCGCATTGGCGCAGGGAGAAACGCGGGACGCGTTCCTTTTAAGTGTCAGCCAGAAGGTCGATGAAAAGGATATCCCCTTTCGCTCACTGACTGTCGCGGCCACCAGAGCCGCCTCATAGGCGTCACCAAGATAGTCCCCCAGTTCATACGGCGAGTTGACCATGAATTTCCGGATTTCCCTCTCCACCAGCCTTCTGTACCTGTTAACCCATGCAACAGCCTCGTCCCCGCTCATGTCTCCCTCCCCTTGGCAGTATACGTTCCAAAAAAGATTTGACCGGCGTTGCCTGGAACTGCCTGCATTCTGCGGCCGTGCCGTAAGATTCTGCCTTTAGAGATGCGGATTATTCCGGATCCCCCTCATCCCTTCTCCGCAACTCTTCCGGATTGATTCGCCCCATCCGTACCAGATCCCTGATGCGTCCAAAGGCCTTGTTAAGTGCGTCACGGACGTTTGATTCCCTGCATCCCAGATGGTAGGCGATTTCATAATTGGACAGGTGTCCCTCGTAGGTGATGCCGAGAGCCAGGCAGAGTACCCGTTGTTCCCTCGTGGTCAGATAACGGCAGACCTTGTTGAAAATCATCTCGATGTCAGGTACGCGGAGTTGTTCTCCTTGTGCGACGTCAATTGATTCGATTCCGAAATCGCAGAGATGCGACGGGATTGAATTCGACCCGGATCTGTTCCCGGGATTTGGCGTCATTTTCCCTATCCGCTCCTTGAAGATTGTCCAGAAGGCGGACTCGAAGGGAATCCCTTTTCCATTGCTGCGCTGCACGGCTACAAACGCTGACAAATAAGCTTCCTGCAGGTAGTCCAGTTCCTCATACGGCGAGAAGATGCGGTAGCTCTCGATCTTCCGCCTGATCTTGTCCTCGTTGTTTCTTACCCAGTCAGTCGCGATTATGAAGTCCATGGAAGCTCCACAAAAAAAGCCGGTCACGGATTGGTCTCCGTTGACCGGCTTTGCCGATGTTCTGCTGTAAACACACGGCCGTGCCAGAAAGTATTGTGGAAATAACGTTGGGAAATTGATGCTACCTACCTCATTTTCACGCCGAGACACGCGGCGATACGGATGATGTCTCCTTTGGAGGCTGATTTTCTCAGATGATCTTCTATCCTGCGCCGGATCTTCACCGTATCCCATTGGGGTGGGATATCGGTCCCGCAAATCATGATCGAGCCGTCCCCGGCCAGTTGTATGGCCCCATGCCGGAACGCCTGTTCGATGGTCTCGATGTTCGGTGCACCTTCGCTGAGAGAGTACCCTCCATCACAAAACCTGAGGGTCTGGCCAGTACGGCGCAAATAGGAATGGACGACTTTCATTGCCGCCTCGGAATAGCGGCATCGCATAGCTTTCATCTCACCTGATTCCTCCCTTATTGGTTAATAAAAGGTTAAAAAAAGGTTAGAGGGCTGTGAAAAACCTCCTATCACGCTAATTCCATTGGTTAATCCGGAACACCCCGGTCGGCCTAAGGTCAATAGTCCCGCCGGTCAAAGGTCAATATTTTTGCCGGTCAAAGGTCTATACCGGTCGGCCAAAGGTCAATAGTGCGCCGGTCATAGGTCAATAGTCGGTCGGCCATAGGTCAATATCTCCTTTTCACCGTTACCGTATCATCCCGAAACTTCCATGCCTCCAGGAAGCCGGCCTGCTGGAGAAGGGAGAGGGACCTTTTCAGTTCCTCCCGGAAGTGTTTCAAGGACATTTCCGAGCCGCACAGGCTTTGCAAGGTGGAAATTCTGACCGGGAACGGCTCCCGGTGACTGGACCAGTAGCCGAACAGTTTCGATGCAATGCCGTCCGGAAGCGACTTCCTCGTCTCCCAGTTCATTCTCGTCAGGAACTCCTCGTCAAACAGCAGTCGCATCTCCTTCCCGACCCATACCTGCCAGCGGTTCAGATTCTCCATCCTTTCATTTTTCGACCTGAACATCAGGATCAGCGACACGCTGACAAAACACCCCAGGCGCTTCGACTGAATCCGGATCGCTGTCGCCTGCATGCGGCTGAGACAGACACGAAGCCTCTGGTAACTCTGCCCTTTAATCGGCCAACCAAGCGCCCTGACAAAGGAATACGGCGTGAATTCGACGCATTCCCCGAGAGGCAGTTTCTTTACAAGGTGTACCAGGTGAAGCCAGACCAGTTCGTCGTCCTGCCGCAGCTCTTCGCCCCGATAGATGACCTTACCGTCGCCTATCACGGCAATTTCCGCATCCTTCATGAACAGCCGGGGCTGATTGCGGTTGCGACAGTTGAAAAGGGCGGACCGCAGGATTTCATTCGGCATGGCCCGCTGCCCTTCCGGCCACTCCGGAAGATATTTCGGTCTCGCTGCAATGCCGGCAAGTAAGTCCCTGAATGTTTCTGAAAAAGGAACTGACGCGGAATCAGGAAGCCGGGGGGTATTCTCTGAACGATCTCCTGGCGATTCACCCACCCCTGACACCTCATGACACTTTCGATTTCAGCGTAATCACTCAGCCAGCCGACTGCATTAAAGCTGCCGCTTCATCCTGCCTTGACCGGAGCCAGGTCTCGATTTCTTCGCGACGCCACCTCCTCAAGCCCATCAGGACCACAGGTTTGGGGAAATCCTCCTGTTGCATGATACGCCAGAGAGTTGATCGTGATATCTGCATGAATTCCATCATGTCACGTTGCCTCATCAGGCCGCCCATGGTCTCACCCCCGTTCAGAATTATTCTCATATCTAAATAATTACGAGGCCACGCAGTTGGTTTTAATTAATCAGACAATGCAAATGTTTTAAAATATGAAAAAATCCATCATCTTGGCGTCGGGAAACAAATAAAACTTTTAAAACTCGGTTCGGGTAATCAGCAACAAGATGGGATTGTGGTATTTCAGGTGGGATTTCCGAGGTCATCGGAAACCGGACTGCAGTTAAGTGTGAAACTGACGGAATCCGTAGGTGACTTCGGGCATTTTCGACGAATGCCGCATGTGCGGCAAAATATCCTTTGATTCTTTGAAACGGCGCGCATGCGGAAGCCTCCCCGGCCGCACAGGAAAAAGATCGGGAGTTCAGATATCTTTCAGGACCTTGATTGTGGCCCTTATCAACCTGTAGGCAATTTTCCTCGAATCCCGGTCCAGCTCCAGCAACATCTTTTCCAGGTTCACGGCGCTTTCATCAACGTCTTGCATGTGCATGAAGTCGAAGAACCCCATCAAGGGAACCTTGAGGGCAGCGGCCATTTTTTCGAGCAGGTCAATGGACGGGTAATTCTTTCCCGACTCAATCCGGCTGACATGTTTCTGCTCGACATCGATCATCTCCGCGAGTTGCTCCTGAGTCAAACCGCGAGCCTTGCGAATTTCCCTGATCCGTGCCCCAAGCAATGCTTTCGTGTTTTCCATGAATTCTCCCGTCGGCGGTAGTATTGACTTCAACGGGAGAAAAGAAAACATCGCGTAATGACATATTACCCACAAAATAACCCTATATTATGGGCTATTTGCCGGGTAACCAATAAAATGCTCTAATCTATTTCCATAAATGACTGTAAAGTGAGTTTGAAGGAGTGCGGTGTAAAAACTATTAGCCAGGTGGAGAGACTTCTTCGGGGAGCTTTCTTGGCAATAAATATCAGTGAATGTCTTACACTTGATGCGTTGCCATGCAGAGATGGAACAGCATGTCATGCCCCATGAATTTTTTCAGGAAAGGCGTCATTCAAAAAAAAGGCCACGCGAGAGGCCACGCGAACGAAACAAGGGGCTAGCCATATTTGGCTAACCCCTTGTTTTTATTGGAGGCGGCGAGCGGATTTGAACCGCTGAATAAAGGTTTTGCAGACCTCTGCCTTACCACTTGGCTACGCCGCCATATCTATTTTTTGTAACCAGCCGCGATTAAATACTAACAACTTAATCCGAAAGGTGGAAAATTTTTATACATGTTTTTACTACCAGTGTCAACGAAGAAAAAGATAAAGCTGCCTCAGCCTTGACAATGCCGCGACCTATTGACGCCACTCAAACGGAACTCCGGCAGCGGAGGCCTGCATATCCAGAGATGAGAGTTGTTCCGTAAGGGTGGTGATCCTTCCTTCATCCCGGTGAACCTCGGTCAACTTATCCTGATACGCAACCCTATTACGCGCGTAAGTATAAATTACCAGTTTTCGGCGCAGCTGCTCTGCTTCCGCCCGCTTGGAGGGGAGATTGGCCTGGAGTCGGGCAAGCTCTCCACGCAAAGTTCCGTACTGGGAACGCCACCACATCTCATCATGCCCACCAAATATTTTTTGCTGTTGAAAAGATTGCTGAGGTTGCGCTGCGGAAACGTCCTGTTCGGCAGGCTGCGCAGGCTCAGAAGCAGGAACCTCCTGGCTGGAATCATCCGATGATAGAATTTTCACCTTTTTTTGATATTTTTTCGGGATGGACTCGATGTTATCGGTAAAATTGACAACTCCTTTATTGTCAACCCACTGGTAAATATCAGCACTTGCAATCACTGAGAGGCCAAGGAACAGTACGGACAACACAACTGTGAATCTCATGGCGCAGAACCCCCTGAAGACAAGCTTTCTTGCAATTGGATTACCCAACAGCCTAATTCTGCCGCAACAATGACGGTTGGTCAATAGAAACAACCAGCAACAGGCAAAATTTGTTTTACTGGTACAGGTACAGTCTCAGGCTTGTTTTGCTGACAAAAAGACGAAAGTAATCTAACCTAACAGTGACGAAACCCTCTGAAACGGCATATTTTCAACGTTCTTGCTCCTGCATTCCATTGACATAGCCGGTCGCTTGCGGCAGACTAAAGACTTTATTACTTTACAGAGACACTAGCCGATATTCCCATGGAGGCAAACTGCGTGCAACCCTGGATCTGGATTACAGCCGGAATCATCCTCACCGTCTTCGAAATTTTGGTCCCCTCTTTCACCATAATCTGGTTTGGCTTGGCAGCCATCACTGTGGGACTGTTATCATTCATTTTCAGATTTGACTCACTGGCACTGCAGCTGGCACTTTGGGTTATCCTGTCCGGCATTTTCACCTATGGCTGGTTTCGATTCTTCCGACAGGAAACAACGACCCTTTCCGGACAAAGCAAGGATGCAATCATTGGCAAAGCCGGCATCGTCGTGAAGGCCAACGATGCCACCTGCCCCGGAGGTGTTATCCGCTTTCCCATTGCAGTGCTCGGCTCCGACGAGTGGTCCTATATATCTGATGAACAGCTGCAGCTCGGGGATCGCGGGATAATTGTCGCTATTGCCGGCGACAAGCTTGTGATTAAAAAAGGCTGACCGATTGACAAGAAACTCCCAACCATGTTCCTCTTGGGAAACCGTTATGTGGGCGTATTGCAGAAGCTTGCTACGGCACCGAACACCAAGAGCTATATCCTGCCGTCCGACCTGCTGGCAATAATCAAGGCAATACTGCACCGGCAACAGATTCCCCGGCAGGCACCTCTGGAATCAGAAATCAGGGTTGGCGACGCCTGCCACGGCTTTTTTCCGGGACCAATGCTGTCGTATTTCGCTTTTTGCCGTAAAACGACTTTTTTCCATCCGGATTTTTTCCAGGGGTCGTTTGTTCACGGCACTTCTCGAGGGCAGGGACAGGTGTCTGGACAGCGCTGTCTCCACGGCTTGACCGACGCAGACGTTCCGCCTCCTCTGCGGTCAGAAAACGAAATTTCCCGGCTGTCAAACCCTCAAGACCAAGAAAGCCGTAACGGGCCCTCTTCAAACGAACTACGGACAGACTCACCGCCTCGCACATGCGGCGCACCTGACGGTAGCGCCCCTCGTGAATGGTAATGGAAAGCCAGGTGTTGTTATCACTCTCGCGAATGACGCGGACAAGTGCAGGTGCGGTCATTCCATCTTCCAGTTCGACACCGGCTGTCAGCCGTTGAATTTGCACAGGTGAAACCTGGCCCTGGACCCGGACATGGTACTCCTTGTCAACTTCATGGCGAGGGTGTGCAAGCGCGTTTGCCCACTCTCCGTCATTTGTCAGGAGCAGCACCCCCTCCGTATTGTAGTCAAGCCGCCCAACGGGATAGACCCTTTCCCGGATACCCTTGAGAAGATCGGTTACCAATGGTCTGCCTTGCGGGTCCTTTAACGTAGTCATGTACCCGGCCGGCTTGTAGAGAACCAGGTACACCCGAGCGGTATCGGTACCGAGCCGTTTGCCATCAACGGTTATGGTGTCATGATCAGGATCAGCCTTGGCACCCATTTCACTGATCACGACCCCGTTCACGGCTACACGACCGGCAAGGATGATCTCTTCCGCGGCACGTCGGGAAGACACCCCGGCCCGTGAAAGTATTTTCTGCAGACGTTCTTTCATACTACCCCCAAAACGGTAAAAGGGGCCGCCATCCGGGGCCCCTTTTCCTCAAGCAGACACCTGTGAAACACAGGCTCGATCAAAATCATTCCGTAAACCGTGACATCTGGCGAAATTTGGCATAGCGTCCCTCAACGAGTTTTTTCAAGGAAAGCCCCCGCAATTCGGCAAGGTTTCGCGCAATTGCCTCATGCACGTGCTTCGCCGTGGTTTCGTAATCCCGGTGGGCCCCACCTATTGGCTCCGCGACAATCTCATCGATGACTTTCAACTCAAGCAGGTCTTGCGCCGTTGGCTTCAGTTCCTCGGCAGCAAGTTCTCCCTTGGTTCCATCGCCCCAGAGGATGGCGGCACAACCTTCGGGAGAAATGACCGAATAGATGGAGTGTTCGAGCATCAATATCCGGTCACCCA